>DAIUFK010000056.1:0-8598 GCA_036844615.1 Candidatus Dormiibacterota bacterium | reverse complement strand
TCGCCAATCGAGGCGAGATCGCCATCCGCGTCATGCGCGCGTGCCGCGAGCTGGGCATCGCGACCGTCGCGGTTTACTCCGATGCCGACCGCAACGCGATTCACACACGATATGCGGACGAGGCTCATCACATCGGCGGCGCGCCGCCGGGCGAGTCCTATCTCCAGCTCGAGCGCATCGTCAAGGTCGCGCACGACTGCGGCGCCGAGGCGATACATCCGGGTTATGGCTTTCTGTCCGAGAAGTCAGCATTTCCCGATGCCTGTGAGGCCGCAGGAATCAAGTTCATCGGGCCGCCGGCGTCGGCGATGCGCGCCCTGAGCTCGAAGCTTGCCGCCCGCCAGATGGCGGTCGACAACGGCGTGCCTGTGACACCGGGCAGCGGCGCGATTGGGGACTCGGCCGCTGCGGTCGCCGCTGCGCGGGAGATCGGCTTTCCCGTGATGGTCAAGCCCTCAGGGGGCGGCGGCGGCATCGGCATGAAAGTGGTTGAGTCGGAAGCGGAGCTGGTTGCCACTATCGAGAGCAGCGCGCAGGCCGCGCGCTCGGCGTTTGGCGACGGGACGATCTACCTGGAGCGCTTCGTTCGCAAGCCGCGCCACATCGAGATCCAGGTCATATGCGACAGCCACGGAAATGCGGTGCACCTTGGCGAGCGCGAATGCTCTATCCAGCGCCGCCATCAAAAGATCATGGAGGAGACCCCGTCGCCGGCGGTCACACCTGAGATCCGAAACGCAATGGGCGAGGCGGCGATCCGTGCAGCCAGGGCCGCGGGCTACGTCAACGCTGGAACTGTCGAGTTCATATTCAGCGATGGCGACTTCTACTTCCTGGAGGTCAACGCCAGACTCCAGGTCGAGCATCCGATCACCGAGGCGGTGACAGGCATCGACCTGGTCAAGGAGCAGATCCGAATCGCCGCGGGCATGGAGCTGAGCTTCACGCAGGAGCAGGTGAAGTGGATGGGCCACGCCATCGAGATGCGCATCAACGCGGAGGACCCCTTGCGAAAGTTCATGCCGAACCCAAAGCGCATCGCGCGGTGGGTGGCTCCCGCCGGCCCTGGCGTCCGCGTCGACTCGGGCTTCGGTCCGGGTTCCGAAGTGCCTCCCAACTACGACTCGTTGGTCGCGAAGCTGATCGTCCACGGCAGCGATCGCGCTGAGGCCATCGCGCGCGCGAGCCGGGCGCTGCGCGAGTTCGTCGTCGTCGGGCCCACCACCACCATCAGCTATCACCGCGCCATCCTCGACAGCGCCGATTTCCGCGCCGGCAATCTGAGCACGCGCTTCATCGAAGACCATCCGGACCTGGTTGAGAAGGCGAAGAAGTACGCAGGTGAAACTTCACCGTTCGACTACGGCGCCGACCCACGTCACGTCGCCGCGGCGGCCGCGGCGGCGGCGGTGATGGTGCAGAAGCACTGAGCAAGTTCTCGCACCCGAACGGTAGGCCGTTCGAGGTCACGGCCTCCTCGGTCGCTGGACAATCGGGTCCATTCACGCTGCGCGACGACGTGATCCGCTTTTCCGACGGGGCCGAAGCCCGCTACACGGTCCTCGTCAACCCCGACTCGGCTTTCGTCGTTCCGTACTTCGAAAACCAGGACACCATGCTGGTTCGCCAGTGGCGGCACGCGTGGGACGAGTCGTCGTGGGAGGTGCCCGCCGGCACTTTCGACGGAGACGAGGAGCCTATCGCCTGTGCTCGCCGAGAGCTGGCGGAGGAAACCGGCCTCGTGGCCGAGAGCTATACATCGCTCGGAGTCGTCCACGGGGCGGCGTTCCTGACAGGGCGGGCCCACCTTTTCCTGGCGCAGAACATCACCCAGTCAGAGCGCAGCCCGGAGGCTTACGAGCAGGACATGGAGGTGCTGCGACTGCCTTTCGCCGAGGCGCTCGAGGCGGCTCTTGCCGGAACCATCGGACACTCGGGCTCGGTCACTGCGATGTGCCGCGCCGCCCGCGCGCTAAAGAAAATATAAGAGGGACCCGGATGGTTCCCTCTTATCGGCGGGCGCTTCGCGCGCGCCTGATCTCTTTCCGGTATAAGGATGGGCTTGTTTTAGACGGAGCTCTCCCGGCCGCGGCTGGGTGGTGTTAGAGACAAAGTCATGGCCGGGGGAACCCCGGCCAACCCTGCAACGCTGGCGCGAGGAGCGTATCCGCCTGGCGGGATTCTGCGATTCCCTAAGGGGTCGGGCTTGCCACTGGCGAAGGGGTGGGGATTGGGGTCGGCTCCGGCGACGGCGGGTTGCTCACGTCGCCCTGGCCGCCGGTCGAGACAGAATCCGCCGGCCCGAAGATGCTTACGTCGTACTCGGAAGGTACGTTGTGGCCGCTCACGTCCTGCACGGTGGTGAGCACCGCAAGCCGGTAGGAGGCGCCCGGCGCGAGCTCCAGGCCAGTGATTACAACTGTGCGATTGGTGTAGGTGGATGGTCCGCCGACTCGCTTGCCCTTGTCGTCGAGGAGAACCACGCCATCGGCGACGGTGTCCGAGACAAGGTCGCTGTCGAAGACCACCTTGACGCTGCCCGCGGCGATGTCGACGCTCACGACTTCCGCGCCCTTACCGAGGTCGCGGGTCGGGCCGGCGGTGGCCTGGTCGATCAGGAAGGGATCGCTGGCCTGGTCTCGCTTGAGGGTGAGCGTTTCGTCGTAGTCACTGACGTCGAGCGTGCCCTTGGTCAGCACGAGGCGAACGACAAACCTGGCGGTGTCGGGGTGGCGTTCCGTCATCTCCTGGGCGACCACGTAGAAGCGGGAGAAGCTTGCGTCGCCGCTGATCAACAGCGGCAAGCCACTGCTCGAATAGGCCTGCTTGCCCTTGCTGTCGAGGTAAGTGCTCGGGAGGTTGGGATCGCCTTTCAACCTGGCATTCATGAACGAGCTCACAACGGCGGAGGCCTGGTCGATGGCTGCCGGCTCGGGCGCCAGGGGAGCAGCAGTCGCGCTCCAGATCGCCCCGCCACGCACGAACGAGAAAGTGGTTCCATTCGGCGCCCAGACCGGCAGGCGATAGGTCCCGGTGCCCAGCTTGGTCGGCCCATAACCGTCGGGCCTAACCGCGACGAGGGAGGTGTCGTTGCCAACGAGGATCTCGTCCTTGACCGACCAGCTCGGGTCGCCTGAGAGGATCGTCGCGATCGTCTGTCCGGAAGCGTCGGCGACCACCGTCGCCTCGTTGCCCTGGAAAAGGAGTCGCGAACCATCAGGCGACCAGCCGAGAAACGCAGCTGCGTTGCCGCCGAACCTCGTGCTCTTCAAGGTAGCAAGGTCAAGCACCGAAAGCGAATGACCCTCCTGTTCGATGGCGTGGGCGCCGTCGGGTGCGATCGACAAGATGGAGGAGTTGCCATGAGTGCCTGCGGCCACCTGGGATGGACCGTCGGCGGCTGACTTGAACACGCCGTCGCCGGTCGCCCAGAACAGCTGATCCTTGACCCAGCTGAGGGCGGTGAGATCTGAAACTGCAGTGACATCCGCGGTCGAGCCTGACGCGAGCGTCAGGATCTCGATCTTGCCCGCGCGAACGAAGGCGAGCCTGTCGCCGGCCGGCGCGATCGCCGGATAGGACACCCCGTCCGGGACCAGGACCTTAACGGTGCCGTCGCTCACGGCAACCGACTGCAGGGCGCCCTTGTCACCGACCACGTAGATGGTCGTAGAGTCGGCCGACCACTGCGCTGTGTTAGCGGTGCCCGCGGGCGCGGAGGTGAGCCTGTGCTCGGCGAGCGGCCCTGGCGTCGGGCTGGCCGCCGGCTTGGGCGTGGGAGTTGGAGTCGCCGACGGCTGCGTCACGAACGTGATCGTCTTCGGGCTGGTCAGCAGCGCATGACCGGATTGCGTCATGGCGCCCGGCCCGATCGTCACCTGGTACTGGGTGTTCGGCGAAAGGTTGCCGCTGGTCGGTTGAACTTTCAGCGTGTTCGCGTTCCATGAGAAGGCGACAAAGGTCGCCGGCGCGATCGTCACGGCCTTCTCAGTGGACTTGTGGTCCATCGGCTGGTTGAAGGCAACAAGGATTGGCTGCTGCAGCTGAACAGCGTGTGAATCCGCGATCGGGCTCGTGATGATGAGCTGGTTGCCTCCAACTCCCGGCTGCTGGCTTGCCGTGTAAACGACGACCGACGCGATGAGCAGAACGCCCGCGGCGGCACCGACCCATGCCAGCGAAGGAGTCGCCGGTGCAGACAGGCGGCGCCACCACGGCGTGTGGCCTTGACCCAGCTCCCATGCCGTCTGCATCAGCTGCCGCCGCAGCGCTGATCGGAACGCCTCGTCAATCGGAGGCTCGGCTCGACGGGTCGACCTCAGCAGGGCGCCAAGGCGAACCAGCTCGTCGTCCTGAAGGACGTCGTCGAGGTCGGGGTCGTGGTTCATGGTCATTCGACAGGCCTCAGGGCATCGGCATCCTGGCGGAGCCGGCTGACGCCTCGATGGATCAGGAGCTTCACCGCGCCGGAGGTCTTGCCCATTGCTATCGCGATGTCCTCGATCTTCATGTCCTCCTGGAACTTGAGGACCAGCGCCGTCTTCTGCTGGGCGGGCAGCTGCTCGACGAGGGTCCAGATCCGGCGGAGCTCGTCGCGATGCGCGGCGAGGTCCTCGAGGGCCGGTCCCGCGATCGAGAGGTCGTGGAAGTCGTCGAGCGGTTGGGCCGGCCGGAGCGTGCGGTAGCGATCCGCGATGGCGTTCACCGCGATCTGGTACAGCCAGGCAGCGAAGGGCCGCCCCGTGTCCTGGTAACGGGGCATGGCCTTCAGAGCCTTGATGAAGATCTCCGAAGTAACGTCTTCAGCCGCGGTTTGCTCCCTCACTCTTGAATACACGAACCTGTAAATCTGCTGAAAGTGGCGGTCGTAGAGCGCCCCGAACTGCCGGGGATCCCGCTTGGCGCGTTCGACGAGCTCACGCTCGTCATCGCGCTGCAGGTCGCTCACGAGCCCATCAGCTTGTGCGCCTTCAAACGAGGGACCACGGTTGCTGGTTACGAGGTTCAGCCATGAGAGCGATCGGGATTATGGACGCCAGGCCCAATTCGCTCTTCTCGCGAGTAGGAGCACACAGCATCTTGTGGGCACCGTGTGACCACCTACAACATCTGCTCCGGCGACCTGCTGCGGCTATAATCGTTGTGTCCCCCATTTCGTTAATTGGGAGCCGGTGCCCTATTTGATCGAGCGCTACTCTCCGCCTGCGATTCGGGCGGTATGGTCCGACCAGCACCGGTTCGAACTGTGGCTTCGCATAGAGATTCTGGCGTGTGAGGCCTGGGCGACCCTCGGCCGCATCCCGCCCTCGGCTCTCCCCAAGATCCGCAAGGCGAGTTTTGACGCCGACAGGATCGCAGAGGTCGAGGCGAAGGTTGGCCACGACGTAGTGGCGTTCCTGACCGTTGTCAACGAGTCGATAGGCCAACCCGAGGCGCGTTACGTCCACCTTGGAATGACCAGCCAGGACCTGAACGATACGGCGACGGCGGTGCAGCTCCGCGACTCAGCCAGGTTGATCATCGCCGACCTTGCAACGGTTCGGGACGCAGCCGCCGTGCTCGCGGTCAGCCATCGAAGAACCCTGATGGCGGGTCGCACGCACGGCGTCGTCGCCGAGCCAACCACTTTCGGATTCAAGGTCGCAGGGTGGGTGGCCGAGCTCGATCGGGCGCAGGCGCGGCTCGAGCGCGCGGCTGAGGAGATAGCTGTTGGCCGTGTCAGCGGGGCGGTCGGCACACACGCGACCATCGACCCGAAAGTCGAGGAGCACGTTTGTAAGGAGCTCGGCCTGACGCCTGACATCGTCTCGACCCAGGTCGTGGCGCGCGACCGTCACGCGAGCTTCATGTCCGCGCTCGCGCTTGTGGCGGGGACGCTCGAGAGGATCGCGACCGAGATCCGGCACCTCCAGCGCAGTGAGGTCGGCGAGGCGTTTGAGCCGTTTGGAAAGGAGCAGAAAGGCAGCTCCGCGATGCCCCACAAGCGCAACCCCGTCCTGACGGAACGTGTCTGCGGGCTCGCCCGCGTGGTGCGAGGCCACCTCGTCACGGCGCTGGAGAACACGGCGTTGTGGCACGAGCGCGACATCAGCCATTCCTCGGCCGAGAGGATCATCTTTCCTGACGCCTGCGCGACGGTTGACTACATGGCGCAGGAGATGGCCAAGGTCCTGCGTGGGCTTGAAGTGCGTCCCGAGCGCATGTTGCGCAACTTGCAGCTCGCGGGGGGGGTCGTGTTCTCGCAGCGTGTGTTGCTCGCGCTCGTGGACAGCGGGGTGTCCCGAGAGGACGCCTATCTTGTCGTGCAGAGGTCGGCGATGGAGGCGATGGCGGAGGACGGACCTGGCTTCCGCTCGATCTTGGAAAAGGACAAAGAGGTGATGAGCCGGATCGGCGAGCGCATGGAGGAGGTCTTCGATCCCTGGAGTGGGCTTGAGCACACCGACCTCGCGTACGAACGCCTTGGTTTGGGAGTCAAGACCAAGTGATCGCGGGGCCGGCAGTGATCAAGACGGACCTGCCGTTGAAGCTCTTCGCCCGAGGCAAGGTCCGGGACACGTACGAGCTCGACGATGACCGGCTCCTCATGGTCGCCACCGACCGCATCTCCGCCTTCGACCACATCCTGCCCAACGGCATCCCCGATCGAGGCAAGGTCCTGACCCAGCTTTCCATCTTCTGGTTTTCTCAGACCGACTACTTCCGAGAGAACCACCTGGAGTCGGGCCAGGTGCCGGACCTTCCAGCGGAGCTCAAAGACAAGCGCGGTGAGCTCGCGGGCCGCTTCATGATCGTGCGCAAAGCCAAGCGCATCGACTTCGAATGCGTAGTGCGTGGCTACCTCGCCGGCAGCGCATGGAAGGAGTACGAGGAGTCGAAGAGCCTGGCTGGGGAGAAGATGCCCCCAGGCCTTCGGCAAAGTGAGAAGTTGGCGACTCCGATCTTTTCGCCTGCAACCAAGGCTGAGACCGGACACGACGAGAACGTCACCTTCGCCCAGATGAAAAAGGAGATAGGAGCCGAGCTGGCTGACAAGATGCGCGAGGCAAGCCTTGAGCTCTACAAGTTCGCCGCGGACCTGTCGGCCCGCCGCGGGCTGATTCTCGCCGACACCAAGTTCGAGTTCGGCACTATCGGCGACGATCTGATTCTCATCGACGAGGCGCTGACGCCTGATAGCTCGCGCCTGTGGGAGTCCTCCACCTACGTTGTAGGTACCTCACCGGAGTCGTACGACAAGCAGTTCGTCCGCGATTGGCTCACCAGGTCAGGCTGGGACAAGGAGTCGGAGCCACCTGAGCTCCCTGCAGACATCGTGGCGCAGACCCGCGAGCGCTATCTCACCGCTTACCACCGCCTGGTAGGAAAGCCGCTGTTCCCACCCAAAGCCAGGAACGAACGATGATCGCGAAAGTCATCGTGACCCCCAAGCCTGTCGTCAACGACCCGCAGGGAATCACCGTCAAACAGGGCCTTGCCTCGCTCGGTTTCAGGGAGGTCTCGGACGTGCGCGTCGGCAAGTACATCGAGGTGCGCCTCGACGCTGCCAACGAGCACGAGGCGAGACAGCGCGTAGAGGCGATGTGCCGCCAGCTGCTGGCCAACCACGTGATCGAGGACTTTCATTTCGAGATCGAAGTGGACGGGCACAAGAACACATGAAGTTCGGAGTGGTCGTGTTCCCCGGCACGTGGTCCGATCGAGACTGCGGCTGGGTCATAGACCAGGTCCTCGGCGGGCAGCTTCAATATCTTTGGCACAAGGACGCTGACCTGAAGGGCTGCGACTGTATCATCCTTCCCGGCGGCTTCGCCTACGGCGACTACCTGCGTACCGGAGCGATCGCGCGGTTTGCGCCTGTCATGGAGAAGGTTGGCGAGTTTGCCGACCGCGGCGGACTTGTTTGGGGCATCTGCAACGGGTTCCAGATCCTGTGCGAAGCAGGCCTCCTGCCCGGGGCGTTGATCCGCAACGCATCGATGGAGTTTCGATGCGAATGGACCAACCTGGTGGTGGAGCGCAACGATCTGCCCTACACCTCCCGGTGCGCGGAGCTTGAGGTCATTCGCGTGCCCATCTCGCACGGCGAGGGCAGCTACTTTGCCGACCCCGCCACGCTCTCGCGCCTCGAGCAGAACGGGCAGGTCGTCTTCCGCTACTGCGATGCGGCAGGCAGAGTCGCGCCTGGCGCTAACCCCAACGGGTCGTTGCACAACATCGCGGGCATCACCAACAAGCGCGGCAACGTCCTCGGCATGATGCCGCACCCCGAGCGCTGCTCGGAGCCCGAGCTCGGCGGCACCGACGGCCTCAAGCTCTTCCGCTCGGTGGTCGAGTCTACAGCCCGGGTCCTCGTGAGTTGACTCTCGACGGATCTTCGGCGCCCATGCGGCCCATCTGCGTCGTTGCGTCCTCCGCTCCTCGCTTACGCATCAACGGATGCGCGCGCTCCGGTGCTCGGCCGCGCCTAGCAGCTGGACCACCTGGACACCGAATCTCTCGTCGAGAGTTCATAGCATGACGGTGAAAGAAATAGACGAGAAGCGGCTGCGGGAGGTCGCCCTCACACCCCACGAGTACCGCGTCATCGTCGAGCAG
>DAIUFK010000055.1:0-15676 GCA_036844615.1 Candidatus Dormiibacterota bacterium | reverse complement strand
GTCTCTTTCATCGGCACGACCTGGCCGCGGCGGTAGAAGCCGTCGGCGCAGATGAGCACCTTCGCCTCGGCGTCCTGGAGGCGCGTGGCGATGGCCTCGGCGCCGTAGCCCGAGAAGATCGGGATGATGACCGCGCCGATCTTGACCGTGGCGAGCACCGAGATGGCGACCTCGGGACACATTGGCATGAAGATGCCGACGCGGTCGCCGGGCCGCACCCCGAGGCGGCGCAGCGCGCCCGCGAGGCGGCACACGTCCTCGTCAAGCTGGCCGTACGTGAGCTTGCGGACCTCGCCAGGCTCGCCCTCCCAGATGAGCGCGAGCTTGTCGTGGAACTCGCGATCGCGATGGCGGTCGAGGCAGCTCTGCACGATGTTCATGCGCCCTCCGACCCACCACTTCGCCCACTCCTTGCCCTGCGACAGGTCGACAACCTTGTCGTAGTGGCGGTAGAAGGCGATGTCGATGTCCTTGATCGCGGCGTCCCAGAACCACTCGATGTCGTCGTCGGCGCGCTTTAGGAGCTCGCTGAAGGTCTCGATCCCGTGCCCGTCCATGAAGCGCTTGAGCCGGCTCCTGGCGATCACGTCGGGGCTCGGCTCCCAGATCACGTCCCCGATCACGACAGGCTGCATGGCCTCTGGATTCTAGGAGGTCCGGGCGAGGCCACCCCTAAACTCGGCCTTGATGGGTCAGCTGCCTGCGGACTTCGCCGAGATGCTTGCCCGCATCGTCGAGCCCGCACACCAGACGGATGTTGCCGAGATCATCGAGTCAGCGACACGGCTTGACGACGACGGCCTGAGGAAATTCCTCCAGAAGTTCGCCGACCGCGTGCGTGCGTCGGCCGCCCCGGTCAGGCGCGAGGAGCTGCAGTCCTTCCTGCGGGAGTCGAAGGAGCCAGGGCCCGCAAGCGCACCCTGATTCGCTCCGCCTCAACGTAGAGCTCCCAATAGTTGGACCACGCTGTTCGCGCTACTGCGAGCGCAACATGCGGCTTGAAATGCGCGCGCGCGGCACGCACCGCGTGCTGTTGCGCGTAACACCAGCGGTCCCACGCTCGCTCCACCGTCGATTCGACAAGCTCGAGCCACTCCTCCTCGCCCGCGTTGTTGGGGGGAGGTGGCAACGTGAGGACCTTCCACCGCCTGTCATCGCGGACCACGGTCATCACCGGCTGTCCGCCTGGCCTGCCGGCGTGGCGATTGGGCCGCGGGTTGTTGGGATTGGCAGCCATCAGTCTCTGCTGAACGGCGAAGACCAGATCGTGTGCGGCATGCAATGTGGCCGGGGCCAGAGGTGGATCGTGGCGTCCAAGCCGGATCTGCAGGGCTCGGATCGCCTCGCGCAGTGGAGGAGGTGCCTCCGTCTGATCGCTTAGGCGAAGCGCCTCCACGTCGTCGAGCAGGGAATCAGATTCCGCGAGGAGCGACCGTCTTCGCGTTTCACCTGCCTTCTCCTGGCTGGGCAGAGCCAGTGTCGCGACCATGGGTGCACCATAAACTTTGCAGGCAGTTTGTCAAGTATAGGTTTACAGTGCGCAACCAACACTTTGCGGACGGCTGCCTTAACAAGCGAGGTTGGCGCGGGTGGCGCCCGGGTCATAAGGTCGTCGGCGCGATGGTTTCGACGAAGAGGTGGTTGGTGGCACTTCTGGCACTCGTGATCGGTGGTGGCGTCAGCGCGGCGCTGCTTGTACTGGCCGATCCCGGGCGCTCTGCGGTGGAGGTATACATCGCTGCACGCGACCTTCCGGCCGGCGCGACGCTGGGCGCAGACGCGCTCGCGCTTGATCGCGTCACTGTTGGGTCAAGACGCTCCCTTCTGTTCGGCAGAGCCGACGCATCCGCGCTCGCCGGCCTTCGCGCATCTCACGACCTGTCCTCAGGTCAGCTGATCCAGCACAGCGACGTCATGGACTCCACTACCTTCACGGACAGGCGCCTCGTGTTCTTGCCGGTGAAAGACGTCTCGGCCGCGAGCCCCGGCTCGAAGGTCGACATCTTCGTTATAGGCGGCACCGCCGCGCAGCCCACAGTGATTCCGTTTGCCCTGGGCGTCGAAGTTCGGACGACGGTTTCAGGAGGTCTTGTCGTTGTCGTCGGAACCAAGCAGGCGGCTGCATTCGTCTACGCAGCCAACGCCATGCATCTCGCCGCGGTTATTGCGGACCCCGGCGCCGAGGGCGGCACAGAAAGTGCGATATCGACACCTGACCAGGCGATGGCGGCGGCCGTTCAGCCGTGAGCGGGCGGGTCATCGCGATCGCCGGCGCCAAAGGCAGCCCTGGTTGCTCGTTTCTGGCGGTGGCAATTGCTCGGTGCCTGTCCGCGAACATGATTTCGACCTTGCTGCTCGACGGTGACGCTGAGGGCGGAGGCGTGGGAAGCCTTCTTGACGCGAACATCGCGATCCCGGCTCGCGCTGCGGACGGACGCGCGAGCGCCGAGCGGCAGGTGTGCATCGAGGAGAGGCTTCGGTTCGCCGAGGTTGGACAAACTGTCGACGGACCGATCAACGGGTTCGAGCTCGTTGATGCGGAGCGTTCGCGGCACCAATCGGTGGTGGTCGACCTCGGTCACAGCACCGGCGTGCTTCAGCGACAGCTGTCGGCAGCCTCCGATTGGCTCCTGTGGGTTATCGTCCCGGACCGTAGCGGGCTCGAGCGAGCAGACAAAGCGCTCGAGTCGGGCGTCCTCGGAGCCGCAAACGTTGGCCTGGTATTCAACAGGATCGGGCCCGGCCGCCTGAACCGTGCGGAAGAGGTCCTTTCAAGCCGCCATCAGCTGCCGGTCATTGCCCGGATCAATGAAGACCGGCGATTGTCCGAGCGGTTGTCGCAAGGGCTGCCGATTCACCGCGAAGGGGCCCTTCGCGGCACTCTTCGTGAGCTCATCCGCTCCATTCATCCGGAATCCTGGACGGCCGTCAGCGCATGGCGATAACAAGCGGCAATCGTTCGTCGGTCGAATCTCATATCCGCGCTCGCGTCGAAGCCGACCTCGCAACCGAGCTCGCACGCCGCGACCGCACTCGCCTTCGAGTGGATGACCAACTCTGGGTCTACGAGCTCGTCGGGCGCGTGCTCGCGGAGGAACAGCAGCGCGCGCTGACAGTAATCAGTCGGGAAGAGCTTGATGAGCTGGGGCGGCGAGTCTTCGCGGCGGTGACGCCGCTAGGGCCGCTTGCGGAGCATCTCGCCGATCCGGACGTCGAAGAGGTTCGCATCAATGGCACCGAGGCTTGCTTTGTGTTCAAGGCGGGCCGGCGCTACGAGATCGACCCGCCTTTCACTGATGAGACGGCGCTGGTCGATCTCGTCCACTGGTACACAGACGGGACCTTGAGCGCGCGCCTTGACCGCGCCAGCCCGACCGTGACGATGACGCTTCCGGAAGGGAGCCGGCTGCATGCGGCCCTATCACCGCCGGCGCGACCGATGAGCGTCACCATCAGGCGCCATCCACCAGCCCGCTTTCGCGACCTTGCGTCGCTCGCCGACTCTGGCTTTTTGCCAGCAGAGCTCATTACGTTTCTCGAGGCATCGGTTGCCGGCCGGTTGAACATTCTCATCGCGGGCGGCGCAGGGGCGGGTAAGACAACCTTCATGCGCGTGCTCGCGCGGCTGATCCCGCCTGACGAACGGGTGGTCACCATCGAAGACCAATCAGAGCTGCACCTGTGGCGTGAGCTCCGCGATTGCATATCTCTCGAGGGGCGGCCACCGAACACCGAGGGACGTGGCGCGATAACGATTCAGATGCTCGTCCATGAGGCCCTTCGAATGTCGCCCGACCGCATCATCATCGGAGAGGTCCGTGGAGGCGAGGCTCTCGACCTTCTCGACGCGATGAACACCGGGCATCCAGGCTCGATCTGCACAATCCACGCGGACAGCCCACGTGAAACGCTGCCGCGACTCGTGCGCGTGGCGTTGCGCAATCCGCAGGCGCCCCGAGCGGAGGCGGTCCTCGCCGAGGTCGTGCACACAGTCGACCTCGTTCTGTATGCAGGCCTCGTCAGGGGTGCCGGCTTGGCTGGTGAATCCCGAGTTCGCAAGCTGCTCTCGCTCGGCTGCGTCGGCGGCGTTGATGACGGCAGACCAGCTGTGCAAGAGCTGGTCGGCCTCGGCAGGGACGGCCGTTGGCACCGCCTTGGCTCCCCGGCGGCGATGCCCGAGCGGGTGCGATCCAAGCTCGCTGCGGTCTGCGATCCAATGCGGCTTCTTGATGCCTTCGATGGTTGAGGTCGCAGCCGCGCTCAGCGCTGCGTTGGGGATCTTCGCCGCGATCATGGCTCTCCGCCTCCCTGCTCATGTCTCGACAGCTGGTGAACGGCCGACGTGGTGGCTTCCCAATTTCGCCAGTCGATGGTGGTCTGGCGAGGGCTCCTTGGCCGCCCGCGCGGGTTGGCCGTGGCTCAACGGGCGCAGCCTGGTGGTGACCGAGATCCTCGCCGCGGTTGCGGGCGCGACGGCGGCCGGCGCGCTGACCGGCTTGCTTGCGCTGGTTGTGCCCGGCGCGATTGGCGCTGGCTCAGCTGTGCGCGCGATTGTCGCGATGCGGGCGCGGTCGAAGCAGGTGGTTCGGCAGGACGCTGTGCTGGAAGCCGTGAGGATGCTGCGCCAGCTCTTGCAGACTGGTGCAGCCACCGTCAACCAGGCGATCGAGATCCTTGGTCAACGAGGGCCTGCGCCGCTGCGCGCCGACTTTCGACTCATAAGCGGGGCCACCGGCGGCCGCCGGCAGGCATGGGCCAATGCGCGCGAGCGAATCGGCGAGCCGCTGTTCGACATGCTCGCTGCGGCGGTTCAGATCCAGGGACCCGGAGGCGGCGAGCTGGCGCCATTGTTCGCCGACCTCGAAGCGTCGGTCAGCGCGGCGCAGGAGGTCGAGCGCGAGGCACGGGCTCTTCAGGTGCAGGCCCGGTCGGCATCGAGCATCATCGTTTCACTTCCAATCGCCTTTCTAGTCGTCCTTTCGACTTTGCATTCGCCCTACCTGGACGCGTTTCAACGACCTGTCGGAGAGGCGTTCCTGCTCGCGATGCTGGGCATCATGGGCTGCAGCTATATCTGGATGAGACGCTTGCTGCACCTGCCCGGCCTTGAGCGGGTCCGGCTAAGCGATGCATGACGTGGTAACCATCCTCGCGGTCATGGCCGCAGGCGCGACGTTCGGTGTTGGGGTCTTGGCTCTTGCGGACCGTCCGGATGGCATCGACGCGGCGCGCTGGCTGGGGCATCGCCGCCACTCACAACCGCTTCCGGAAGTGAAGCCGACGAGCTGGTGGCTGAGACAGTTGAGTGGCTTGCAGGCGCGCGATCGCCTAGCCGGAGCGATCGTGCGAGCCGGGTGGAAACACAGCCCAGAACGCCTGATCGCAATTGCGCTCACGTTCTGTTGCGCATTAACTGTCGTCGGCGCCGCTACATCCGCGGTGCTCGGAGCCTTCGGGTTCGCGATCGGAGTGGGATCGTGCGCGCTGGTGTTGTGGTCGGCCATCGTCGCCAGGCAGCGGCGCCTTGCGGCGGAGCTGATTCCATTGCTCGAGCTCTTCACCCTGGAGTTGAGCGGTGGCGGCAGTGCTTTGTCTGCTCTGGGTTCTGTGACGGCGAAAGTTCAGGGAGAGCTCCCAGCGGACCTCCGCCGTCTCCTCATCGCAGCCCAGGTCGCCGGATCAGTCCCCTTTGAAACGCGGCTCATGCAGTACTCGGAACAGCTGGACATTCCACGTCTTGCCAGCCTCGCAACGATTCTTGGGGCAAGCCGCGAGTACGGGACCGGTGTTCTCCATGGCGTACGAGCACTTGCCATAGACCTCAGACACGCCCAGCGGCGTGAGCTAATTGCTCACAGCCGGCGGGCGCTGAACCAAGTGCTGATACCCGCCGCTGTGGGAGTCTTGCTGCCGTTTCTCGCGATAGTCATGTTTCCGGCCGTGACAGCTCTGCAGCAGAACCTGCGTTGAGCAGGCGGCTCCGATTCATGCGTGGCACGGCCCTCATGGAATTTGCCCTGGCATGGCCGGTCGCGCTGGTCTTGGTGCTTGGCGCCGTGGAGACAGCAGTCTGGGGCTCGGAGCTTTTCGCTGCGCGGTCTGCCGCTCTTGCCGGTGCCAGGGCAGGCGCTGTCGCCGGTGCCAAACCTGCAATCGCAGCTGAAGTCGCGTTGCGCACCCTCGCACCAAGCCTGGTCGGAGTCGTCGCCGCCGCTTGGTGTCAGGGCGATTCGCGACCCGAGCCTCGGGTCTGGGTTTGCGCTCGCGATCTCGGGGATGCAGTTGAGGTGCAGGTCGGCGGTGAGGTGCCTGCTCTCGTGCCCCTGGTCAGAGCACGCGGTCTGCCACTTCAGGCGCGAGCGACAGTCGCGAAGGAAGTGTTCACAAAATGAGGTTGAAACGCGCTCGCGCTCAAGCGCTGCTCGAGCTTGCGCTGTGCGCGCCCATTGCGATTCTGCTCGCCCTGGGCACTGTTGCAGCGGTGCAGATCGCGGGTGCTCGCGCAGGGCTGGATGCCGCCACGCAAGCGGCAGCCGACGCCGCATCACGGTCATCAGACCCGTCAACTGCCGTCGCGACGGCTCACGAACGCTTCGCATCACTGATCGCCGATTACCCGCTTCGATCCGCGACGCTCACGGTTTCGGTTGGCGGTTTCACGCGATCGGACCGCGTGGTCGCTTCCTCGTCAGGGTTTGTAGATCTCGGATGGGCTGGTTTTCTCCTTCTTCCCAGCCACGTGAAGCTCCAGTCGCAGGTGGTGCTGCGGCTGGAGCCGTGGCGCACCCATCGGCAGTCGTCGTGAGAGTTCGCGAGCGAGGCCAAGTCCTTGCCTTCTTTGCGGTAGTGCTTCCAGTCATCCTGCTTCCGCTGGCCGCGTATGCGGTGGATTCCGCGTTCATTATCTCCCGAGCGGCTGATCTCCAAGAAGCCACGGCTCAGGCAGCGGAGGCGGCCGCCCAGCAGGCGGAGGTCGACGCACTGCGGTCACGCTCGGAGCTCACCATCGACGTCACCACCGCGCGCGCGGTCGCGCAGCAGTCGGTTCTCGAGTCAGAGCCAAGAGCGTCGGTGCTGGCTGTCCAAGTCAACGGAGCCGTGGTCACGGTCACCACCGAGGAGGCGGTCACGCTGCCGTTCAATTTCTTGCCCGCTAAGGCGATAAAGCTCGAGGCCCGTGCGTCCGCGCGATTGGTCCGCGGCTATGACAGCCCGAGCAGCCGTTTGCCGTTGCCGACCAGCACCTTCTGAAGGGCCGCTTCCGGAATCTCGAGCGTCGCCAGCTCGTCGAGGCAGCGCTCGGGTTGAATGAATGGGTAGTCGCTGCCGAACACGAACTGGTTTTGAAGACGGCCCTTCATGTCGCGAATCACCTCGCTCGGTATGTAGCGCGGCGCCCAGCCCGAGATGTCGATATAGATGTTGGTCTTGTGCAGCGCCATCGCCAGCAGCTCCGCGTGCCAGGGATAACCGAAATGCGCGGCGATGACGTTGAGGTTGGGAAATGAGGCAGCGACCGCGTCGAGCCTGATCGGGCGCGCGTAATCGAGGCGGATGCCCTGGCCGCCAGGCTGACCGGCGCCGATCCCGCTGGTGCCGGTGTGGAACAGGATCGCCAGGCCAAGCTCCTCGCAGCGCTCATACAGGGGCCAGTAGCGCTCGTCGTCGGGCGCGAAAGCCTGCAGCGACGGGTGGAGCTTGACTCCCTTGAGGCCCAAAAAGCTGATGTTGTCGAGCTCGGCGACCGCGCGTTCCCCCTTGAGCGGATCGACGCTGCCAAATCCCTGGAATGCTTTCGGGTAATCCGCGCAAGCCTGGGCGACGAGCTCATTCGGTACTCGTGGCCGGCTGGTGGCGGTCTCCGCATCCCAGGCCAGCAGAACTGCAACGACGTCGAGCTTCTCGTAGTCGCCTGCCAGCTCCTCGAGCGAGCGCCGCACCACCTTGGAGCGGAAGTACGCTTCGGCCGCTTCCATGTACCCCTTCATCGATGCGTCGAGCCATTCGGGGATCGGCAGATGGACGTGGAAGTCGATGGCTCTCACGGCGGGCCCGATGATAGTCGTGATGCAAGCCACCCTGCTCGTCCTCGCCGGCGGTGAGAGCCGTCGCATGGGCCGCACCAAGGCCTGGCTCGAGGTGGGGGAGACCACCCTCCTGCGATGGCTGATCGAGAGGCTCGCACCCGGCTTCTCGGACGTGGTGGTCTCCTTCGCCGAGCCGGAGCAGGTTCGCGAGCTGGTCCCCTGCCGGCTCGTGTTCGACCGCAAGCCCTCCGCCGGGCCGCTCTCTGGCCTGGAGGCGGGGCTCGGCAGCGCGCGAAATGAGGTCACGTTCGCTGTCGCTTGCGATATGCCTTACGTCACCCCGGAGCTGGCGGCGATCGCAGTGGCGGCATCAGCCGGCTGCGATGCCGCGATCCCTCGCGTCGACGGCCGCCCCGAGCCGGCGTGCGCGGCCTACCGGCGCTCTGCCCTGCCCAAGATCACCGCTGCCCTGGATGCCGGGAGGTACCGTGCATCCGACCTTGCCGAACAGCTCGACGTAGCCTGGCTGGAGGGCGTGGATCCCGACCTGTTTCGCAGCCTGAACGCTCCCGCGGACTACGAGCGCTTTCGTCGCGAACTGGGCGACGGTGATAATGATTGAGTTGAGCGCCCTGCGCGCGCCCGGTCTGAGGAGTCGTTTCCCCCCACTGGAGGCTTACTTGTGAAGATCGTCGTCACCGTGAAGCAGGTGCCCGACCCGAACGCAGCCACGACGTTAGAGGCTGACAACACGTTGTCGCGTGAGAAAGAGGCAGTCCTCGACCCTGGTGACGAATGTGGCATCGAAGAGGCACTGCAGCTGAAGGAAGCCCACGGGGGAGAGGTGATCCTCATCTCCATGGGCCCGGAAAAAGCCAAGGACGCGATCCGCAAAGGCCTCTCGATGGGAGCCGACCGCGGCGTGCTGATCACCGACCCCCAGCTCGCGGGAGCCGACGCATTGCTGACGGCGCGCGCATTGGCTGCGGCGATCAAACTGGAGTCGCCAGATCTCGTGATCTGCGGAACAGAGTCCTACGACGGGAGCACCGGTATGGTCCCGCCGATGCTCGCCGAGCTCCTCGGCATGCCACAGCTGACCGTCGCCAAGAAGGTCCAGGTCGAGGGCTCGACCATCAAGATCAACCGCCAGACGTCGGACGGCTACCAGGTGGTCGAAGCCGCGACGCCGGCATTGATAACTGTCACCGCAGCTATCGCAGAGCCCCGCTACGCCTCCTTGAAAGGCATCATGGCGGCGCGCTCCAAGGAGATAAAGCAGATCGGCCTGAGCGATCTCGGCATCGAGCGGGGCGACCCCGCCGAAACCATCGAGGGCCTGAGCGAGGCGGTGGCGCGCAAAGCGGGAGTGGTAATCCAGGATGACGGCACGGCGGTGGACAAGATCGTCCAGATGCTCGTCGAAGCCAAGGTGCTTTAGAGATGCCGAAGATCCTGGTGTACGCGGAGCTGAACGCGGGCAAGCTGCAGCCGACGGCGCTCGAGCTGATGGCCAAGGCGCGAGAGCTCGGAGACGTCGAAGCCGTCGCGTTGGGTACCGGCGCCAAGGCGGCGGCGGCGACGCTCGGCAAGCATGGGGCCAAGGTCGTCCACGTCAACGAGGACAAGGCCTTCGACGATTACATCGCCGAGCCCGCGACCGACGTGCTGGCGGCACTTCACAAGGAGGGCGCTCCGGACCTCGTCCTGTTCGGCTTCACCTCGGATTCGCGCGACGTTGCAGGCCGTCTCGCCGCGCGCCTCGACGTCGGCCTTATCTCCAACGCTGGTGACGTGGCCGCCAAGGACGGCGGCTTCGTGGCCAAGGTGCCCTACTTCGGCGGCGCCAAGCTCGCGTCGATGCGCGCCAACAAGAAGCCGGCGATCATCCTCATCAGGCCCAAGTCGTTCGAGCCGTCCGAGACAGGTGGCACTGCCGAGATCAAGGAGGTCGCTGCCACCATCGGCGCCGATTCGAAACGCGCACACATCATCGAGCGAGTGGTGGAAGCCTCCGAGAAAGTGAAGCTCGAAGACGCGAAGGTAGTGATCAGCGGAGGGCGAGGCATGGGCGGGCCCGACAACTTCCCGTTGCTCGAGGCGCTCGCAGGCGCCCTCGGCGGAGCGGTCGGCGCGAGCCGCGCCGTGGTCGACGCGGGCTGGGTCCCTTATGCGATGCAGGTCGGCCAGACCGGCAAATCGGTCAGGCCTGGCGTGTACATCGCCGTCGGCATCTCAGGCGCGATGCAGCACACGGTGGGCATGAAGGCTTCGAAGATCATCATCGCGATCAACAAGGACGCCGAGGCCCCGATCATGAAGATGGCCGACCTGGGTGTCGTCGGTGATGCGCTGAAAATAGTGCCTGCGCTGACCGCCGCCGTGAAAGCCAAGAAGGGGTAGCAGCGGACCGCTCTCAGGCTGAAGAGCTCCTGGCCGAGCGCATCGAGCGCAGGCGCGAGCGCGATTTCGAGGCGGCCGACGAGATCCGCGAGAGGCTCCGCGCCGGCGGCTGGGACGTGCTCGACTCG
The DNA here is from genome assembly GCA_036844615.1 of Candidatus Dormiibacterota bacterium. Lineage (GTDB taxonomy): Bacteria > Chloroflexota > Dormibacteria > Dormibacterales > Dormibacteraceae > Palsa-872. Next base: position 5,118 of record DAIUFK010000055.1, on the reverse strand, counting down.
GCGACAGGCAGCGAGCTCCAGGCTTTGAAGGCGCCGCCCCCGGCGGCCGAGCCAGTGACGCCTCGTGCTGTTTCGCTGGTGACTATCGCGCACGGTTGGATCCCGGACGTCGAGCGTTGGCTGCTTTCGGTGTTCACCCACTGCAAAGCCGATTTCGAAGCGATAGTGGTCGACAACTCTGGCGACCCGAGGATGGCAGGGTGGCTGCACACTCGCTCTGCATACAGGCTTCGTTCGATCAGGCTGGAACCGCCCCTCGGTTATGGCACCGCGGTCAACGCAGGAATCGAAGCGGCTACTGGCGACATCTGCGTGCTGTTCGATCCAGGTGTCGAGCTGACCGGCGACGCCGTCTCACCGCTGATCGAGGCGCTCAGCGATCCGACAGTCGTCGTCGCCGGCCCGTTCGGCATCCGCGGCAAGGGCACGTTGAAGGAGTTCGAGGAGGACCCGGGCCCCGACGTTGACGCGATCGAGGCGTACTGCATGGCGTTCCGTCGGACCGACGCCCAGGCGGTGGAGGGGTTCGATGCAAAGTTTCGCTTCTACCGGATCGCCGACATCGACTTCAGCTTCCGGCTCCGAGACCATGGCGGCCGTGCGGTCGCGATTTCGGGCCTTCCGCTCACCCGGTACGCGCACCGGGTGTGGGAGGCGACCCCGGCGGCGGAGCGGGACAGGTTGTCGAAGCGGAATTTCTACCGCTTCCTCGATCGGTGGGGCAAGCGAGATGACCTTCTTGTGGGAGGATCACGGCCGTGAGCGACGAGTACTCGGCCAAAATCTCAGAGCTCAAAGGGCGGCGCGAGAAGAACCTGGCGATGGGCGGCAAGGAGAAGGTCGCCAGGCAGCACGAGCGAGGCAAGCTGACGGTGCGCGAGCGCATCGACCTTCTTTTCGACAAGGACACGTTCGTCGAGTTCGGCTTGCTTGCCCAGCAGCAGGCTGTGCGTGGCGGGGAGCCCGACGCAGACGGCACGCCGGCCGATGGGGTCGTGACAGGGCACGGAGATGTCGAAGGCCGCCAGGTGTGGGTTATCGCCTACGACTTCACCGTCATGGCCGGGTCGATGGGCGCGGTGGGGGAGCAGTTCAAGGCAGCGCGCGTGCGCGAGCTCGCTCTCCGGTATCGCAAGCCGATCGTCTGGTTGCTCGACTCGGCGGGCGCGCGCATCCAGGAGGCGTCGGGCTCGACGTTTGCCGGTACCGGCTACCTGTTCTACGACCAGGTGGTGATGTCCGGTGTCATCCCGCAGGTGGCCGCCATGCTCGGTCCATGCGCGGCAGGCACCGCGTACATCCCGGGCCTCGCAGACTTCGTGCCGATGGTCAAGGAGACCTCTTCGATGTCGCTGGGAGGAGCTCGCCTCGTGAAGGCGGCCACCGGCGAGGACGTGACCGACCACGACATGGGCGGCTCGCAAGTGCACTGCTACGAGTCGGGAGTGGGGGACAACGAGGTGGCCGACGACGCCGAATGCATCGCGCTGGTGCGGCGGTTCCTGTCGTATCTGCCGTCCAGCAACGGCGAGCCGCCGCCATTTGTGGAGAGCGGCGATCCATCGGATCGTCTGGTCGAGGGGTTGGACAAGATCGTCCCTACGAACCCTCGAGCCGCCTACGACGTAAAGCGCGTGATCAAGGCAATCTTCGACACCGACTCATGGTTCGAAATCAAGCCGACCTGGGCCAAGAACATCGTGGTCGGGTTCGCGCGCGCGGGCGGGCACGCCGTCGGCGTGGTGGCGAATCAGCCGATGCAAAAGGGGGGCACCCTCGACTCGGACTCCGCGGACAAGGCAGCCCGGTTCATCAGGATGTGCGATGCGTTCAACGTCCCGCTCGTCTATCTGATGGACGTGCCGGGATTCATCGTCGGGTCGCAGGTCGAGAAGGAAGGGATCATCCGGCACGGCGCCAAGATGCTCTACGCGACGTCCGAGGCCACGGTGCCAAAGGTCACTGTGATCATGCGCAAGGCCTACGGTGCCGGTTATTACGTGATGTGCGGGAAGGGCTACCAGCCCGACCTGATCGTCGCGTGGCCGCTTGCGGAGATCTCGGTGATGGGTCCGGAGGGCGCTGTCAACATCATCTTCAACAAGCAGATCGAGGCATCGGACAACCCGGAGGAGACCCGGGGCCGGCTCCTCGACGCCATCCGTGCGCAGATCACTCCTTACCTGGCGGCCGGCTGGGCGATGATCGACGACGTCATCGACCCTGCGGAAACGCGCCGGGTGATCATCCGCGGCCTGGAGCAAGCGCGCGGCAAGAAGGTGGACCGCCCTTGGCGAAAGCACGGAAACATCCCCGTATGAAATCGCGACCGCCGCAGAGTTGGCACACCTGGCCGGGGCCCTCCCTCCTCCCGGCGGTGGCGACCCTCCCCCTCGCCAACGCACCTTGCGTCGATCAATTTGAGGCGCTTCAGCATGGGTCGCAACCCCGCCTGTTAAGGCCCGCGCGGTTCGGCGAATGACCAAGACCATCGTCACTGCCGCGCTCACCGGCGTGCTCGCGACTCACGACCAATGTCCGGCGATTCCCTACACGCCCAAGGAGATCGCCGAGGAGGCCTTACGAGCCGCCGACGCGGGCGCTGCCATCGTCCACATCCACGCGCGCACCCCCGACGGCGGCCCCGACTGGCGCCTCGAGACCTTCGCCGAGATCTTCGCCGAGGTCCGCGCGCGCACCGACGTGATCATCAATTTCTCGACCGGCGCAGTCGGCATCCCTCCGGAGGAGCGTGTCGCCCACGTCCGCGACCTGCGCCCCGAGATTGCAGCTTTGAACATGGGCTCGATGAACTACGCGATCTACTCCGAGAAGCGCAAGGCCTTCCACCACGACCACGTCTTCGCGAACCCGTTCAAGGACATCCAGTTCTTTCTCGAGGCGATGAACGCCGCAGGCGTCAGGCCCGAGATGGAGTGCTTCGATGCAGGCCATATCGGCAACACCCGCCCGCTCATCGACATGGGCGTGTTGAAGCCTCCCTTCCAGTTCAGCCTCATCATGGGTGTCCTCGGCGGAATCCCAGGCACGACCCGCCACCTGGTCGACCAGGTGGATTCCCTGCCACCCGGGTCGCACTGGCAGGTGATCGGCATCAGCCTCAACCAATGGCCCCTGGTGGCGGCGGCGATCACGATGGCCGGCAACGTCCGCGTCGGCCTGGAGGACAACTTCTACCTTGAGGAGGGGAAGATGGCAAAGAGCAACGGCGACCTAGTCGAAAAGGCTGCGCGCCTGTGCCGCGACCTCGGACGCGAGGCGGCCTCGGTGCAGGAAGCCCGTGCCCAGCTCGACCTCGAAACAGAACCCCGGCCGGCTCCGAGCCTCGGCCGTTCGGCAGCGTCGTCATGACCGAGGTCAAAGCTGAGCTCGTCGGCAATGTCTGGAAGATCACCTCGAAGGTTGGCGACGCGGTCGTCGAGGACGATGTGCTCATGATCTTGGAGTCCATGAAGATGGAGATCTCGGTCACCGCTCCGCGAGCGGGCACTGTCAGGGAAATCCGAGTCAAGGAAACTGAGGTGGTCAAGGAGGGCCAGGTGTTGGTGGTGCTGGAATGAGTGAGATGCCGGTCAGGGTCAAGGTCCAGGAGAGCGCCAGCCAGGTCGTTTACACGGACGCGGTGCTCATCAACGGCAACCCGCTCGGGTTCGTCCTGAACTTCGGCCAGTGGGCGCCCGAGGAGCCCGGCCTGGTCCGTGTCTACTCGCGCGTTGGGATGAGCCCGAACCACCTCAAGCTGCTCGCCCAGCTGCTCGTGCAGAATGTCGCTGCGTACGAGGAGAAGTTCGGCGAGATGGCAGTGGCCGAGGACCGCGCAGCGAACGCACATCGCATCGGATTCGACACGCTCCCGCCGACACCAAGCAAGCAGGCCTGATGAATCCGGCCCAGCTCCTGCTCCGTTATCACGCCGAGGTTGAGCGGGAAAGGGCCCTTCGTGACGTTATCGTGAGGTTGGAGTCGAGGTTGGAATCCGACCCGGAGGTCGTTGCCCTCGAGGAATCCCTGCAGGAGGCGCGCACTGCGCAGGACGGGACTGCCGCACGGCTTCGCGAGTCGGACCACGCCCGTGAGGATCATCGATCCAAGCTCCGCTCCCGCGAGAAGGAGCTGATGAGCGGTCGCATTCGCAACCCCACCGAGCTGATGCAGATGTCGGACGAGGTCGCCCACATGAAGGCGCGCTTCGCCGAGGAGGAGGACGCCGAGCTCCGCCTGATGGAGGATGCTGATGCCGCCGACGCAGCGGTTCGAGCCGCGTCGGCCGCGCTGGCTGAGGCGCATTCGCGTTCCGCGGGCGAGGAGCCAGCGCTCAAAGAGGAGCTGGAGGCCGCGCGGGCCGAGCTAGCTGAGGTCGAAGCCGAGCGCGACAGGATATGGGTTGAGGTCCCGCCGGCGGCCCAGTCCGCCTATTCGCGCACGCGAGCCCAACCCCCGGTCGCCAGGGTCCTGAACAACCAGTGCACCGCATGCCGCGTCACCGTCACGTCGTCAGGCATGCAGCTGTTGCGCAGGGGCGTTGACGACCTCGTCCACTGTGAGAACTGCAGCCGGATCCTGGTGCTCGCCTGAGGACCCTTCGGCTGTTCACCGACGGCGCGGCGCGAGGCAACCCAGGCCCAGCCGGCGTCGGCGTTGTCATCGAGGACGACCAGGGACTGCGGCTGCGCGGCCTGCACAGGTACATAGGAAAGGCCACCAACAATGAAGCCGAGTACCAAGCTCTGATCGAGGGCCTGAAGGCGGTGACGGAATGGACGCCTGACCGGCTGGAGGTGTACCTCGACTCAAAGCTGGTCGTCGAGCAGATCAACGGAGCGTACAGGGTCAAGAAGGCAGAGCTGCTTCCGCTCCATCGGCGGGCGAAAGAGCTGCTCGGTGGCTTTGCCGAGGTGGTGGTCGCCCACGTCGAACGTGAGCGCAACCGGGGTGCTGATGCCCTCGCCAACCGGGCCCTCGACGAGCACGCGTCTGGCAGCAGCATCTCCACCCACCGTTAGGGGAACCGCACCTCGGGGTAAAATCACCTCGGGCCGAGGCGGACGGGTGACCGCCGACCACCTAATAAGCGGTTGGAGGAAAGTCCGGGCTCCA
>DAIUFK010000054.1:14351-16329 GCA_036844615.1 Candidatus Dormiibacterota bacterium | reverse complement strand
ATCGGGCGCCTAGCCGCAGGGGGGTGCGTCCGGAACCGGCTCCGCCGGGCCGGACGCCCCAAGGGGGGATGTCCCCCCTCAGACGTAGCCGAAGCGGTTCCACGGGCACCGCGCAGCGCCGCCCCAGGCATTTCGGTTGAGCCTCCGGGGCGGGACATCTTATCCGTCGTAAGCCATCTGGGGAACATGCTCACGCTCGAGCAGGCCTGCCACGAGCTTGCCTGCGCTCTGGCCCTGCATCTCTGCGTTCGGCCGCAGGATGATGCGGTGAGCCAGGACCGGCTCGGCCAGCGCCTTGATGTCGTCGGGAATCACAAACGTCCTGCCCTTGACCGCGGCGAGGGCCTGGCTGGCGTGAAACAGGTTGAGGGTGCCCCTGGTGCTCGCGCCAAGCGCGACCTCGGGGTTGCCCCGGGTGCGGCCGACAAGGCGGGCGATATACTCGCGCAGCTCCGGCTTGACGAAGACCTCCCGGACCGCGCTCTGCGCGCTCGTGAGCTCGTTCGGCGATACCACTGGCTGCAGCTCCAACATCGGCGACTCGACCTTGTGCTGGCCGAGGAGGTGAGCCTCTTCCTTCTCCGACAGGTACCCGAGCCTCACTTTCATGAGGAAGCGGTCGAGCTGGGCTTCCGGCAACGGAAACGTACCCGAGTACTCGACAGGGTTCTGCGTCGCCATGACCATGAACGGACTGGGCAGCGCGTGAGTGTCACCGTCGATGGTGACCTGGCGCTCCTCCATGGCTTCCAGCAGCGCTGCCTGGGTCTTCGGGCTTGCTCGGTTGATCTCGTCAGCGAGGAGGATCTGCGCGAACACTGGTCCTGGCCTGAACTCGAAATCGCTGATCTTCTGGTTGAAGGCACGGACGCCTGTCACGTCAGAGGGCAGCAGGTCCGGAGTGAACTGGATGCGGCGGAACGTGCAGTCGAGGGACCGCGCGAGCGCCTTGGCGAGCATCGTCTTGCCAACACCTGGAACGTCTTCGATCAGGAGGTGTCCCTGGCAGAGAAGGGTGACCAGGCAGAACCTGACCTCTTCTTCCTTATTGACTATCGCGCGCCCGACGTTGGACATGACGGCCTCCGCGACGCGGGTGACGACATCTGTGGCCATGTGCTAACCCTGCCCCATCCCCGCGATTATAAGTACGCACCGCGCGCGACCCATCTCAGACCAATACGCTCGCTGGGTACGTTTGGTTCCGCTCATTACCCGGATGCGCCTTGGCACGTATTAACAGCGTGAGACAACGCTTCGTGGTTTCGCTGGCGATCCTCGTCACGATCGCCTGCGGTTCCCCTGGGCCGGCCCCGGTCGGCGTGCCTCTAACAATCAACGCTCTCAAGTTCGCGGTCATGGACTCGGTGGGCACACCGGTCTACTGCGATCCCGACTTCTATCCCATCGCCCGCGAGGGAGGCGAGCAGGCCAACGCCATCGCGCAGTATCCGCAGATCCGCGCGCAGCCGGACCTCTACGCCGCCATCGTCGCCCACGAGCACCTTCCCTTGAGTGCCCTCAACGACGCGCAGAAACTGACCGTGTACCGCGCGTACAAGCTGCTGAGGGCGCTGGCCTTGACTCAGAACGGCAACGAGTACGCCTTCGACTTCCTGGCGCGCAAGCAGAGCGCCGGCTCAGTCCAGCGCGTGAAAGGGACAGTGAGGATCGACAGCGTGGTGACAGTGACGTCGACCACCCTCTCGGGCCCGCCCCCCTGCCCCATCTGCCTGGCGGCGAGCACGCGGATCGCGACTCCAGGCGGCGATGTGCGGGTCACTGACCTCGAGCCGGGTATGAGTGTCTGGACGGCGTCGCCCGATGGCAGCAGGGTCGCCGTAACAGTCCTGGAGGTCGGAAGCACCCCAGTCCCTGCCACGCATTTAATGGTGAGCCTGAGACTTGCCGACGGCCGCGCCCTGCTCGCCTCGCCCGGACACCGTACTGCCGACGGCAGGCAGCTAGGCGACCTGGC
>DAIUFK010000054.1:0-14251 GCA_036844615.1 Candidatus Dormiibacterota bacterium | reverse complement strand
TCTTCTTCCTCGACCAGTCTCAGATGGCCGCTGACGTCGAGCCCCAGGTGCCGCGCGAAGAAGCCTGCCACCCGTTCAACGTAAAGGGGACGATCCGCGAAGTAGGCCCCCGTGTGCGGAGCGCCCTGCACGATCCAGATCTCGCGCGGACCGCGGTAAGCGTCGTAGAGACGCCGGCTGTGGGCCACTGAAGTGATGTCGTCGGCGCCGCCGTGAATGAAGAAGAGCGGGCGCGGCTCGAGCGAGCTGAGCACAGCCTGCGGGCTGCAGTCCGAAAGCCTGCTTCCGCTGCGAAGCCGCAGCATCAGGCCCACAAGCCACACAAAAGGAGCCCCCGGAAGCTTGGCCGCCCTCCAGACGTTCTCGCGAAGGAGGGTGCTCAGATCGCTGAACGGGCTGTCGAGCACCAGCGCCTCGACCCCTGGCTCGCCTGCAGCGCCGAGGAGCGAAACAACAGCTCCCATCGAGTATCCGAGAAGCCCGATCCTCGCGTGCGGGATTCGCTTGCGCGCGAAAGCGATCACCGCCTGCAGCTCCAGCACCTCTTTGATGCCGAAGGTGATCGGCGCGCGATCGCTGCCGGGCATGCCCCTATACGAATAGAGGATGACGTTGAATCCCTTCCGCCACAGCGCGGCCGAGATGCCCAGCGAGTTGGTGCGCTGCCCCTTGTGACCCCCTGACACGATGACTGTCTGCGGAGAGCCCGGTTGCCGGAAATGCCAGGCGCCGAAGCTGAGTCCGTCGGCGGTCTGCAGCTCGACCTCCTCCGAGTCGGCCTGAAACTCAAACGGAGTGAAGGTGAAGTCGTCGAGGAATTTGGCCTTGTCAGGCACGAATGCCCGGCGGTAGATGACATAGGAGATGAGGAGGTACGCGGCGAGCGCTGCGACTGCGGCGAGGGCGGCGTAGGCCATCTGGAGCTACCTGCCCCGTAGCTTAGCTCTAACTTCCCTGGCCGGCTTTGCCGCCTTGGAGACGCGGCCTGAGAGGCCCTCTTCGTAGCGAGCAAGAACGAACAGCAGGAGGCTGAGGCGATTGAGCCACCTGCGCACCTCTGGATTATCGAAGCCGCCCTCTCGCTCGAGCGTCAGGCAGCGGCGCTCAGCCCGTCGCGTGACCGCGCGTGCCAGGTCGAGCGCCCCCGAGGCTGGCGTCGAGCCAGGGAGGATGAACCCGTCAGGCATGGGCACCACCTTCTCGAGCTCCGCTGTGAACTCCTCCAACCGCTCGACGCCTGCCGCGGTAGTGCTCCCGAATGAAACCTTGGAGGCAGGGTTGGTCGCAAGCTCGGCACCGAGCGCATACAGGCCTCGTTGCAGCTCTTCACAGATCGCGCGAACGCGCGCATGCGACGAGAGCGACTTGGCAAGACCAATCGCGCTGGAGGCTTCGTCGACTGTGCCGTAGGCCTCGATTCGCGGGTCGTCCTTGCGCGCGCGACCGCCGCCGAGGAGGCCTGTGGACCCATCGTCGCCGCCGCCGGCAAGGTCCAGCATCCGCTTCTTCCTGGTGGGCGCGGTTTTCACTCGAAGACGCGGCTCAGGTCGTAAAGCTCCCGCGGCACGCGCCTGGTCTCCTTGACAACGTCCGCGAGCGGCACTACCTCCACGTCGCCATTGCGCCGAATCGGGATCACTCCGCTCTTGCCGTCAACGATCAGCTCCGCCGCGCGCACGCCAAGTCGCGTGGCCCAGATCCTGTCAGTCGGGGTCGGGGAGCCGCCCCGTTGAAGGTGGCCGAGGACCGTGACCCTGGTCTCGAAACCGGTTTCCCTCTCCACCCTTCTTGCCAGTGCGTCGCCGATGCCTCGTCGTGCAAGCTGCACGTGGCCGAAGGCATCGGTCTCCTGGGTCGCTCCCGCCTCCTCCTCGAGCTCGGGGATGTGCGCGCCCTCGGCGATGACGATGATGCTGAAAAGCTTGCCGTCGCCCCTTCGCCTGTAGAGGTGGCCGACCACCTCCTTGAGGGTGAGCTCGAACTCCGGGATGACGATGAGGTCGGCGCCGCCCGCAAGGCCTCCCACCAGGGCGACCCAGCCCGTGTCCCTGCCCATCACCTCGACGACCATCACGCGATGGTGTGCGGATGCTGTCGTGTGCAGCCTGTCTAGCGCCTCGGTCACCACCCCCACCGCGGTGTCGAAACCGATGCAGAACTCGGTCACAGACAGGTCGTTGTCGATTGTCTTCGGCACGCCCACTGTCGGGAAGCCCGCCTCGTGCATTGCCGCCGCGACACTCAGGGTGTCATCGCCTCCAATGGGCACTATGCCGTCGATGCCGTTGCGTCGCAGCACCCGGATCACCGTCGCGACGCCGTCCTTGACCTTGAGCGGGTTGGTGCGTGAGGTGCCGAGGATCGTGCCGCCGAGCGGGAGGATGCCGCGCACGCCCTCTGGCGCGAGCTCGTCGATCAGCCCGTCCTCGAGACAACCCGCCCATCCGTTCTGCACGCCGCTGACGCGATGGCCGAGCTGGAAGGCGCGCCTGGCGACTCCACGGATTGCTGCGTTGAGACCCGGCGCGTCACCGCCGCCAGTCAGGATTCCGATTCGCACTCGGAAAGATTAGAGTGGCCGGGCTCCAGTCGCTCCAGCAGGTCGGGCAGGGTGATCTCAGCGAGCGATCGGAGGACCAGGTCGGAGGCGCTGAGGTCGAGGTTCGCTGTGATGGTGTTGGGGATCGCGACGCACCGCATGCCTGCGCGCTTGGCGGCGATCACCCCATTCGGCGAATCCTCGATGGCGAGAGCGTCCGTCGCGCTGACGGCGAGGCACTCGAGAACCGCGAGGTAAAGGTCCGGCGCCGGCTTAGCGTTGGTGACGTCATCCCGGCAACGGACGCAATCAAACCTGCCGAGGATCCCGAGCCTGTCGAGATGGCCGCTCACCCAGTCTCGCGTCGAGCTCGACGCCACGCCGAGCTTGAGCCCCAACGACTTTGCCGCGTCGATGTGTTGAACGATCCCGGGCAGAAGCTGCTGCGCGAGGATGAGCTCGATCCGACGCCCGATGCGGCGCTCGATGACGTCCTGCGCCAGCGGCCGGCCAAGGCGCTCCTCCAGATAGTGCTGGGGATTGAATTCGGCGGTCGTCGAGCCGACAATCTGGACCCACCTTTCAAACGGAAGGGCCTCGCCGTGGGCTTCGTAAACCTCGAGCCATGATCGATAGATCGGCTCCTCCGTATCGAGGATCAGCCCGTCGAAGTCGAAGACCAGCGCGCGGATCATCGGCTGAACTCTAGCCGCGAGGACTTCAACTCCGTACCAATCGCTTAGGATCGCCGTGGTCGTGTTCTTGGGATCATTCAGTGGCTAAAGAGGCGCGCAAGCCGAACGCGCTGCAGGTGAACGACAGCGGGACGCGCGGCTGGCTGGGCGCCGGCCTGTCAGGCCTTGCCCTGGTCAGCGTCGCCGTAATGGTGGTCATGCTTTTCGGTTTTCTCGACGCGATCCATTACACCTCCATAAGGGACTTCTTCACCCCTGACCCGGCAGCTGCCGCAGGCACCCTTGGCCTGGTCGGCGGCGCCGAGGGCGTGACCCTGAGCATCGTCATCGTCTCGGTAGTCTTCGGCATCCAGACGACCTCCTCGCGCTACTCGCCCCGGATCATGGGGATCTTCACGCGCAATCCACTGAACGCGCTGGTGCTCAGCTTCGCTCTGGCTTCAATCCTCTACACCTTCCTCGTCCGCGCCGAGGTCAAGGTCAACTACGTTCCCACCTGGAGCCTCGCGCTCGCGGTCGTCCTGGCGCTGATCAACTTCGCGATCCTGCTGCCTTACGTCGGCTACATCTTCGAGGTCATGCGGGCCGAGACGCTCGTGAGCAGCATCATCAGGCGCGCCAGGCGCGAGCTCAGGGCGGCGGTCAACAGCAGGCAGAACCGGCGGCACCGCGGCGAGCTGATGACATCGATCGCCCAGGTGACCGACATCGCGTTCGGCTCGATTCAGCTCGGCGACATGCCGATCTGTGTCCTCAGCATCGAGGTCCTCGGACAGCTCCTCGCCGAGGACTACCTGCCGATCAAGAAGGACTTCAAACCCGACTGGTTCAACGTGGGCCACGCCGAGCTGCCAGGAGCGTCGGACCAGATCCTGGCGGAGGTCAACCGCGCGGAGACGTGGTTCACGTACACGATCATGTCCAGCTTTGTCGACATGATCGGCCTCACCCCTGTGCACCGCAAAGAGGCTGTGCACGCGATCGCTGTCGCCACCCGTAATGTCGGGTTGGCCGCCATCCAGGCCGGCGACTCAGAGGTGGCAGAGCTCTGCGTCCGCTTCTTCAACACGTACCTGCGCGCTGCGATCAACCAGTCAGCTCCCACCTTCGCGTCGGCGATCATGAACGAGTACCGCAGGCTTGCGATCGGATCGCTGGAATGGCGGCCGGACCTTGCGGTCGAGGCCGCCGCTCACCTGCTGCGCTACGGCCGTCATTTCGACGAGGCGGGAATGCCCGCGATCTTCGGCGCCGCCGCGGAGGACGTCGCGGACCTGGCAATCGAGGCGAGGGCACGAGACCCTGAGGTCACCCACCGCCTCGCCCTCCTCATGGTTAGAAACCTTCTGGACCTGATCCCGAACGCGCGGCCCATCGGCCTCAACGGGCTGTTCAAGGGCGTCGCCAAGCTCACCTTCTGGGCGTTGGCTTCCGACCAGAAGGACGTGGCGCACATCCTCGTCGAAGGCATAGCCGCCGCCCCCCCGGAGTTCGTCGATGCGGCGCTTGACAGGATGGAGTCGATGCAGAACGGCCTCTTCTGGGAGGTAAACGAACGCGTGATCGCCTTCGACTGGGTGGAGCAGCCGCTGCGTGCGGTGATTCCGCGGCTGCGCGCCGCCCTCCGCCGGGCCAAGGCCACAGGACACACGCTGACGATCGAGCTCGAGAGCGTGCCTCCGGTGGCGCCAGACCTCGTCAAGCCTGAACCGACCGCCGCCGCGGCCGCGCCCGCAGTGGTCGAGCCGGTCAGCGCTGAGCCGGCTGGTTGATCATCGCGGTGGAAGCGGTCTCGAAGTAGTCGAGGAGCGCTTTGCGGACGGCAGGCGTCAGCTCAAGCGAGTCGACCGATGCCGTCATGTGGCCGAGCCACGCGTCGCGCTCGGCCTGGCCGATGGCGAACGGCTGATGCCGCATTCTCAGGCGCGGATGGCCGCGCCTCTCGTTGTAGGTGGTCGGCCCACCCCAGTACTGGATGAGGAACAGGGTGAGCCGCTCGGCCGCGCTGGCAAGGTCGGCTTCGGGATACACCTGCATGAGCAACGGGTCTTCTGCCACCCGCGCGTAGAAGCGCTCGACCAGTCTTACGAAGGTCTCGCTGCCACCGGCCGCCTCGTACACGTTTCCGATCACTGGCGGCTCAGGTCGCGCGCTCACGCCTTGTCTTTGGGCATAAGTCCGGCGGCGGCGAGGATTTCGGACTTCGGACGGACAATCGCCTGCGCCGCCTTCAGGCCTGTCGCGGCGAGATAGCGCTCGATGATCGCCCTACCGACCGCGTAGCCGCCCATGTGAGGAACTCCAACCGGCCGCAGGCCCATGCGCCCCGCCACCTCATCGCCGAGCACATACGGTGTCCAGTCGGAAAAGGAACGCCCGGTGCCGAAAGCGCCAGTGACCTTTTCCCAAGCTGCATCAAGCACCTTGCCCGTGACCTCCGCATACCACGCACCTGTGGAGTCCGGCCCACAGACCTCGACCGTGAACACCTCCGCAAGCCCTTCGTGGACCACCCACTCCGCAAGGTCGAATGGCCCCTCCACGTTGGGGGTTCGAAGGTTGTGCGCAAGCTCGTGCACGCCGCACGCCCCTATTCGCGTCACGTTGTAGTCAGTCGGCCACGCCACCATCCAGATGCTTCCCGGTATCGAGCCCATCCCGTAATAGCCGCGTGTGCGTTCGACGAAGACAGGGTCGTCGGGATTCCCGAGCGTGAGCACCACCTCGACGCTCTCCGCGTGGCGAATTCCGGGCAGGACCGAGCGCTGGTACTCCCACGCGCGTGCGAGCTCGCGCCGGAGCTGGCCCCACGCATCGGCTTCGACCAGGCGCGCCAGCGCTTCTGCATAGCGAGGGTCGTCGACACCCACTCGGAACCCGTCGCCCTTTTCGTGGATCTGCCTGAGCTGCTTCATCGCCGGCTCGTCGAACTCAGAGACCCCCCGAATCTCCGCCAGCGCGCCAAGCCGCTTGGCGACGGGCAGCGTGAAAAGCTTCGCCAGGGCAGGCGCATCATCGTGAACCAGGATCTCCAGCTGCTCGCCTGTCGTCAGCACGATTCCATTCTCACGGAGTCACTGCCGGTTGGACCGCTGGCGGCCCGACGGCCAGCCGCTCCATCTCGTCCTCGCGAGGCAGGAACCATGCGATGACCAACGTCCCCAGGACGAGGATCACGTGAGTCATCAATGACCGCTGCAGCCCAATGGCGTCGGCGATCGCCCCATTGATGGGCACGCCTATCGCGCCCGTCACGAAGCCGAGCCCCATGACAAGCCCCGACGCGAGGCCTGCGCGCGAAGCCATGAGCTGCTGAGCCATGAGCAGCATGAGCGGTGCGGTCGACGCGGCAAGGAAGCCGATAAGGATCGCGCTCACGAAAGCCCACGGCCCCGGGAACAGCGTGAAAAGGAGGATCGCGGGCGCGCTCAGGACCAGAGTCCCGAGGATCACCGTCCGGCGGCCGTAGCGGTCGGCGAGCGAACCGCATCCGACAGTGCCGACAGCGCTTGCAAGCACGAATGTCGTCACCAGCGGGCCGTAGAAGGCTGGGCCGTAGCCGAGCTGCGCGTACCAGGTCGGAGTGAACGCTTGGAACACGCCAACAGTCCAGCTGCGCGACATCATCACGCCGATGACCATCGCGAGCGCGAACACGGGGACCGGTTGCCCCGCTGCAGCACGCGACGTTCGCGCGGCCGCAGGCACCACCGACCTCATTCGCCACAGCAGGTAGAGGCCTGCAGCGACGCCGGGTATCACAAGGAGCCCTGTGCCGTGGACGCCTAGGGCTCCGAAGAGGACGATGCCGACAAGCGGGCCGATGGCCACGCCAACCGTGCCTGCAGTCACGTACACCGACATGCCGAAGCTCCGCCTCCATGCGGGAAGGAGCGCCCGTACATCAAGCGCTCCAAACGGATGAAACGCGCCTGAGCCAAGGCCTGAGAGGCAGGCCAGGACCAGGAGAAGGGGGAACGTGGGAATGAAGCCGATGAGCGCAAAGGTGAGAGCGGTCCACGCGAGAGCGACTCCTGTGAGCCGGGTGCCGAACCGATCGGCGATGACGCCGAAGAGAGGCTGCGAGATTGCCGCCGTGCCGCCGTATGCAAGGCTCACCAGGCCGACTGTGGCGAGGCTCAGGTTGAACCTGTAGATGAGGATCGGGTACAGCACCGGGATGACTCCCACGTAGCTGTCGACGGTGAGGTGGCCGATCATCAGCGTGAGCAGCTTGCGGTTGCGCAGGAAGTCCTTCACTGAAGGCAATATCATGCCAAGAGGTGGGCGAGCTTCTCTACTTGAGTCGCGCGGAAGTCGAGCGCCTTCTCAACGTCGACGCGATGCTCTCGGCTCTCGCCAACGCGCTTGTCATCTTCTCGTCGGGCGTCACGTCGGTACCGCCACGAGTCGCGGCGCGGGTTCCGGACCTCGGCCTTCTAGGGGCGATGGCGGGTTACGTGCCAGGGGTCGCGCTGGAGATCAAGCTCGTTTCAGTCTTCCCCGGCAACCACGCTCGCGGTGTCCCCAGCCACCAGGGACTGATCGCACTCTTCGACGAGCACGACGGAAAGCCGCTCGCCGTGATGGACGGCACTTACATCACCGCCATCCGGACCGGCGGGACCGCCGCGGTGGCGGCGAACGCCCTTGCCCGCAGCGACGCAAGGGTGCTCGCCATCCTCGGCGCCGGCGTGCAGGGGGGTTCGCACCTGGAGACCTTCACGCGGCTGCGCGACTTCGAGGAGATCAGGGTGGCGTCGCGCGACCAGGCGAAGGCGAAGTCACTGGCGGCTCGACATCCGAGAGCGCGGGTCGCGAAGTCCTTCGAGGACGCCGTGCGTGGCGCTGACGTCGTCGCCTGTTGCACCGACGCGCGCGAACCTGTGATCCGCCACGAATGGCTGGCGGAAGGCGTTCACGTCAGCTCCGTGGGCGGCACGTTCGGGCCCGAGCTCGACCCCGAGACCATGGCCGCTGCCAAGGTCTTCGTCGAGTGGAGGGGCGCGGCGCTGAATGCGCCGCCCGCCGGCGCCCACGAGCTCCAGGGGCTTGACGCGAACACTCTCACCGAGGTGGGCGAAGTGCTTGCGGGGACGCGTGAGGGCCGCACGTCCGACCGCGACATAACGGTCTACAAGTCAACCGGGCACGCGGTCGAGGACGCCGCCACCGCGAGGCTTGTTTACGATCGAGCCGTTGCCGAAGGCGCCGGGGTGAAGCTCCCGCTCTAGATCTCAATCAATCGGAGCGGCACTGCGTTGATGATTCGCGTGCCCGCCAGGTGCCTCTCGGGCTTGCTCTGCCCGTAGGGGTGAAGGTGGCCGTGGATCAGCAGGTTCGGAGCGAGGTCCTTGACCAGCGGCAGGAATGCGGCAAAGCCGCGGTGGGCCAGATCGTCCTGCGATCCCCAGCCCAGCGGCGGAGCATGAGTGAGCAGAACGTCCAGCTTCCGAGCGGCACGGAACGGATTGAGCCTGATGCGAAAGGAGAGGCCCCGCGCGCGCCAGCGCATCTGAGCCTCCGTGTACTGGTTCGGACCTCGCCTGTAACGCATCGAGCCCCCAAGCCCGGCGATGCGAAGACCTGCCGCGACCACGACGCGTCCGTCCGCGTTCTCGCAGCCAAGCGGTCCGCGCTCGGGAGCGTCGGTTCCCAGAGGGGTCCAGGTCGGGTCTGACGACCGCAGCTCGGCATCGTGGTTGCCGGGCACGAACACGAGGGGTACGTCGAGGCGGCTGACTATGTACTCCAGGTAGTCGAAAGGGAGATCTCCGGCGGATACCACGAGGTCAGGGCGCAACCCCTGCAGCTTGTCGGTATAGAGCCCCTCATCGACCTCATCGGCAATCGCCAGGATCCGGGTCATCGTTGGTAGCGCTTGACGCCAGAGCCCGGCTAGGCCAGGACCTCGTGGCGGCTCGCAAGGTGCGCGATCTCAGCTTCGCGCGTGGCCTGGAAGCCCTCGACGAGACCTTGTTTCAGGATCGCAGCAAGCATCGGCGCCGAGTGAAGCCGGGGAATGTACACGAAATCGGCCCCTGCCTCATAGAAATGCAGAGCCTGCGGGATGTGCTCCGTGGTGAGCACAACCCGTGCATGCGGGCTGCTTGCGCGGATGTTCTTCAACATCCTGAGATTGTTGGTGCCACGCAGTATGTCGTCGGTGATGCTCGAGATGACCAGCTCCGCGTTCTCGATGCTCGCGTGGCGCAGGGTGTCGGCATGCGCGATGTCGCCGTAGATGCAGCTGATCTTGCGGCGCCGAAGCTCCTTCATGACAGTCGGGTTGAAGTCGATGACCAGGATCTTGTGTAGAAATTTCGTGGCCTCCTCATCGGCGCCGTCGTTTTCGAATTCGTGAAGGACTGAGCTCGCGTCCCGAAAGAAGCCGAGGAACACGACTGTCTCCTTTCGCTCCTCGTGAGCCTCCTCCCCGGTCGGCGCGACATCGAGGTCCTTGATGTGGAGGAGCTTGAGCCCGCCGCTGAGGACCTTCTGGACCCGATGGCTCGCGTTGATCATGTAGGTGGAAAGGACCGCGGTGATGGCGAAGGTCATGATCACGACGGTGACGACGTCGGCTGGGATCTGCTGCACCGGTTTCTGAGAGAAGCCGAGTGAGGCGATGACGATTGAGAACTCGCTCACCTGCGCGAGGTTGATCGCCGGCAGAAGGCTCGCTCGGTGACCGAGCCGCAAGGCGTAAAGGATCGGCACCACCGACAGCCGGCTCACCATCACGAACGCCGAAGCGGCGAGGGCGAGCCACACCACATGCCAGCTTGGAATCGGGATCTGCATCCCCAATGCGACGAAGAACAGCGTGACGAAGAAGTCCCTGATGCTCACCGCCTTGGCCATCACGTCGAGGTTGTAGGGGAAGGTCGAAAGGCTGATGCCCGCGATCAGCGCCCCCATCTCCGGGGACAACCCTATGTAGCTGGCGAAGCCCGACAGGAAAAAGCACCAGGCAAGCCCGCTGACGAGAACCAGCTCGGGTGCCTTCGCGACCGAACGGAACAGAAAAGGCAGCACGTATTTCGATAGAGCGAGACTTCCGACCACCATCAGCGCGCCTTTCCAGAGCGAAAACGCAAGCGGCAGGAGGTCGGGGTTGGTCAGCTTGGGCTGAACCGCGAGCATCCCCACCGCCCACAGGTCCTGGATGACGAGGACACCAAGAGTGACACGCCCTGGCAGGGTATCGAGCTCGAACTTGTCGTACAGCAGCTTGACGACGACGAGGGTGCTGGAAAGGCTCATGCAGGCCGCGAGGTAGATGAGGGAGTAGTCGTTTGGCCCGTTCCTGATGCCGAGCGCGTAGAAGAACCCCAGCCCCAGCGCGATACAGATAGGGACCTGCAGCGCCCCTGTGAGCAACACAGGCGCGCCGGCGGATGCCAGCTTCTTCAAGTCGATCTCGAGCCCGATGACGAACAGCAGGAGGATCAGACCGATCTCGGCGACTGTCGAGATGCTTTCCTGGTTCGGAACCCACTTGAGACCGTTAGGGCCGATGACGACGCCTGTCAGCAGATACGCGAGGATCAGCGGCTGGCGTAAGCGCCAGCCGACTACAGCAAGCAGTGCCGCTGCGCTGACGCAGATACCGATGCTGGAGAGGAGATCTGTCGGCGGGGTCATCTTGGCGACGCAGTCACTGCGTCGACGTGGTCCCAGCGCGCGCGTAGAGCCCCTGCCTCCGACGGGTCGCCAAGGATGAGAAAACGCGGGTGGTGCATGGATTCGATAAGCCCCGTCACCAGCGGGTCGAGAAGCCGGGAGCCGTCATCCGTTTGGTCCGCGCCCCCCAGCCACCTGCCGATGCCGCGCGACCTCGTGTTCTTGCCGATGCGGGGACTCTTCGAGCCCGGGCAGTAAAGAGAGACGAACACCCCTGTGCCGTTCAGCTGGCGGGCGAGGCCTTCAGTGAAAGCGGCAAGAGCCGCATGCCCGCTGTCGTAGGGGATCGTCATCGCGTCTCCCGGGAGCAGCCCTCCGTACGAGACCGCGTTGACGATGTGGCCCGATCCGCGCTCAGTCATGTGTGGCAAGAAGTTGGTCACCGTCCGCACCGGGCCGAGCAGGTTCGTCTCCAGCATCCAGGTCCAGTCCTGGGTGGATATCTTGTCGAGCTTGCCCTGGAGCAACACTCCTGCGGCGTTGACGAGGATGTCGACTCGCCCCATCGACTTGATCGAGTCGCGAGCCAGGGACCTGACCGATGCGTCGCTGCGCACGTCGGTGGCAAGGGCGATCGCCGAATCGCAGGTGCCCAGCTTCAGAACTTCTTCTACGGTTTTTTCCATCCGCGGCACGTCGAAGTCCGCGACGACGACGTTGGCACCCTGGCGGGCGAGAGCCTTGGCGATTGCCTTGCCGATCCCGCTGCCGCCTCCGAGCACGACAGCCACCTTGCCTCCGAGAGCGCCTCGCGGGGGTGGCTTCGTTTCTGTGAAAAGGGCCGGCACGCCGAATACTATGCGGCCCCGGACAGGCTATGCGACTGGCCTGACTCGGACTTATTCGACTCTCTTGAATCGCAGCGCGGTCCAGTCGTCGTCGATCTTCACAAACGCAACAGGCCTGTATCCGGTCTCGGCGGTGATCTCCCCCAGCACGTCCCGCTTCACCCACCACGGCGTGGCGGGCAGGTCGGTCACTCCCCGGGTCTTGCCTCCCTTCGGACAGGTGATCCATAGAAGCCCTTCGCGCCTGACAGCTCGAATGGCAGCCGGCCCGAGGGCCTTCAGCTCCTCGACGCCGTTGACGAAAAGCTGCACTGCATCGAACTCGCCCAGTGCTTGCAGCTCTGTATGCAGGTCGGCTGGCGCAGGCGCGAGGTTCTCGAGGTAACCGGCCGGCGCGTTGAGAATGGCGACGCGGTGCTGCGGTTCAAGGCGAAGCTTTTTCGCCAGCGAGCTGAGGGCCTGCGCAGCGCCCAGGACAGGCAGGGACCGCTGTGACTGGAGATGACGCATCTGTCTTGAATTCACTGTAGCGGGAAGGGCGCCTGCCACCACGAAGGCAGATCTTCCGCATCGATCGCTGCCACCCACTTGACCCAGGTGAAGCCGCGCTGACCCAGCGCGACAAGGCGCACCGGGAACCCGTTGCCGACATCAAGGCGGCTGCCGTCAACGCGAGTTGCCAGCAACAGGCGGGACGCGGCGTCGGTTGAGAACCGCCGGCTGTATCCGGTGACCGAGCGCACGTTCACGCTTGAGCTGCCCGTGACGGCGACCGGCAGCAACCGCTCCAGCCACACCCCCTCCCATGACTGCTCGGAGTACCAACCGCCCGTGCAATCGAGAACCGCAGTCACCCGATCGGTGAAGGCCCACAGCTCGTCGTAGGTCGCAGCCGGCGCGGACGTCGCAGTCCACGCTTGGCGACCAGCGATTTCCACGGTCCCAACAGGACAATCGATACGCCGGCGGCCGCATGGACGACGAGGGTCGCGCGGGCGAATTGGCCGGTGAGCTCGAACGCGACCCAACCGCTGGCGAACGCAACGGTGAGCAGGCACAGTAGCGCCACGTTGGTCAGGCGGCCGCGCATATCCTCAAAGGTAGTCGCCGGCAGTTAAAAGGAGAGGCTCACCGACGCGGGCCGGGCTTCCCGCTCGCTAGCATGGCCTTCGATGAAGAGCGCCGGAGGCTCAACCCCACCGCCGAGGTTGGTACTTTGGTGGGAGCGGTTGGAGACGTGGGTTCAGCTCGCGATCTCATTCCCGATCTTTGTGGTTCTCACGTTCCTGATCAACGTCGGCCCTTTCAACCAGCCATTGGTTCGCTCGGTGTTATACGGCTTGTTTGAGGGAGCTGTGCTCAGCGGCTTGATGGCGGTAGCGACAGCCACCGAGCGCGGCCGCCGGCCCCATTGATCCTCCACACCGGAACCATCGCCGTAGGCGGCGCTGTCATGGTGCTGCTCTGCAGCTGCGGTGGCGGGCCGAGCACCGGATTCACGCTCAGCAATGCAAGCGTGCAACCGAACTTTGTGTGCCCCACCGCGGTCGCCAGCACTGCATACGGCCTCCAGGCCACTGTCGCAGGCCACAACTCCACGTCGAGCGCCGTCACCATCAAATCAGTTTCGGCCGTGATGACCGTGGTTGCAGTCAACGGTGGATGGCTCCAGAAAGTTGGAGACCGATACGACGCGAGCAACTTGCAGTTCTCGCCCGATCGGGTGGCCGCCGGCGCCGGCGCAACGCTGACAGTGACCATCCCCAGCGCGTGCACGAATCACAAAACGGGCGGCCAACTCAGCTACGCCGAATATTCAGTCGCGTTCACTGTCGTGACTTCGGCAGGCACCTTCAAGATCGAAAGCAGGAACAGGCACCGCATCATCGCCTGAGCGCCAGGGCCCTGGCGGCGCGCAGTTGTAGCTTCACAAATCCATACAACGGTGGTAGCCGACAGGCCTCCATGGCGCGTTGTCTCATCAGAGTGAAGAGCAAGCCCGGTTCCACCGACCCCGATCTGCAAAGCCAGCTCGAATCGCTTTTCGACCAGGTGTGGCGCTCGGAGGCGAACTGGCGATTGCGGGATCGCGTGGACGCCGCTGTGATGTTGGAAAAGCGCGCCAACAGGCTGCCCGATGAGAAGGCTGCTTGATATCGAGCCCGATTCGACCACGGCGATGAGCCGGCGGGCGAGCCCGCGCAAAACCGCATTCGTCCTCTCAGGCGGAAGCAGCCTCGGCGCGATCCAGGTGGGCATGATCCAGGCCCTGATGGAAGCCGGCATCAAGCCTGACTTTCTCCTGGGCACCTCGGTGGGCGCCATCAACGCGACGTGGCTTGCAACACAGCCCGATGTGGAGGGTGCCCTAAAGCTCGCCGAGATCTGGAGCGGCCTGCGGCGCCAGGACGTCTTTCCGTTGAATCCCTGGGCCGGAGCCCGGGGCTTGCTTGGTCGCACAAACCATGTCATCTCCAACAGCGGCCTGCGGACGATCCTGGAAAAGAACCTGCGGATCGAGCGGCTGGAGGAGACAGCGGTCC
>DAIUFK010000053.1:0-16588 GCA_036844615.1 Candidatus Dormiibacterota bacterium | reverse complement strand
GAGATCGCCGGCGCGTGCACCCGGGAAGTCTACAGAGGCCTGTCAGCCGGCCTTGCTGAGGACTCATCATTTAGCACTGTCTTAGGTGCGCTGCCCCACCGCGCGGCCTAGTCCGGCGGCAGGAAATGCTTGACCAGCTCGGCGATCTCTTCGTGGCTCCAGGTCAGAGCGCCCTTCCGGAGATCGTCCACGACACCGTTCACCCAGTTAAGTTCGGCAGTCGTCACAACTCGCAGATACTCGGTCTCGATCAGGAACAAACGCGGCGGCCCCGACTCGATCTCCAGCTCCCGATCCAGCCTGGCCACGCTTTCACGGAGCAGTGCGGCTCGCCGTTCGAGCGCGCTTAGCGCCTCAGCGGGCATTAAACCGAATAAGAAGGAGAGTGCAGCCGGAAACTCTGGGAACTCGTTGCGGGGGGTCGAGAGCATCTCGGTCAGCCATTCCCGTGCCTGCCGCCAACCCGGCTCCGTCAGCTCGTAGACCGTACGCTCCGGAAACCGCTGATCTCGTTCCGTCTGGCGAACAACGATCAATCCTGCCGCACGAAGCCGGTCGATCGTCTTGTAGAGGTTCGAGCGCTGGCCGACGTTGACGACCTGGTTTTTTCCCCACGCCTTCATCCGGCTTTGGATGGCGTAGGGGTGCAACGGTCCCCCGGCCAGCATGCCGAGCACGGTGAGGGCAAGTGGCGAGGCGTGGACACCCGAATTCGTGCTCATAGCCGCAGCATACAGGAATCTAGTCTCATTTAAGTTAGTTGACAAGAGACTAGTCGCTCGGATACTATGCCGATATCAAAACTCAAGGAGGAGCAGAAATGGGTTCCGCATCGTTGGATAACTCGTCGCCGTCCGCCGCCAAGCCCGCCGCCTCGGCGACCTGGGAATGGACTCGCTGGCTCGCGCTCGGGGCCATCGCGGGCCCGATCCTTTTCAGTGTCGCCGCACTTCGTGGGATTCGGGTTCGGCTTGTCTGGGGTGGTGGCCTTCCCGGTCGCCGGGTTCCTCCTCCGCCGCATCCCGTGCTGGAGGCGAATCGGTGCGTGGCTCATGCTCGCAGGACCGCTGACGTTAGCCCTGGCGGTGCTGTACTTCCTGACTTTCTCGCCGACCGCCGCGGGCGCGAGAACGGGAGTCGCCGGGTTGACGGAACGCATCCTCGTCGTCGAACTCCAGGCCTGGTATGTGGCCCTGGGCTGGCTGGCTTTCCGGACGCCAGGAGGAGCAACGAAATGACCCCTGAAACGAGAGTCACCCCTAAGGCGGCGCCGTCCCCGGCTGAGGAGACGGTGCCGATCAGGGCCCACAATCAGGCCGTCAGAAAGCTCGGTCACTGGACCAGCGCCCGCCGGTTCGACGTGCGGGCTTCACGCGGCACAGTGCTGCTCGAACTGCGCTCGTCTCGGATCGAGGCCGGGGACATCGAGATCTGGCTCGACATCGACCGGTCGATGGTGAAGTTGCTCGTGCCAGATGGCGCCATCGTCGACCACGACGATGTCCGCCGTGTCGGCCGCTGCGGCTACGTCGATTGGAGCGGCACGCCCGCGACCGGCGGACGCCGGATCTGGATTACCGGTGAGATGCGCGACTCCGAGCTTCGCATCAACCGCGGCGGCATCGCGATCGTCTCGGCGATGCTGACAGGCGAATACCTCGATGATCTGCGGCGGGCTTTTCGCGAGAACCACGTCACCTCGCTCAAAGACGTGCGGCGGGCTTACAGAGAGGGTCACTGGACAACGATCGAAGACCCCGGGCGATCGTCGTGAACGCCCTGGCTGTTGCGTCCAGCGTGAAGTCCGCCACCGCGACGGCACCGACGATCGAGGCCCGCGGGCTGGTCAAGCGCTTCGGCCGCACCGTAGCCTTGGATGGGCTCGACCTAGTAGCCAAGCAGGGGCAGATCGAAGGCACGCTCGCGGACGGACCCAACGTCACGCATCGATTCCACAAGCTGCTCAAGCGAGCAGAGCTCCGGCGATGCGCTTCCACGACCTGCGCCACGCATGCGCATCGCTGCTGCGTCCACCCGCGCGTGGTCATGGAGACGCTTGGTCACAGCCAGATCAGCCTGACAATGAACACATATAGCCACGTCCTACCGGCCCTGCAACGTGAGGTCGCAGACAAGATGGAGGTGGTCCTGGCCATCCAAGGCTAGAGTTTCGAAACGAAGGCTTAGTGAGCACCCATAGAGTCGACTCGACTGACATCGAAGTTCAACTGTTCATTGATGACCACCCGGCGCATACCAGCCTGGTTCACTTCCTGCCGCAGCAGGTTCCTTTTCCTGGCGGGCACACCTACACCATGAGAGTCGTTGGGCCGACCGTGAACAAGAGGCTGAACCTCGGGCGTGAACCATCACAGCATCCCGATTACAGGCAGCAACACGCGCTAATAAACGCGCTCGACTCGGTCATCCCTAATCTGGGGGAGTCCGCGGACTACTTCATTAACACCGTCGATTACCTGAAAGTGGAGCCGGGCGTAGTGTCGATTCGCGGCCGGTGCTCGCCAATAGTCCGCCATCAGGCTGACCCGGTTGCGAGCGCCTGACAGCCTCGGAAACGAACCAAACTGTTGTCAGAATTGTTGTCAAACCGCTGCCGACGGCGGCCAAGACCACCAAGGAGGCTCGAAATGATCTCGAAAATTGGTGGGCCCGGTTGGGATCGAACCAACGACCAGCCGATTATGAGTCGGCCGCTCTGACCAGCTGAGCTACGGGCCCTCCTCCGGGCCTGATGGTTCCCGGACCCGCTGAGTCTATCCGGACGATTGAATGGGTAACGCCGCGCGGAGATACCTTTTCATGACGATGCTGTTGAGCTTGGGTCTTCTGATTCTGAGAGCTGTGGTTGGTCTGACCATGGCCGCGCACGGCGCCCAGAAGCTGTTTGGCTGGTGGGGAGGCACAGGAATCGCGGGTTGGGCACAGATGGTCACCAAGCTCCGGATCCGGCCTGCAGCACCCTGGGCCTGGATCGCCGCGCTATCCGAGTTCGGCGGCGGCCTCCTCTTCGCGCTGGGCCTCCTCTCCCCCCTCGGCAGCCTCGCGATCGCCGGCACCATGATCGTCGCCATCGCCACGGTGCACTGGGCCAACGGCTTCTGGGCCGGCAAGCGGGGCTACGAGTTCAACCTGACCCTTCTGGCATCAGTCATCGCCGTCGCTCTGACCGGGCCCGGGACGTACTCCCTCGATCAGGCGTTGGGCATCCACCTGCCGGAGCCTGCGATCCTCATCGTGGGCATCATCGCTGTGATCGCGGGATCCGCCGCGACCCTCGCCTCTCGAAGCCCCAAAGCCCCCGAGGCAGAGACCAAGCCCCAGGCGACCTGACGCCACCTCAGCGCCTGACCGGTAGGATCCCCGTGCGCTCGAGTTCCCCCACGTAGGCCCTCACGTCCCGGTCTGCGAGCAGGACCAGGATTGATTCCATCGTCCTCCGCCGATCGTTCTTGACGGTCTTGAGCCCTACCCGCTCTTTGTTCAGCGGGTTGTCGGAAGCCAGCAGCTCCTCGACCTGAGCAGCGATGCTCGCCAACTTGACGAGCACCGCGTCGGACGGCGTCGGGATCACGCGGTCAAGTCCCGAGATATGCACTCCACCTCGTTTCCGTCCGGGTCGTCGACGTAGAACGTGCGCACTCCCTTCAGCACCGGATGAATGCCTGAGCGCACCTCCACACCAGCAGCGATAAAGCGCTCCCGCATCCCTTCGTACGCCGATGCCTCGATGCGAAATGCGAGGTGATGCAGCACCCGCTTCGCCTTCTCGCGCGGGAACTCCGATGACCTATCGGGGTGCGGCACCAGCACGATCATCTCCGGCACCCCGTCGGCACCATCACCCGCTTTCAGGAACTTGTTCGGCAGCTCCGGTGGCGAGATGACCTCGAGCCCGAACAGGTCGCGGTAGAAATGCAGGCCCGCCTCCATGTCCCTGACCCAGAGCACGATCTCGGCAAGCCCCGCGACGACCTTCACGCGGCGACGGCGGACACCATCGCCGCCAGGTTCACGTCCTTCGCCCGTGTTGGCACCGAGCACCCTGGCGCGAGCAGCAATCCCCGGCCTCCCGTCTCCGCGATCGCGCGCCTCGCTTCCGCCTCGACCTCGGCAGGCGGCCCGTACAGCAAGCTTCCGCGCTGTCCCAGTCCTCCCATCACCGCCCGCCCGCTCATCGTCCTGCCCTCAGCCAGCGACAGGTTCCCCTGGTTGTGTATGGACCAACTGACCACCTGCGCCGGCAGCTCTCGTGCGAGGCCGAAGTTCAGGTGCGACCCACACAGGTGGACAGCGTTGAACCACGCCTCGCGTGGCAGGCGCTCGAGCACGCTGAGGTCGAGGGGCAGCACCAGCTCCCTGTACACGGCCTCTGGCATTGCATCCTTGCTCGCGTAGCCGGAGATCGCGTAGAAGATGCCGGCCGCACCCGCCTTGACCGAACGCTTGGCGAAATCAACGAGCTCGTCAGCGATCTTCTCCAAAGCGGGCCGCACGACGTCGGGGTTCTTGCGCAGCTCGCGCACCACTCGCGATTTCGACTTTCCGACCAGGTAGCCGGCCACTGTGATCGGGCTGAAAACCGTCTGGATGACCGGAACGCCACCGCCGAGCTCCCTCACCACCATGCCCAACGACTCGGCCTGGTCGTGCAAAGCCTTGGGGTTGCTGGCGGAAACCGTGTGCCACGCCTCGAGGTCAGGCACCGCGACGCTGACCGGGACAGGCCCCTTGAGCCGGTGCCCCGCCGGCTTGTAGACCGACCCGAAAGCCTCCGCGAAGCAGGTCGCGCGCGGTTGGAACTTCACGAAATCCCAACCGAACTGCCGCGCGCGCTCAACCGTCACGCCGGCGAGGTCCTCCGGCGACCATTCCTCTTTGTATGTGTGCCCCCACGCCCCAACCGGTGGCCGGTCGGCGACCCCCATCGCCAGTGCCGC
This sequence comes from Candidatus Dormiibacterota bacterium, assembly GCA_036844615.1. Taxonomy (GTDB): domain Bacteria; phylum Chloroflexota; class Dormibacteria; order Dormibacterales; family Dormibacteraceae; genus Palsa-872. Next base: position 11,630 of record DAIUFK010000053.1, on the reverse strand, counting down.
CTCCACCCTTTCTCGACCATCCATCGATTCGAGTTTAAGCTGGACTCGGTGAGCATCGAGTCTGACGCCACTCAGCTCCGGGCGGCCGCCGAGGCGAAGCCCATGAAGCTGCCCGTCAACCGACGGGTCGACGAGCGGCATCACATCATCACCGCGGACGGCCTCTCAGTCTGGTTCACCATCCAGGTCTCGCCCCACAGCCGCATCCAGGAAGCGATCTTCGAGCGCACCGACCGCATGCCCACGGACGAAGAGTGCAACCGGTGGCTCCCGCTCCTCATCGCGGGCGCCGCAGCGGTCGAGGCGCCTGGCCTGCCAGGGGCGATGACGCGCAGATTCGAGGCTTTCGAGCGCAACCCGGAGCGCGAGGCACCGCTGGCCTGATGGCCTTGCCCGCTCCTGCTATTGCGGAACTGCGAAGCGTGGTCGGCCGCGACCACGTCATCGATGGCACGTACGACCTGCACATCTTCGCGCGCGACGCATCGATCGAAGGCGCCATGCCTGACGCGGTGGTGCTGCCCGCCACCAGCGAGGAAGTCGCAGCGGTGGTCAGGGTCGCGGCGAAGCACCACATCCCTGTGGTGCCGCGAGGAGCCGGCACCGGGCTTTCGGGGGGTGCGGTCACCATCCGCGGCGGCATCGCCCTCCAGATGACTCGAATGCGCCGCATCCTCGAGATCGACCCCGTGAGTCAAACGGCGCTCGTCGAGCCCGGCGTCGTCAACCAGGAACTTTCGCTTGCCGCCGCCTCGCACGGGCTCTTCTACGCGCCGGACCCTTCAAGCCAGAAGGCCTGCACGATCGGAGGCAACGCGGCCGAGAACTCAGGCGGGCCGCACTGCCTTTACTACGGCGTGACGACCAACCACGTGCTCGGCATGGAGGTCGTGTTCGCCGACGGCAGCGTCCACTGGGTGAGCGGCGACGCCCCCGATCGCGTCGGCCTCGACCTGTGCGGCGTCCTTGTCGGGTCCGAGGGCACGCTGTGCGCAATCACCAAGGTGAAGGTGCGGCTGCTGCGAGTGCCGCCCACGGTCGCCACGCTGCTCGCTGCCTTCCCGACCATCGAGAGCGCAAGCCACGCTGTCTCGGCTGTCATCGCGGGCGGCATCGTGCCTGCAGCGCTTGAGATGATGGACCAGGTCACCGTCGGGGCGGTCGAAGCGCACTACCACGCGGGCTACCCCACCGATGCCGGCGCGGTTCTTCTCGTCGAGGTCGACGGCATCTCGGAGTCGACGCGCGAGCTCATGGCCGCCATTCGCCAGCTGCTCGAGGCGAATCACGGCTACGCGTTGCGCGAGGCGAAGAATCCTGTCGAGCGTGACCTGCTGTGGGCCGGGCGCAAGGGCGCGATTGGCGCGCTCGGGCGGATCAAGCCCAACTACTACCTTCACGACGGCGTCGTGCCGCGAACCAAGCTCCCGCAGATTCTTTCCGCGGTCGGCGAGATCGGGGAGCACTACAAGCTGCCAGTCGCGAACGTGTTCCACGCAGGCGACGGCAACCTGCACCCCAACATCCTCTTCGACCTGCGTGACCACGAGGTGCTGCACCAGGTCGAGAGCGCGGGCGAGGAGATGCTGCGCGCAGTCGTGGAGTTTGGCGGCGCGCTGTCGGGCGAGCACGGCATCGGCCTCGAGAAGAGCGCATTCATGCCCTGGGTTTTCAGCCCCGACGACCTTGACGCGATGCACCAGGTCAAGGACGCTTTCGACCCGGACGGGATCATGAACCCAGGCAAGATCTTCCCCGACCCCGACCGCAAGCAGGCGCGATTGCCTGGACGCACTGGCCTCGCCAGCGAGGCGAAGTGGTGGTGAAGGCGCCCCGGGGCGCGAGCGGGGGCGCGGCCGAGAGAATTGGTGTCCAGGTGGGCCAGATCCCAGACGCCGCCGAGCACCGGAGCTAAGCGTATGGACATACGCGTCGCGAGGAGCGGAGGCGGCAACGACGGAGATGGCTCGCATGGGCGCCAAGGCTCCGGTCGTGACCCCGCTCGGGCCCCGGAGATTGAAAAGCCGGCGAGCGCCGAGGAGCTGGCGCGAATCCTGCGCGAGGCCGCGACTGCTCGATCGGCGGTTGTACCGGTGGGCGGGGGCAGGGCCAGCGCCATGGGCGATCCGCCCGCGCGATGTGATGTCGAGATTCACACGTCTCGCCTCGATCGAGTGATCGAGCATACGCACGGTGACATGGTTGTCACCGTCGAAGCCGGCATCACGCTGGAGGCGCTGCAGACCGAGCTCGGCAAGACCTCTCAGTTTCTCCCGCTCGACCCGTTCAACTCGCCGGGGCACACGATCGGCGGCCTGCTCGCCTCCGGCTGGACGGGCCCACTTCGGCTGCGCTTCGGCTCCCCCCGCGATTTCCTCATCGGCATCCGAGTCGCCCTCCCCGACGGCCGCCTGGCGAGCGCAGGCGGGCGCGTGGTCAAGAACGTGAGCGGCTACGACATGATGAAGCTGCACCTTGGCGCGCTCGGCGCGCTCGGCGTGATCGTCGCCGCTTCGTTCAAGGTCTTCCCCAAGCCGCTGCACGACGTGACGCTCGAGAGCTCGTATCCGTCGCTCGACGAAGCCTGGGCCGCCGGCGACCGAGCACTCACCCTCGCGCTCGCTCCCGCTGCCCTTGAGATGTTCTCCAGCGGCAAGGTCCTCGCCAGGTTCCTGGGCAGCCGTGATGCGGTGAACCGTATGGTGGCCGAGCTCGGCTGGGATGAGGCGGATCCAAACGCGTGGTCTGAGCATTCGCATCGCGCACCCGAGAGCTGGGCGCGCATCGCCATCCCTAGTCACCGGATGCATGCGACGCTGCTCTCCCTCCCCCAAGGCGCTGAGTGGTGGGCGTCGCCAGGGGTCGGGGTCGTTTACTGGTCGATCGCAACAGGCGCCGATACTGTGCGCAAAGCGCGCAGCGCGGCTGAATCGTCCGGCGGCTCGCTCGTCCTCATGGCCGCGCCGCCCGAGCTTCGGCACGAGGTCGGCGCTTGGGGCGCCCCACCGCCCACGCTCGAGCTGATGCAGCGATTGAAGGCTGCATTCGACCCGGAGAAGATCCTGAACCCAGGGAGGTTTGTCGTCTGATGGCCTTCGACCTTTTAAAGGACGACGACCTCGCCACGTGCGTGCACTGCGGCCTCTGCCTCGATGCATGCCCAACATTTCGGGCCACCGGCCTCGAGACCGAATCGCCGCGGGGGCGCATCCAGCTGATGACCGAGTGGAAGCGAGGCTCTCTTCCATTCACCGAGGACCAGGCGCGACACATCGACCTGTGTCTTGGCTGCCGCACCTGCGAGGCGGTCTGCCCGTCGGGAGTGCCGTACGGGAGGATCATCGAGGCCGGGCGCGCGGAGGTCGAGCGCGTGCGCCGCCCCTCACCGAAGCGATGGCTTGCGCGTGCGGCGCTACGAGAGCTCGTCGCCCACCCGCGTCGCCTACGTGCCTTCGGTTCGATGACTCGAGCGGCACAGGCAGTCGGGTTGACGGCGATCGCCCGCTCGGGCCGCCAGCTGCCAAAGATGAGCGCACAGTTCCGGCCCCTGCAGGGCGCGGGCGGGGTGGCGCCGGCGATCGGACGGCGCCGCCATCGCGTCGCCTTCCTTGTCGGTTGTGTGATGCCGATCCTCTATCCGCAATCTCACGACGCAGCTGTCAGGTTGCTTCAGCTCGCCGGCTGCGAGGTGTGGTTTCCGGCGGGCGAGCGCTGCTGCGGCGCGCTGCTCGCGCACAACGGAGACATGGATGGCGCTGCGCTCCTGCGCGACGCCAACATGCGGGTGTATGGAGGTGGTCAATTCGACGCGCTCGTCGTCGATTCGGCAGGCTGCGGCTCCCACCTGAAGGATTTTTACCCCGAGCTGAAGGGCAGGGTCAAAGACCTCACCGAGTGGTTGGCAGAGGTGGGCCTGCCGCCTGCCGTGCGAGAGGTGAAGGCACGCGTCACCTACCAGGATGCATGCCACCTCGCTCACGCTCAGCGCATCCGCAAGCAGCCCCGCGACCTCATCAGTTCCATCCCGGGCGTCGAGCTCGTGGAGATGCGGCACCCGGAGATCTGCTGCGGCGCCGCCGGCCTTTACAGCACGCTCGAACCTTCGATGTCAGCGCGCATCCTCCAAGAGAAGACAGATGACGTTCTCAGCACGCGGGCCGAGGTGGTCGTCACCGCCAACCCCGGGTGTCAGATGCAGCTCGCTTCAGGCCTCCGCTCGCGAGCCTCGACCATGCGGGTCGAGCACGTCGCGGAGCTGCTGGTGCGCGCTTACAGATAACCCTGAAGGGGTCTAGACCTTGATCCTCGGTAGGGTCGCCGTCTTCGTTACGTCCACCTCGACCCGCGCCACTGCAAGCGTGACGTTGTCAGGAGCGCCGAGCTCTCGGCACCTCTCGATGACGCGCTTGGTGCCGTTGTCGAGATTGCCATCAACGAAAAGAAGCTTTCCCATCTCTTCGACGCTCACCCCTGCTGTCTCCACCCCGTCGCTGCAGAGCACGACGGTGTCGCCCTCCTGGATCTTCATCTTGTCGGTGAAGGACTGAATCGACTCCCACACGCCCACTGCGCGCGTGAGGCGGTGCTTGAGCGGATGGCCTGCAGCCTCCTCTGGCTTGATCACACCGAGCCGTACCTGCTCGGCAGGCCACGAATGATCCTGCGAGATGAGCTGGGGGGTCCCGTTGCGAAACAGGTAGGCGGGGCTGTCGCCGACATTGAGCAGTCCGAGCTCACTGCCACGTATCGCCACGACGACGACGGTGCTGCCCATGCCTTTCCATTCGGGGTTTTCCTCCGACGCCTCGAAGACCGCGGTGTTCGCCTGCTTGCAGGCCCGGCTCAGACGAGCGAGGTCAGGCCCTTCGTCGCCGTCCTCGGCCAGCACCCGTGTGATCGTTTTCGACGCGATTGAGCTTGCCGTCTGGCCCGCCGCGTGCCCGCCCATGCCATCGCACACCACAAGCAGGGTGTCGAGCCCTGCCTTGTTGCGCCAGACGACTACCGCGTCCTCGTTCTCCTCGCGCTCGAGGCCGGGATCTGTCGCAAAGGCGACACGCAGACGCAAGGGCTACGAACCGAGGAGCGCGAAATGAACCGCGTTCTGGCCGATGGTGATGCGGTCGTCGTGGTTGAGCTCCTTCTCCTGCACCGGCTCTCCATTCACGAGAGTCCCGTTGGTGCTGCCAAGGTCCACGATCCAGAACTCCTCTCCGCGCCTTTCGACCCTGGCGTGGTGCCCACTGGTCGCCGGATCGCGAAGGATGAGGTCGTTGTCGGGCGACCGTCCCATGCGTAGCGCATTCTCAGTGGCGCGGTACGTATGCCCGGCGTCGGGTCCTGACTCGATGGTCAGCTCCGCCTGCGGCCCGCCGCCAGGCGTCGCGCGGATGATCGGCTGGGTAGGCCCTCCCATGATTCCCGCGTCGGGAACCGCCGCGGGAGCAGCCGGTGGCGACTGCCATGCAGGCATCAATGTCGTCGACTCGTGCGCCCCTGAGCCCATTCCCGCGGGAATGGTGGCTGCGATGTCGGGCACCGTCTCGGCAGCGGCAGGCTCTGGAGCTGAAGCCGCCGCAGCGGGGGCCTCCCAGGGCGGTGGAGCCGCGACGGCAGGCCCCTCGGGTTCAGCAGGTGGGTGGGATTCAGCGGCCGCGGCACCCAGCGCAGCGGCGCCGGCGGCGAGCTCGGCTGAAGTGGTCGAGCTGGGGACTTGCGGGGCGGCTGGCGCGACAGGCGGTGGCGCCCAAGCGGCGGCCGGCGGCGGCTCAGGTGGGGTCGGAGCGGAAGGCGCGGCGGCAGGCGCGCCCCACGATGGCGCCGGCGGCGCCGCAGGTTCCTCGGTCTTGGCGACGTCCCACGACGAGGCGACCGCAGGCTCGTTCCACGATGGGGCCGGCGGTGTCTGGGGAGGAGCCTGCGGGGTTGCCGGCGGCGATCCCCAATCGGTGGCGGCTGGTCCAGGCGCCGCGGCTGCCGGCGGGGCGGCGTCCCACGACGGCGCGGGCGGCGCCCAGCCCCCGGCGGCGGAAGACGGCGGCGCCTGCGGCTCGGCGGGCGGCGATCCCCACGTGGGAGCGGGCGCCGCTGGAGCTGGCGGTGGTGGCGCGGCGGAACGCGGCGCCGGCGGTGCGGCCTGTGCGGGAGGCGGCGGCGGCGCCGCCTGCGCTGCGGGCGGCGGCGCGCCCCAGGTGGGCGCGGGCGGAGCCTGAGTCGCGCCCCAGCTTGCAGCTCCCGGCGGCGGCGCCGGGGGCACAGGTGGTGGCACCGATGCGGGTGAAGGCGGGGGCGGTCCCCACGTTTGCGCGGCAGGCTGCGTGGGTCCCGGCGGCGCCGGCGAGTTTGCCGGCGCGGCAGGGGCGGCAGGCGCCGGCGCGCCCCAGGTCGCCGCGGCGGGCGCGCTCCCCGCTGGCGCCTGGCCCGCGGGTGGAGGGGGCGCGGCTGGCGGCGGCGCGGCGGGAGAGCCCCAGGTGGCGCGACCGCCGGCGGGTGCGGAGGCGGGCTGATCCCAGCTCGGCGAAGCGCCTGGCGCTTGAACGATGGTCGCAGCGACGGGGCTCGGTGCGTGTGCCCCGGCGGGGGGGGCCCAGGTGGTCGCGATGCCGGCGGGAGGTTGCGACGGAGCGGAGGCCGCGCGGGACGACGACGCCGATGGACGAACTGCAGGCGCCGCCTTTTTCTGCTTGGTCCGGCGGCGGCGTGTGAAGAGGTAAAGGATCGCGACGATCACCGCCAGCGGCGACAGGATCAATATCGAATAAACAGGGTCCATCCGGTCGAGGGCCTCCCTTCTGCCGAATCCGGCTACTTATTAATCATGAAAATTGTGAGGCGGCGTTTGATCCGCGAGCCTCCGCGTAGTCCCAAAGTATGGCAGCCGACCAAGTCGAGTCAAGTTTGGTTGGCGTTCAAGAATCTGCAGGTCGAGAGGCCGGCCGGCCGGCAAGAACGCTGCCTTCGACCACGAGGCGCCCCGATGCGACGCCGGGGACGGTGATGTCGGCCTCAAGGGAGTGCGCGCCGGCGCCGAGCGGCTCACCAGTCACCACGTGAATCTGCAGCCTGCGCCCGAGCGGCATGTCGAGTCGTTTCGGCAGCGGCGCGCGGCCTGCATTGGTCTCGAACTGAAGCTCGGGACGCGCAAGGACCACTCCATCGAGCCGCAGGCCTGTCAATCCGACCAGAACCGCCGGCCGCGTCCGGTTGTCGAGGGCGAAGCTCAGCCCGTCCGGCTCCGAGCGCAAGCTGTCGAGGTCCGCCAGCCGTTCGGCCAGGTAGCGCGCGAGCTCCGGCCGCGGCCGAGGGGACGGCAGATTCGACGTCACAGTGAAAAGAAGCTGAGTGCGATCGACAACGCGGCCGGCGATCGTTAGGGTCGCCTCGAGCACGTAATCGCCCTCGGCCGAGAGGGGCAACGTCACGCTTGTCGCGCTGACTGCAGGCTCGAGCGCGGTCGGAACCTCGACCTCGACCATGCCCGCAAACGACTTTCTCTGCATCGCATCGCGAATAATCCTTGCACCGCGACGTTTTGATGCCCGCTTGCGTATGACCGACCAGCGGACCACTCCTCCCCCGAAGACCTTCGGATCGTCGTTGACGATCACCAGGCGCGCGCTGAAAGGAACGTCGGGTCGCTGCAGGATTCCAAATGGCCGGCCGGGCTCGAAGGAAAGGGGCTCCGCTATCACCCGTGTCGGTTTGAATGCCTCGGTCAGCGCCGCCAGAGCCGGCTTGGGCCGCCGCGCGCCATCCACCAAGCCAAAACCGATGGCGGGAAAAGGATCGACGAGCTGATAAGCGAACGCGCCCCAACATGACTCGAACTTTCTCGTCCTCATGTGTTCCGCTGCGAATCTCACAACGTCTGCCTGGTACTGCTGCGACGACGCGACGTATGACTCGAGGCTTTGATGTGACGATGGCAGGCCCACGCCACGCTCAGCCCAGTTGACAGGCTGGAAACCCGCGTAGCGCCACGCCGGATCGTCATCCGCGACAGGCCAGTGGGAGGCGATCTCCTTCCACACCGGCGAGTCGACGGCCGGAAGCGATTGCGCCCCGAAGGCGGTGACCATCACCGGCTCGACGTTGGCAACCTCGCGCCACGAGCCTGACGTCCAGCCGAGAAGAAGGTGCTCGTCGACCTCGCCCGAGGCCGCCATCGCCGGCCGCGTGGGATCCATGCGTTCGAAGGAGGCCTTGAGCTCCTGGTCGATTGAGTGGTTCTGTCGCACCGCGTGCACGTCGCCAAGGTCGGCATTGCTCTTCAGCCACGGAGGCTCGTCATGTGCGCTCCACAGCGCGACCGAGGGGCGGTTGCGCAGGAGCTCGACCATCTCTGCCTGCTGCTCGCGCGCCGCCATCTCGAAGAAGCGAGAGTTGTCGCCCCTGGCGTGATACGCGTAGATCTGGGTGAGCGGGAGCTCTTGGAAAAGGAGCATGCCTGCCGCATCGGCTCGGCGGTAGAAGTCGTCGGGGAGCACATTGGCGACGATCCGCAGGGCGTCGAGGTTCGCCTCCCTTGCGATGCGAAGGTCCCCCTCCATGCGCTCGGGTGTCAGCTCGTCGAGCCTGTATGACGGCGTGTAGCACGCGCCGCGCAGAAACGTCGGGCGGCCGTTGACCGAGAAGTTCCAGCGGCGCGGTCCGATGTCCCATTTCAACTCTCGAAAGGCGAACGTGTCGTCAACACGCGCGGACTCGACACCGGCAGCGCTCGCGAACAGCTCGGCGGTGTATGTGGGCTGGTCGCCGAAACGCCAAGGCTCCCACCGTTTCGCGCCGGGCAGGGCAAGCCGCATCGACACCGTCTGCTCGCTGCCGCCGGGGAGGTGAACGTCGCGCCGGAGTCGCAGCGGATCGCGTCCCGGCGCCGAAACCACCAGCTCGACCTCTCCGTCCATGTGTCTGCCATCAAGGTTGCGAAGCCGAGTCTCGACCTCGAGGCGGCCGTCGTTGGCTTCGATGTGCGGCTTCAGCCGCATCCAATCGATGGTGATCGGGCCGACGTACTCCAGCTCCACAGGGCGCCATAGCCCGATCGGCACCTCCCAGTGGTAGGGCTCCGGCAGGCTCGCGTAGGCGGAAGCGGGGTAGGGCCGCAGCTCGCCGTCGTTGAAGATCCCCATCACGTGATGCTTCTTCTCGGGCTGCGGCTCGACAGGCGATTCGCAGCAGATGACCAACAGGTTCTCTGCCTTCAGGTAAGGGGTGAGGTCGAAGCCGAACGGGGCGAAGTAGCCATAGTGGGAGCCGAGCAGCTTGCCGTTGAGCCAGGCGTTGGTCGCGAGGAAGGCTCCGCCGATGCGGAGCAGGACTCGGCCCGAATGATCGGGCCTGGCGAACTCGGTCCTGTACCACACAGCCTGGTGGCCTTCGCGCGCCGCGAGCTGGCGCGGGACCTCGATGGGTCGCCAACCGGTTCCCTTCCCTATGGTCAGCCTCTCGGCTTCCCCTTCACCGAGAGGCGTCCACACCGCTTCCCAGCCGCTCAGCTCTCGGATGCCGCCGGAGCGCTGCGGGAGGGGAAGGAACAGGCAGTCGCTCATGCAGCCCTCGCGAACGCGCCGTTTGTGGTGGTGCAGACGATGACCGGTTGCCCGACTGCCGCCGCCAGCGCGGCCTCGGTGCCGCGCTTGATGAGGGCAAGGATGCTGCCGCCGAACCCTGCACCCATGATTCGGGCGCCAAAGCATCCCTGCGCCGCCCAAGCTTTTTCGACCAGAGCGTCGACGTGAGGGGTGGACACTTCGAAATCGTCGCGGAGGCTCCTGTGCGATTCCTTCAGAAGCGTCCCCAGTCGCTCGAAATCACGATGCTCGAGCGCGTCGACGAACGCGTGCACTCGCGCGATCTCCGAATCCACATGCCGGCGCCGGTTCGGCTGGCCGGCCTCAGCCTCGCGGCGCCGCTGGTTGTAAGGAGTTCGAGCCAGCGATCGATGCTCGCCGGAATCGATCACCGCGATGAGCAACTCATCGGGAAAGGGAACCGCGCGGTACTCGAGGGTTGCGCAGTCGAGCAGCAGCGCGTGGCCTCGCCGCCCCAGGGCTGATGCGAACTGGTCCATGACGCCAACCTGGACGCCAGTGGCACGCTGCTCGGCGCGCTGGCATGCGAGCGCTGCCTCGACCCCGTCCATCTCCGGCTTGAGACCCGCGGCGAAGGCTACGAGCAGAGCTGCCGAGGAGCTGAGCCCCGAACCTGACGGAATGTCTGACCGCACCTCCACAGCCTGAGGCGGCACGCCGAGCTCCTCGCCCAGTGCTCGAAGGTAGGCACGCCCACCCTTGACACGACTTTCGACCGCCCAATCCGGCGCCGCACGCCCAGTGACCTCTGTGTGCCTGTCCACAGCGGCAGGCAGCACGACTCCACCCAGGTAGTCCACGTGCTCGCCGATGAGATTCACACGCCCGGGGGCGCGACCATGCCAGGTCGTCTCGTCAGAGGCCACGCAGCTCCGCCGCCGTGTCCTCGGCCCGCGCATCGAGGATGAACGCGCCGGCTCCAAGCTCGGAGCCGGCCAGGTACTTGAGCTTGTCCCGGCTGCGGTTGGGTGGGTAGAACTCGACGTGAAAGTGATAGTCCGCGTCACCGCGGCCGGGAGCTTTCTGGTGCATCGCCATCACGTATGGAAGCGGCATGTCGAAGAGGCGGTCGTACCTCTGCAGCAGGCCCTTCAGGATCCGGGCGAAGGATTCGCCGTCCTCGGCATCGAGGTCGAGCAGCCCCGTCCTGTGCCGGAGCGGTGCGAGATGAACCTCGTAAGGCCAGCGGGCGAACGGAGGCACGAATGCGATCCAGCGATCGTCGCGGAGGACTGTCCTTTCACCTCCGCTCTCGCCGGCAAGCACGTCGCAGTAAAGACAGCGCCCTGTCTTCCGCTTGTGCTTGGCGTGCGCGAGCAGCTCCTTCTGGATCACGGGGGGGACGAACGGGTAAGCGTAGATCTGGCCGTGAGGATGGCTGAGGGTCACGCCGATCGCCTCGCCACGGTTCTCGAATATGTAGACGTACCGCACGTTGGGCAGCCTGCCAAGCTCCTCGGTGCGATCACGCCACACCTCGATGAGGTCCCTGATGTGCTCGACCGATTGCTCGCCAAGCGATGAGTCGTGGACCGGCGTGTAGCAGACAACCTCGCAGCGTCCCTGCTCGCCGGTGAAGGAGGGAAAGCGATTCTCAAAGACTGCGATGTGGTAGTCGGGCTCCGGGATCTCCGTCTCGAGGTGGCCCGGCCGGGTCGGGCACAGGGGGCAGTGGTCCGCCGGCGGATGGTAGGTACGGTCCTGGCGCCACGGCGCGACGGTTACCCATTGCTCGAGCAGCGGATGCCAGCGGAGCTCGCTCAAATCTTTTCGAAATAGACCAGGTAGCGCCCGTCAGGCTTCTGGACCACTCGCTTGCTCAAACGTTTCGTCCATGCCTGCGTGGCCGGCCTGCGCGCGCGGGCGCCGGATGTCTCGCGCGCGAGCTCGGGCTGCGCGCGCGGGGATGGGCGAGGCATCGACCGAAAAGTGTAGTTGCGATGCGGATCCTCCCCATGTACCGGCGCGCTGGTACACTCCGGTGCGAAGTTCATGCCCAAGGGGCAAAGGAGGTGAGGCGGAAGCTTGGATAAACCG
>DAIUFK010000052.1:8555-16621 GCA_036844615.1 Candidatus Dormiibacterota bacterium | reverse complement strand
ATGGGCGTCCGCAGCACGTGTTTTCGCGCCCGCTCCGCCGCCGCCCGAATGCGCTGGACCTCGATCACTCTGATAATCGTAGGGTGCCGATCTACGAGTACAGGTGTGAGGAGTGCGGCAAGAAATCATCGGCGCTCCTCCCGAGCTTCTCCTCGCCCGACCCTTCGTGCCCTCACTGCGGCAAGCCTGGCCTGCGGAGGTTGGTGTCGACTTTCGCCACCGTCTCATCGGGTGACGATGGCGGCGACGATTTCGGCGACGGCGGGGATGACTTCGGTGGAGACGACGACTACGGTGGCGGCGACGACTCGGGCGGCGGTGACGACGACGACTTCTAGCCTGTAGCCAAGACGGCGTTCGCGGCTTTGATCAAATCCGCGCTGTGCGCATCATCCCGCGCGAAGATTCGGAAGAGCGCCATCCGCACAGGCAGGCGACGGAAGAGCTCAAGCACCCGGCTCTGCTGGTAGCGGTCCTCCAGAGGCTCATATATAAGGATGTCGGCGGTCTCGGTCATGGGGTTGAATGCGCGCGACTCCTGGGCCGCGACGTCGACCTCGAACTCGATTCCACGTAGCCGCTGGGGCAACCGCTCACGAAGCTGGCTCGCGAACTGCTCGCGCGTGACGCTCAGCGCTCCGGCCGGGATGTCGCGAGCGTCGGTGTGGCCCTGGTAGATGAGCTTCCACTTGAGCTTGCGAGCGACCACGTCTGCCCACCCCCTGCCCAGCTCGCGGCGCTCAGCGTCCGCGTCGCCCGCCACCCAGCGATCCACCTCGGACAGCAGGGACCATTCGGTGAGCATCCTGAAGCGATCCATTCGCTCCAGCGGGTTGCCACCCAACACCAGCTCCAGCGTCGGTCTGAAGACCTCGCGCAGCTGCAGGTCGATGCGCCTGACCGTCCTGTGGAAATACACCTGGTGATAGAGGTAAAGCCGAGCGTTGAGGAACATGTAGAGCGCCTCCGCGGCATGCGCATGCAGCGTCAGGCCTCGAGCGGAGATGAACGAGTAGTGGACGATCCGCTGGACGTCCACGGGTCCCGTGGCGACTCCACATATATAGGAATCGCGAGGGACGTAATCCATGTTGTCCGCTGAGAAGGCTCCAACCATCGCCGGCTTCAGGGTCGCCAGCCACTCCGGTGGGCGAAAGCCCTCGAGCTCCTCGGACGAAATGAGGTAGGCGACCCACCTGGGGTCGATGCGCTCGCCGACTTCGAAATCAACGGCAGGCGAAGCGCCAAGTCCGCTGATGGCCTCGGCGAGGGGGCCCGTGATCAGCGAGCGACCGATGACCTCATGGTCGATCCGCCACGTATCGAGGTAGTTCTCGTCAAAGAAGTGGCCGAACGGCCCATGCCCCACGTCGTGGAGAAGCCCCGCGATGCGCATCGTCTCCTCCACCAAACCCGCCGACGGCGTGTCTTTGCAGCTGGCTTTCAGCGTCGGGTACAGGTGGCGCGCCCAGTCGCCGGCGAGGTGCATAGCACCAAGTGAGTGCTGAAACCGTGAGTGCTCTGCGGTCGCGAACACCCACCACGCGCTCTGGAGCTGATGGATACGCCGAAGGCGTTGGAGCCACGCCGTGTCGACGAGGTCCTGTTCGGACGCTTCCCCGGGCACGCCCCCCGGGCCGCCCTTCGTGATGCGAAGGTATCGATAGATGGGGTCGCTCGATAGGTTGACGCGGGAATACTCATGGGTGGCATCGGCCATCTAGGGATTATCGGGGGGAGACCACACTTGCCGACAGGCCTCGACGATGGAATCAAGCTTTTCAACAGCGGGCATCACTGGGAGGCGCACGAAGCCTGGGAGGGCGACTGGATGCCTGATCGCAAAGGCCCGGACTCGGGGTTCTACAAGGGCCTGATCCAGATCGCGGCGGGCTGCCTCCACTACACGCGCCGGAATCGCAGAGGCGCTGTCAACAAATGGCGGAGCGGAGCGGACTACCTGCGCCCCTACCTCCCTATCCACCGAGGCGTCAACCTGGAGCCGCTGATCAACGCAGTCGACGGCTACCTGGCAGCGATGGGCGATCGCGGCTGGCCGGACCTGACGATGCCAACAATCAAAACTAGATCCTGACGTGGCCACTAAGCCGGGTTTATCCCGGCCGTCACCAAGACGTCCATTTCCAAGCGCTGCCCAGCGTCGCTGGGGGAGTAAGAGAGGGTTCCGCGGGGGAGGACATCTGTCCTTCCCCGCGCTTTTCGTTCAGGAATAAGGAGGAAACCGCCGGCCCGCTGCCGACTCGATGAGGCCGCCATGGCCGAGCCTAAGCAGGTCGCCGGCGTCAGCGCGCCCGTAAGCGAAGACAAACGGGAGCAGCAGGTCAAGCGAGCTCGACCGGCCGAAGCCCGCGCACGACGCGACGCCGACGACGGCTGCCACGCCGAGCTTGCCAAGCCACAGCATGCTGCCGGGATGCATCGGCGCGCCGAGCTGCAGAAGCTTGCCGCCGGCGCTCGTCAGCTCGGCATACGCCGGGTCCAGTGGATCGATGGCCGAGGCGCCGGCGAAAACTACGAGCTGCGCGCCAAGCTCGCTCGCCTCGTGATAGGCGGCAGCCACGGCTTTGGAGGTGCGTGCCACCTCACGCACCGCGAGAACCTCGGCGCCGTACCACCCAAGCTTTGCGGTGACGGCGGCGCTGAACAGCTCGCGCGCTTTCGGCTTCAGTCGCTCGGTGGCGACCACGAAGGTACGGAGGGGCAGGAAGGGAAGCAGCTCAACGACGGGGCCGCTCGAGCGGCACATCTGCTCGGCTGCCGCAATCAGGTTGCCCGGCACCGCCACAGGTGTGACTTTGCAGCCCGCCACCTCTTCGCCCTCGGCCACTGCCTGGCCGTCCATAAGCGTGAACACAGAGATGTAACCGAGCGCGTTGATCGCATCGACAAGGTCGGCGCGCACGCGCACCAGGCCGCGGTGCGTGGCGGTCAAGCGCGTCTGGCTCTGCAGCGGAGGCTGGGCTACGAGCCCTGGTCCTGACAGGGCGGCCGCCAGTCGCTGCGACGCTGCGTCCTCGTGGATGTCGCCAGGTTCGAGCTCCACCACGTGCACGTCGCCCGCCTGCCTGACGCGCGCGAGGTGCTCGGCTGTGAGCACAGTGCCCTTTCGCAAATCGGGGCCCAGGTCGTGGACGAGCACGCGACCCACCACTTCGTCGACCCGTGCCTCGCTGCCCAGCCGATGCGCCTTCATTACTGGCAGCATAGATTTGATTTGCAAGCGCCTGCCGTGGTCCGCCTCTACAACACGCTGACCCGCGCCAAGGAAGAGCTGGCGCCTGTCGACGCCGGTACCGTCCGGATCTACTCCTGCGGGCCGACTGTCTACCGCTACGTGCATGTCGGCAACCTGCGCACTTTCATGCTGCCCGACCTGCTCTGCAGGAGCCTCGAGTACCTCGGGTATACGACACATCAGGTCATGAACATCACCGACGTGGGCCACCTGACCGACGACACCTTCGACCGCGGCGAAGACAAGATGCTCGTCTCCGCCCGCCTGGAGAAAAAGTCGCCTGAGGAGATAGCCGACTACTACACGCGGGCATTCATGCAGGACGCCGCGAGCGTGAACATCCGTCCCGCTGCCACTTATCCGCAGGCCAGTCATTTCATCCCGCAGATGGTCGATCTCATCGCAAGGCTGATCGAGAAGGGTCACGCCTACGAGGTCGGCGGCACCGTTTATTACGACATCGCAAGCTTCCCTGCCTACGGCAGGCTCTCGCGCAACAGCCCCGACAAGCTGCTCGCCGGCTCACGTGGCGAGGTCGATCCGCGAAAGCGCCATCCCGGCGACTTCACGCTGTGGAAGGCCGCCGGCGAGCACAGGCTCCAGGTCTGGCCCAGCCCATGGGGCCCTGGCTTCCCCGGCTGGCATATCGAATGCTCAGCGATGTCGATGACCCTACTCGGCGAGCGGTTCGACATCCACACGGGAGGCGCCGACAACGTCTTTCCTCACCACGAAGCCGAGATCGCCCAATCGGAAGGCCTCACCGGTCACAAGGTGGTGGGCACCTGGCTGCACGGCGGGCTGCTGCTGCTCGCCGGGTCGCGCATGGCCAAGTCAGCCGGCAACTTCTTTCGGATCAGCGAGCTGGCGGAGCAAGGGTTCGACCCGCTGGCGTTTCGGTACCTCGCGCTGCAGGCCAAGTACCGCACCAAGCTCAACTTCAGCACCGAGGGACTTGCCGGTGCGGACCGCGCGTTGCGAAACCTGAGGGAGCGCCTCGCGGAGTGGTCGCGTGGAGAAGAAGATGCGGTGCTCGACAGCCCCGACATGGCGGACATGGAGGCTCGCTTCAGGGCCGCCATCGCTGACGACCTCGACCTGCCGGCTGCCATGGCCCTCGTCGCGGAGCTGAGCCGCTCCTCGATGGCTCCGGGTGCAAAAGCGCGGCTTCTGGGCGACTGGGACCGGGTCCTCGGCCTCGACCTCGAAAGGTCAGCTCCGATCGTGGCTCTGCCTCCTGGCGCCGCTGAGCTGCTTGCGGAACGCGAGCGGGCAAGGGCCGCGAAGGATTTCGCGAAGTCCGACGAGCTACGAGACGAGCTTGCGGCGAAGGGCGTCGCGGTAATCGACACGGCCGAGGGCCAGCGGTGGAAAGCTCAGGAGCAAAAAGAGGGGGGCCGAGCCTTGCCGCCCGGCCCCCGATGGAGGAAGGGTCTTTAGTTTTCCACTGACGCGACCACTAGCGTGTGGTCGGGTTTGTGGCTGGGCTGCCCGTGGCTCTGGCTCTTGCCGTTCCCATTGCCGTTGGCGCCCTTGTCCTTGCTGTGGCCGTTAGCGTTGGCGTTTCCGTTGCCATGGTTCAAACGTGTCCCGCTGGCACGGTGCTCGGCGGACACGATCTTGCCGTGCTGCTTCGCGAAGGCGCTGACGCATTGACCGATGCCTCGTGTACCGGAGGCCCTCAACGTCTCTTTGCATGTCGCTACCGTCTGCCTGACTTGCTGTCCCCAGTCCGCGGGGTTGAGGCTGCCCGTGAGCGCCGCCTCCGTAGCGGCCGCAGCCGCCGTCGATGCCAGTGCCGCGACGGCCAGTCCGGTGACGACCTTGACGGCGATTGCGGCGCCGGCGCCGCTCAAAATCCTTCTCACGAAATCCTCCCTGACCACGTGGTTCTCACGCCGGTTCAGGAGAAATAGACAAGCAGGGCACCAGAACTACCCATTTTTTCGCCGGAGGTCCCGAGCCAGATGCGGCTTGACTCCGAACGAATGTTCGTCTAACGTCGCTGGCGCACCCCATGCCTGGCTTTCCTCAGTTCCTCGCCGCCGACTTCCAGGGGGAGGTGACGCTGGATCACGTGATCCCGGCTGCGGAGGCCCGATTTGCTTCGCTGCCGGATGACGTGCGCCCCGAGCTTGCCAGGGCGCTCGCGGCCAGGGGCATCGAGCGTCTCTACTCGCACCAGGCTGACGCCTATAACGCGGTTCGCAGCGGCAGGCACCTGGTGGTGGTGACGCCGACGGCCAGCGGCAAGACGCTCTGCTACAACCTGCCAGTCCTGCAGCGCCTCCTCGAGCGGCCGGACCGCAGGGCGCTTTTCGTCTTTCCAACCAAGGCGCTTGCCCAGGACCAGCTGGCGGAGCTCAGCGCCCTCAAGCACGGCCTTCCGATCGACCTGCGCGTGGACACGTATGACGGAGACACATCACCCGGTCGCCGCACGGCGATACGCGAGGCAGGGCACATCGTGATGACCAACCCCGACATGCTGCACGCCGGCCTCCTGCCCCACCACACGCGCTGGCGGCGACTGTTCTCGAGCCTTGACTTCGTCGTCATCGACGAGCTGCACATGTATCGCGGGCTCTTTGGCAGCCAGGTCGCCAACGTCATCCGGCGGCTGAAAAGGATCTGTGCTTTTTACGGGTCGACGCCTACGTTCATCTGCGCGTCGGCCACCATCGCGAACCCGCTCCAGCTGGCGAAGCGCTTGCTCGAGGAGGAGAACATCGAGCTGGTCGAGCGCAATGGCGCTCCTCGCGGTGAGCGGAGGCTCGTCTTCTACAACCCGCCATTGCTGAATCGCGAGACGGGCATCCGCCGCAGCTCGATGCTCGAGGCCCGTCGCATAGCTGCGCCGTGGATCCGGTCCGGCGTGCAGACAATCGTGTTCTGCCGCAGCCGCCTCCAGGTCGAGGTGATGCTCAGCTACCTGCGCCAGGACCTCGCGCCTCGTCTCGACGCCGCCCAGCGGGTGCGTGGCTACAGGGCAGGCTACCTGCCCCTGCACCGAAGAGAGATTGAAGCGGGCCTTCGCAGTGGAGAGATCACGAGCGTTGTCAGCACCAATGCGCTGGAGCTCGGCATCGACATCGGCAGCCTGCAGACCGCGATCCTCGTCGGCTACCCGGGCACCATCGCCTCCACGTGGCAGCAGCTCGGGAGGGCAGGACGCCGGTCGGGCTCCGTCGGCGTTTTCGTGGCCTCGAGCTCGCCGCTTGACCAGTTCATCGTCCGGCACCCCGAATACTTCCTGAGCGCCGACCCCGAGGAGGGGCTCATCGACCCCGACAACCTCCTGCTCCTCGCCGCTCACCTGCAAGCCGGACTGTTCGAGCTGCCGTTTGAAGACAAGGAGCGTCTCGGCCGGGCCGATGTGCGCGAGCTGCTCGAGCTGTTCGAGGAGGACGGCTCCGCTTCGCGTTCGGCGGGGCGATGGTTCTGGAGCCGCCAGGCATTCCCCGCGGAGGAGATCCACCTCCGCCGGATCGCCGCCGACAACGTGGTGATCATCGACACCTCACAGCCACGACCAAGGGTCATCGGCGAAATGGACCAGTTCACAGCCCCGGTCCTGCTGCACGAAGAGGCCGTCTACCTCCATGAGGGCGCGCAGTTCCACGTGGAGCGTCTCGACTGGGAGGAAAAGAAGGCGTACGTCCATCCTGTCGAGGTCGATTACTACACCGACGCGCTGGCGTCAGTGACGGTGCAGGTGCTCGACACGTTCGCGGGTCCGGACCAAGAAGGTCTTGCTCGAAGCCATGGCGAGCTGAAGATCACTGCCCTTGCAAGCATGTTCAAGAAGATCCGGTTCCACACGCACGAGAACATCGGCTCGGGTCCCATCCACCTTCCCGAGCAGACGCTGCACACGACCGGCTACTGGATCACCGTCGACGAGGAGCTCTGGCGAACGCTAGGTCGACAGACCCTCGAGGCAGGCCTGCAAGGGATGGCGCATTCGCTGCGCTACGTCGCCAGCCTGCGCCTCATGTGCGACCCGCGCGACCTTGGCGCCGTCGCCGAGGTCCGCTCGGTGACCACCCGTCTCCCGACAGTGACCGTCTACGAGATGTACCCCGGCGGCGTGGGTTACTCGCGCCGCATGTTCGAGCTGCACCGCGAGCTGCTCGAGCACGCAGCCGCGCTCGTGCGCGACTGCCCATGCCTCGCCGGCTGTCCCTCATGCGTCGGACCACTGCATCTCGTCGAAGGAGCCAAGGACGCATGTCTGAGACTGTTGGAGGCCGGCGCTCGGCGCCGGTCTCCCATCTCCGCGAGCGCCTTACCCGTCTAGGCGCTCCTCCCGTCCGGCGCGCGCATTCCCAGCGCGCGCTGCCGCGCGGATTTGAGCTGGTGCCGACACCTTTCGGCGACGCCGTCCTGCGCCAGGACGTCATCCCGCTGCCGCCTCTCGAGCCAGACCCCGGCTCCGTCGCGTACATCGACACCGAGACCACAGGACTTTCAGGCGGAGCGGGGACCTACGTGTTTGCCGCCGCGGTCGCGACGCCCATCGATTGCGGGCTTCGCGTGGCGCAGGTCTTCCTGCCCCAGCCAGGGATGGAGGCTGCGTTCCTTCATGCCCTCGCGAGCGAGATGGAGCTTGCCGGCGTGATTGCGACTTTCAACGGCAGCTCGTTCGACCTGCCTGTCCTGCGAACACGCTGGGTGATGGCGCGAATGCCCGGCGAGCTTGCCTGCTCTCCGCACGTCGACCTGCTCACGCTGGTCAGGGCGCTTTACCGCCACCGCCTGGAGAGCTGCAACCTGCGCTCGGTCGAGGAGCGCCTGCTCGGATACGAGC
>DAIUFK010000052.1:1642-8455 GCA_036844615.1 Candidatus Dormiibacterota bacterium | reverse complement strand
CGCCTGGAGAGCTGCAACCTGCGCTCGGTCGAGGAGCGCCTGCTCGGATACGAGCGCGAAGACCCGATCCCCAGCGCCCTGGTGCCTGACGCCTACTTCGAGTACCTACGCGACGGTTACAGCTCGCTCCTGGAGGGAGCGCTCGAACACAACCGGCTCGATGTGATCAGCCTCGTCCACCTTCACTCGCGACTCCTGCGCCGGCTGCGAGGCGGCGACGCGGACATGGATGCTGCCGATTGGCTGGCGCTCGGGCGCCACCGTTACCGCCGGGGCGCGCGGGCCGACGGCTGGCGAGCGCTCCGGAACGCGACAAGCCTCGCCGAAGGCGATGCAGCTGCCACCGCCGGCCTTCTGATGGCACGGCGACTCATCCGGCGCGGCTCGATGGCGGCGGCTGACAGCCTGCTCGAGTGGCTCGAGGCCAAGGCCTCCGAGGACGTCAGGGTCTCAGTCGCGCGCGCGAGGTTGTTCGAGTGGAGGCGGCGCGACCCACAGCTCGCGCTGGCGGTGGTGGAGGCGGCGCTGGAGCGAATGCCTGATCAGGCAGGAGGACTAGAGCAGCGACGGCTCCGGCTGCGGCGCAAGGTCGACAACAGGTTGCGCGACCGCAGGAAGCGAAAGATCAGGAGTGACAAGGTCTAGGCTCCCGTCCCTTATCGACCGCCCAAGCGACTCGATGATCGCGCTGTCGAACTCGGTGCCTGAGCCCTCGCTGACCTGCTGCAGGGCAGCAGTGCCCGAGAGACGCTCGGTGCCGCGGCCGGCGGTCAGCGCCTCGAAGCTCTCGGCGACCGCGATGATGCGGGCCCCTATGGGGATCTTCTCTCCGGCCAGGCCGTCCGGCTTGCCTGCGCCATCCCAGCGCTCGTGGTGGCTGCGGACCGAAGCCGACACCTCGGGCGGGAACTTTGCGCGATGGAGGATCTTCTCGCCGGCCTCCGCGTGCCCCGGAACCTCAAAACCCTGGCCTGCAGACAACGTCATGTGCCCATCGTCATGGAGGAAGGCGGCAGTCCTGACGTCTTCGAGATGGCTCATCGGAAGGGTCGATCTCCTGCCGATGGCGTCCGCGATTATCGCCACGCGGCTCGAGTGGCCCTGCGTGAGCGGGCTCCGATGGTCGACGGCATGAGCGACAGCCCCCACCATCTGCGGGCCGGCATCGGTGAGCATCGCGAACAGGCTCGAGTCGTCGAGCTCCAGCTCCGTCACGAGCTGAGGGAACGTGCAGGCTCGGTCCTTCCCCTCCCGCTTTGCGAGGTAGAGCGCCTGGTCCGCGGCGGAAATCAGCTCGGCCGCCGTCAACGCGTCGTCGGGGTACGTCGCGGCGCCGATGCTGAAGGTCAGGTGACTGCCCGGGGTCGTGGCGATCGCCGCCTCGTGAACCGCCTCGACGATGCGACGGGCAAGTCGCTGCGCACCCACCGCGTTGGTGTCGGGGGCCAGGATGACGAGCTCGTCTCCGCCATACCTGGCGACCATGTCCTGGGTCCTCGCCACCGAGCGCACGATCCTGGCTCCCAGCTGCAGGACCAGGTCACCGTGCTGGTGGCCGACCTCGTCGTTGACCGACTTGAAGTGGTCGAAGTCGACAAGGAGGACGGAGAAGGAGTCGGATCGCCTCTCAGGCCTGGCGAACGTGGCGGCGAGCCGCCGGCGGAACTCCCGCACGTTGGCAAGCCCGGTCAGACCGTCGGTGGTGGCCTCCTGGGTACTGCGGTGGTAGCGGAGGGCATTGGCGAGCGGCACCGCCGAGGTGCCTGACAGGGCAGCCACAGCAAAGAGGTCCTGGTTGGTGAAGATGCCGGTGAGACGCGTCAGGCTGAGGAGGGCAGTCACGCCCTCGCCTGAGGCGATCGGGATCACGAGCGACATCCGGTCAGGCCCAATCGCCGCCTCGCCGGTACGCGCCACCTGCGACAGGCGCTCCACGTCGAGGTCGGGCGCAGCCGCCGATGCGTCCCCGTCGGGTGCGCTGGCGGCAGTGTCGAAGCCCTCCGCCGAGGCAAGGATCAGCGAGCCTTTGTCCGCGAGCGTCATCTGCACCGCGTGGTCGACGACAAGCCTGAACACGTCCTTGATGTCGGTGTCGCTGACCATCGTCACGCTGAGCTCGCGCAGGGAGTCCGCCTGGGCTGCGCGCTCCACTGCCTGGCGGCGCTCCCGCTCGAGCTCCCGGGTCATATAGCCCGTCGCGAGCGCCACCACCAGGAAGAGGAAGACCTTACCGATGGTGGCGTTCGGGTCGGTGGTGAAGTTGGCAGGGGTGAACGAACCGCCGACAAAGAGATAGATGAAAGAGACGACCAAGGCGGAGACGACACACGCCGCCGCGCCGAACCGGACTGCGTTAGTGATGACGGCTAGAAAGAGGGCGAGAAAGAAAGGGCTCGAAAATCCGTCAGAGAGGTAGACCAACCCAGTGGCAAAGAAAATATCGAGTGACATCGTGCTCAGGCTGAACTGCTTCCCAGGCTGGTACCCCCTGGCCAGGAGGATGTTCACGACGACGTTCATCACCGCCCAAGCGGCGAGAAGGATGTCGACGGTGCCGCGCGCCTCGGCGCCGGCCGCTGTGGTGACGTTGTTCAACACCGCCAGCACGATCAGGAACAGCCAGCGGAAGCTGACCGCCACCCTTTCGCCGACGCGGCGGCGGTCGGCATCGAACTTGGCGTCCATCGCGCGCGCGCGAATGTCCTGCCACCGGCGGGTGTCCGGACGGGCGCCAGCCTTGGGTGTCACCCGCTCAATCCACCCGGAAAAACCGGTACGCCGCCTACTCGAAATGTCCCAGCGACTGAAAACGGCCCCCAGTCCGTTATTCGAATACACATGCTGCATCTACACGTTCGATCGGTTTGAATAACGCTCACCAATGATGGCTCAGGGCTTCCGAACTCGCACTCCCACTCGGCAAAGGGGCCAGTCCCTGGTGGAGTTCGCGATCTCCTCGCTGGTCCTCATCCTGCTGTTGATGGGCCTCCTGGACCTGTCGCGGGCCTTCTATTTCGCGGTGAACCTTCAGGGGGCCGCACGCGAAGGGGCTCGCCACGGAGCCTGGTTCGATACCGCCACCCGCGCCAACAAGTACCTGGATGACGACGACATCATGCTCGCGGTGGACCAGGCCTTGGCAGGCGCCGGTTTCAACGGCACGAACCTGCCAGTTCCGACGCAAATTAAGACCGCCGGATGCCTGAACCCAAGCGACGGGAACACTTTCAACAACAAGCCTTACGCAGCGGCAGCCGTCCCTCCGAGCACGGGCCAGCTCTATGTCTACATCTGCTACACGTTCCCGGGCGGCGCGATTCAGAAGGGCACCATGCCAACGGCTCCTCTCGACTCGTCGTGGCGCCTCGGTGACATCAACGTCTCGATGGTCATGAACTTCGCGCTCGTGACGCCCCTCATCCAGAACCTGTTCGGCAACGGCATCCCACTTGTGTACAACGAGCACTTCACCATCCAGGGGCAGCCATGAAGCAAAAAATCGCGAGCTGGTTCCGCAACGGCCAGCGCTCACAGGGCATAACGGAATTCGCCCTTATCGCGCCGGTGATCCTTCTGATCACCTTCGGGATCATCGACTTCGGCCGCGGCCTCTACTTTTACATCACGCTTCAGCAGGCCGCGAACGAGGGGGCCCGCGTGGCGGTGAGGGCTTCCTACTTCATCGACCCGAACGGAGCCACCCACACCTGGCCGACTGACGCCGACGTCGCGACCGCGGTCCAGGTGCACGCAGTCACTGAGGTGCTCGCCAACCCGTGCCCCAACGGCCCGATCCCCAACGGCGGAAACCCGGTGGGCTCGGCTCAGCTGCCGGCATCCAACACCGGCTGGATCTTCGTCACCGACCCGAGCGCGGCGGGGAACGGCGTGCCCAACGGCCCTCGTGGCGGACTCGGCACTCTGCCGGCGCCAGGGCCGGGCTGCAACACCATCACTCCGGCCGTCGGCAATGAGCCGATCAAGGTGACGCTCTGGTTCAACTTCCAGCCGATCACTCCAATAATTCAGCAAGTAGTCGGCAACAAGATCGTCATCACTGCATATGCGGTTTACCGTGCCGAGTACTCGAATTAGGCGAGCGTCCAGCTCCCCGCGCCGTGGGCGCGGGAAGGCCGCGCCTTCGCTTGATGGTTTCGCCGGACACGAAGTCCGGATGAAGACTGCGCAACGGCGCCTCCAGGAAGGTCAGGCAATCGTGCTGATCGCGCTGCTGATCCTCGTCTTGTTCGGCATGCTCGGTTTGAGCATCGACTCGGGCCGAGCGTACGTCGACCGGCGCGACCAACAGGCTTCGATCGACTCTGCCGCCCTCGCGGCAGGTGACTGGTACGAGAACTACCAGAACCTGTACGGCAGCGCGCTGCCGCAGGCCAAGCAGATATATGCGACCAACCTGCACCTCTACGGCGGCCCGACGTCAGACACCCTGATCACTACGTACGTCGGAGTCAACAACAACCTTCAGCAGGACACGGAAGTGGTCAAGTACGCCGGCGGCTATCAGCTCACGATGGTGGCCACCAACACCCAGTTCAACGGTTACCAGTTCGCGATGTCGACCACCCACCCGCTGCCGCTGGCCTTCATGCAGATCTTCGGCGGCCCAACGACCGTCACCATCACCGCGACCGCGACCGCTATCGTCGGCAACCAGCGTCAAACTCCCGCACTTCTCACCCTTAGCACCCAGAACTGCGCGGTGAACCTCAACGGAGCCGCCCAGCTCACCGTCCTGGGCGACGTGTACTCCAACGGCACCGCCTGCGTGGACGCCAGCCTGCATGAGGCGGGCAACTGCTACGGAGCCGCCGGTTCATCCTGCAGCTCCGCGCTGTACTACTGCTACAACTCCTCCCCAGGGTTCATCCCGTACCCCCCTCCCTGCAATCCGGGAGACACGCAGGGCGCGGCGGTCGTCCCCGCCCCGACGCTGCCAGACCCGGGCTACCTGGCTCCGTCGGTCACCTACTACAGCCTGTTGCAGGCCTACAGCCAATACAACCGAGGCACCTGGACTGAGATGTATCCCGGCGTGTATAACTCTTTCCACCTCACAGGAGGCTCCGCCAGCTGCGCCTTCCTCGACCCCGGCGTTTACACCTGGTCGGGTGGCTACACGTCCGACGCCACCGGCAGCCTCCTCTCCAACGAGCTGAAGGCGCCGGACGAGGAGCTGTACTCCGCCCCGGGCACCACTTCGGTCGCCAACCCCCAGTTCTGGGACCAGAACTCGGTTGGCTGCGCCGGCCACTTCACGGTAACAAACGGGGCCGGCCAGACCATCACCGCCGGGCCAGCCTGCACGGACCTCTCGCCGCTGACGCCGGCGGGTTGCCACTCGGGGGCCACAGATACCCTGAGCCGCAACAACCGATGGGGCGTCGAGCTGACGTCGGTTCGCGACGACCAGTTCCTCGACCCGACCATCACACCCGACCCATGCCTCGTGGCGCCCGGCTGCCGCCGCGAGAGCGCGCCCTCCGCGTGCCATCTGACCCCGAACGCTGTCGTCGGGGGCCTGCACTCCCCCTCCAACATCGGCATCAGCATCAATATCACCCGGAACGCCCCCGGCGCGACGCGCTACAACGTTTACCTCAACCCCAGCGGCTGCGACGGGAATCAGGCCAACTTCGGCTGGGTCGGCCGCTTCGACGCTCCCGGCTTCAGCGGTGGCAACGCCGTCGGTCCTTATCCAGCCGGGACCGCATGGACGCTGGGCGCGGCTTCGGCTGGCGCTGCCCCGCCAGCGGGCGCCTCCCTCTACGACATCAATGACAGGCTGATCCCCAACCCCTCAACCCTCTGCTTCTCGCAGACCCGCTCGCTGAACTGCCGTCCCCCCGACGACGAGACTCAGCCGCAGTGCTTCAGCAGCTGTCCGCCGCCGTCCGGCCTGCTGTCTCAGGAGAATGCCGACATGAGCCTTGAATACCCCCCCTACACCGGGGGCGACGTGGCCAATGAGAACTACTGCGTGGTCTCGCCCAACCCAGGCGACCCCGGCGCGCCCTGCGCGACCGCAAAGGTGACGCCGGGGGCGGTTCAGTTCTACTTCCCCGCCGGCTCGTGCATGACGCAGAACGCCCAGGGAGCCACCTATGTGTTTTCGGGCGAGCAGTACAACTGGATCGTTATCTACATGCCGCCCACCAACAACTGCTCGAACATACTCAACGGCGGCGCGGCCACCCAGTACATCGGCACCATCTACACGCCGGCGGCCAGCTGGACGATCAACGGCGGCGACCGCTCCCCGCTGGCCGGCCAGGTGATCTGCTACACGGCAAGCGTGTCGGGCGCCGGCGCGGTTGGAATCGACTTCAACCCCAACTACTCACCCGCCCCACCCGCCGCCCGCCTGATCAACTAAAGGCTCTGGCCCCAGCTCTCCTCGACCCGTTTGAGCTCGGCGCGTCCCCCGTCCGCTGTAGGTCGCACCCGGTAACCCAGCTCTCGCAACGCCTCGTCGATCCACAATAAGACCATCTCCTCGGTGCTGGGCCACGTCTCAGCAGAGGATTCGGGCAATCCCATGTCGATGACGATGCGGCCCGCTGTTCTCAGCAGGAGCCGCGTGAGCGTGGCGGCCTCGGGCACGCTCAGCTTCAGGTCCTCGAGCGCTCTCGAGAGCATGAAGCACGCGGCATTGAACGTCTGAGCGTCAATCCTGTCGTTTCCGGCGAGGCGCTCCGCCAGGCCTGCCCTGAGGTCGGTCGGATCCATATGGCGGGTATTATTGTTGCCCCTAGGTGGGGAGATGGATCTGAATGAACCTGTATTGCTCACGCC
>DAIUFK010000052.1:0-1542 GCA_036844615.1 Candidatus Dormiibacterota bacterium | reverse complement strand
GCCGGGCGCATCTCGGTCGAATCACCGGTCGGCCGTGCCCTGATGGGACGGAAGAAGGGCGACAAGATCACTGTCAGCGTGCCGTCCGGCACGCTCACTCTCACCGTTAAAGCGGTCAAATAGCGACTCGATGTCCGTACGGACATCGGACGAAGGGACCGCGGCCCGCGATCTGAACCCCGAGTCGATCGCCGACCGCACGACGGTGGGCGTCTTCTTCCGCCAGGCGGCTCGGTATGGCGATCGCGCCGTCGTCCACTACCCCGAAGGCAAGACGTGGACGACGGTCACCTGGGCTGACATGCGTCGCAAGATCCTCGCTGTCGCCTCGGCTCTTGTCGACGCGGGCGTGAAGCCTCGCGACCACGTCGCGTTGTTGAGCCCCAACTGCATCGAATGGCTGTACTGCGATTTTGGCATCCAGGCTGCCGGCGCGGTTTCGGTGCCGATCTATTCGGGCACCGTGCCCGAGGTGGCGCAGACGATAGTGGCGAACTGCGACGCCGTAATGGCGATCGTGTCCGACTCGCGGATGGCGGAAAAGCTGAAGACGAACAGCACGCTGCGAAGCATCGTCACCATCGACGTCGAGGTGCCTCAATGGATTTCCAATCCGCCGCACCGTGAGGACGAGGTCATAGCGCGCATGGAGGCGATCAGGCCCGACGACGTCTGCACCATCGTCTACACGTCTGGAACCACCGGTGATCCCAAGGGCGCCGAGCTGGCGCATCGCAACCTTGTCGACGTGACGCGCGCAGTGATCCAGGTGCATCCCCTCACCGAGGCCGACTTCACGCTCTCGTGGCTTCCGTTCTCGCATGTCTTCGAGCGGATCAACGGCACGTTAAGCGTCCTGCTGTTCGGCGGCCAAATGTGGCTGTCCCACGGCGTGGAACAGCTCGCCGAAGACCTCGCCGAAGTCCAGCCGACCATCCTCCTCAGCGTGCCGCGCGTCTACGAGAAGATGCATTCCCGCGTGATGGATCGCGTGCGCGAGGCGCCCGCGGTCCGGCGCGCGCTGTTCGAATGGGCGATCGGCGTCGGCACCCATTTTTCGCATGAGTCGCATCCGGGACCGATCCTTCGCGCCGAGCACCGATTGGCCGAGCGGCTGGTGCTCGGCCCGCTCCGGCGACGGCTGGTGGGCGGAGGCCTTCGATTCTTCATCAGCGGAGGCGCGGCGCTTGCGCGCGAGATCGAGGAGTTCTTCTGGGCTATCGGCGTGCCCATCCTGAACGGCTGGGGGATGACCGAGACGTCGTCAGGCGCCTGCTCGAACACGCTTACCGAGCACCGTTTCCTGACGGTGGGCAAACCCTTTCCGGGGATCGAGCTGAAGCTGGAGAAGGACGGCGAGATTCTTGTGAACAGCCCTGGCAACATGCTCGGCTACCACAAGAACCCGGTCGCCACCGCTGAGATGCTCGACCACGGCTGGGTCCGCACCGGCGATATCGGCGAGATCGATGCCGACGGCTTCCTTAAGATCACCGACCGCAAGAAGGACCTGATCAAGACCGCGGGCGGCAAGTACGTCGC
>DAIUFK010000051.1:0-16664 GCA_036844615.1 Candidatus Dormiibacterota bacterium | reverse complement strand
CAATCACCTCGAGCTCGCGCAACGACATGACCTCTATGGAGGCCCTGTCGTCGTCGGCGATTGGGAACAGGACGAGCATGTCGTCGCCGCTTCCGATGAGGCGTTGCAGTTTGGCGTGATGCCCGGGATGCCATTGCGCCAGGCTGAGCACCTGTGCCCGCAGACGACATTCATCTCACCCGACCCTGTTGCCGCCAACCACCTGCGTGAGCTGATCGCGTCGGCTCTTTACGACCTCGCCCCTGTCGTCGAGGTCCGAGAGGAAGGCATCGCATGGTTGGAGGTGAGTGGAGTGCCGAAGCCTGGCGAATCGATTCGCGAAGCACGTCGCAGGCTCCGCGCGGCGATCGGACGCGAGCCACGGCTCGGTCTCGCGCCAGGGCCTTTCTCCGCGCGCCTCGCCGCGACTCGCGCGCGCCCTGGCCGCCTCATGCGCGTCGAGAATGCGCGCGCGTTCCTCGCCCCTCTCTCATCGCATGAGCTCACCCTCGATGAGGAGCAGCTCGAGCGTTTGGACCTGCTCGGCCTGCGCACCCTTGGCGCGGTGGCTGCCCTGGGTCAGCGCGAGCTGGAGAGCCAGCTCGGCCGTGCCGGTAGGCATGCCGTCCTGCTCGCGCGCGGCCGCGAGCCGGATCAGCTCACGCCGTGGCGCCCACCGCAGTTCACCAGCGCTCATCGCCAGTTCGAGCCACCTGTCGAGGATCGTGAAGCTCTCCTCTTCGTCGCCCGCGCGCTCTGCGGCGACCTCGCCGGCGAGCTGGGCCTGCGTGGCGCCGGCGCCAAGCACGTGCGGGTGCGGCTCATTTTCGAATCGGGCCTTCCCGAGGAACGCGACTCCGTCGTGCGTCACCCATTGAGCAGCACTGTCGAGCTCTTCGGCCTCATCGGCGCATGGATCAAGGAGTGGCAGCCTCGCGCTCCGATCACCGAGCTGTGGGTCGAGCTGCCTGTCATCGAGGGGGCGGGCCGGCGGCAGCTGCGCCTGTGGGCGGGCGGGGACGGCAACAGCGACGAGGTGATTGCCGCGCTCGAGCGCCTGCAGGAACGGCACGGCGATGACATCGTGCACCAGCCGCGACCTGCGCTCCTCTCCTCCCCCCTCCCTTCACGCCGATTCGCATGACCCGCCTGCTGTCGCCGCCTGCCGTGGTCGAGGTGACGCTGAGCGCCGACGGCACGCCGTGCTTCATCGCGGGGGCCTTCAGCGGTTCGATCGACCCCATCGCGCGCTGGAAGGTCGAAACCGAGTGGTGGAACGAGCTGGTGATTCGCGAGTACTGGAAGGCGCTTCTCAACAGCAGCCTTCTCTGCGAGCTGTACCACGACCTCAGCAGAGACAAGTGGTTCGTGGAGCGCGTCTATGACTGAGGAGGCAAAAAAAATTGACCCCGCCGGTTCGCTTCGCTGGCTCCAGCGTCTGCCTTGCGGCTGATGCCAGATCCCTCGCACGTTCCCTTCGGGGCCATCAAAAACGTATGCGCCCATTGAGGGGATGGCAATCCCCAAGATGTGTGGCCTGGCTACGTCGTGTAGCCGCGCACCTGGAGGAGGTTGCGGAACCAGCTCGAAAAGGTCACCCGGTGGGACCTTGTGCGGTAGACGACCGACCCTGTTGCGGACGGCTGGTCATCGTCGCGAATAACCTCGTTGCAGAGCTCGACGCATTGGTCGCAAATGAAGACGCCAGGCCCAGCGATCAGCTTCCGGACCTGGTCCTGGCCCTTGCCACAGAACGAGCAGCGCGTATGGCGACGTCGCTCTTTTCTTTCGTTCATCGATCCCTTCATCGCGTCCCTGCCGGAAGCATAAGCCGGCAGGTACTGGCGTGAACCCTTACGTCGAGCTGCACTGCCACTCTAACTTTTCTTTCCTGGACGGTGGCTCACATCCCGCCGAGCTTGCATTCCGCGCCGCGGACCTCGGCATGCCCGCCCTTGCGATCACCGACCGCGGCGGGGTCTACGGCGCCGTCAGGTTTCTCCAGGCATGTCGCAAGGTTGGCGTGAAAGCGATCATCGGCACCACGCTCGAAGTCGATGGTGAGGACGTGGTGATGATCGCCCGCAATCTCCGCGGCTACTCCAACCTCTGCCGCCTGCTCAGCGTTGCCCACGCAGACCAGCCCAAGGGTGAGGCGCGCGCAACGCTCGCCACAGTCGCCGAGCATCGTGGCGATCTGTTCTACCTCAGCGCCACCGATGACGAGGCGCGCCTTCGCCGGCTTCAAGAGGCGCTGGGCAAAGACGACGTCTTCAGCGAGCTGCACCACCACCTTCGCTCGGAAGACTCATGGGTGCTCGAGGGCAGAGCGACGATGGCGAAGCGGTGCGGGGCGCCGGTGGTTGCCACCAACCAGGTCCACTATCACGTCGGCGAGCGGCGGCGGCTGCACGACGTCATGGTCGCGATCCGCCATCGCGCCACTCTCGACGAGGCGCGGCAGCACCTGTTCCCCAACGCCGAGCACTACCTGAAGAGCGGCGAGCAGATGCGCAGGCTCTTCAAGGGCCACGAGGAAGCGCTGGCGGCACCCTGGGAAATCGCGCAGCAGTGCGACCTGGAGCTGGATTTCCGCAAGGTTCGCTTTCCCGGCTACCCCGTCCCCGCCGGCGAGACGCCCTTCTCATTCCTCTACAAGCTCTGTTTCGAAGGCTTGCGCGACAGGTACCGTCCCATCACGCCCGAGTCGGCGCGCAGGCTGCAGCACGAGCTGGAGGTGATCCAGAAGACAGGGCTCGCCGAGTTCTTCCTCATCAACTGGGATCTCATGCGCTTCGCTCGCGAGCATGGCGTGCCGGGCCAGGGCCGCGGTTCGGCCGCGGACTCGATAGTCGCTTACGTGCTCGGCATCACTCGAGTCGATCCCATCGAGCACAACCTCCTCTTCGAACGCTTCCTGCACGAGGAGATGACGAGCATGCCCGACATCGACATCGATTTCTCGACGGAGCACCGCGAGCAGGTGATCCAGTACATCTACGACAAATACGGCTGGGAGCGGACGGGGATGGTGTGCAACGTCGTCACGTTTCAACCGCGGATGGCGATCAGGCAGGTCGGCAAGGCGCTGGGTTTCTCAAACGAGTTGCTCGATCGGCTAGCAAAAGGCGTCGATCGGTGGTTCACGGAAGAGGTCGAGGACTCGATGACAGGCGCCGTGCCACCACCTGAGATGCGGCCCAAGAGCTGGCAGCAGTTCCTCGAGCTTTGCCGGGAGGTGATCGATTTTCCTCGACATCTCTCGATCCACAACGGGGGCATGCTGGTCACAGGTGAGCCCCTCGTCGACATCGTGCCGGTCGAGCCGGCGACGATGGACGGTCGGCGGGTCATCCAGTTCAACAAGGACGACGTCGAGGACCTGGGCTTGATCAAGATGGACATGCTCGGTCTGCGCACGCTCTCCGTCATCGCCGAGGCACTGGAGCTGATCAAGGACAACGAGGGTGTACGTCCTGACCTCGACCAGCTGGCGCTCAACGACCCCAAGGTGTTCGAGATGTGCAGCGCCGCCGACACCATCGGCGTGTTTCAGATCGAGTCGCGAGCCCAGATGCAGACCCTTCCCCGCACGCGGCCAAACAGCTTCAATGACCTCGTGGTCGAGGTGGCGATCATCAGGCCGGGCCCGATCCAGGGCAATGCCGTTCACCCCTATATCAATCGCAAGCGCGGCCGGGAGCCAGTTACGTACCCCCATCCGCTGCTGGAGCGCATCCTCAAGGACACGCTGGGGGTGATCCTCTACCAGGAGCAGATCATCGAGATCGCGATGACGGTCGGGGGCATGACGCCAAGCGGGGCGGATGGCTTCCGAAGGGCGATGACTCGACACCTCAACCACGTCGAGATGTCATCGCTCGAAGGCGTGTTCATCGAAGGGTGCCTGGCCAATGGGGTTACTCGCGAGGTTGCGGACCAGCTGTTTGCGGCGGTGCAGGGCTTCGCCGTATACGGGTTCTGCCGCTCGCACGCTGCCGCTTTCGCCCGCACGGCGTACGAGACCGCGTGGCTCAAGCTATATCACCCTGTCGAGTTCGGCTGCGGGCTGCTCAACAACCAGCCGATGGGCTTCTACCACCCGAGCGTGCTGGTCGAGGACCTCAAGCGGCATGGGGTCAAGGTGCTGCAGGTCGAAGTCAACCGCTCAGACATCCGCTGCCTCCCCGAACCGATCGAAAGCCCCACCGCCGCCGCAGCACTCCCCCTCGCGGGGCCCACCCTCCTCCCCCCGGCAGGCTCCCACCCCCAACCTGCACGCCGGGAGGGAACTTACGTCGATTTCGAAATAGCTGGAACCCTGCCTGTTAAGGCCGAGCACGCGATGCGCATCGGCTTCAACTACGTGCGCGACCTTGGCGAGGAAGGACGCAAGGCAATCGTCGCGGAGCGCGAGCACCGCCCCTACACCTCCTTCGACGACTTCATCGACCGCCTGCGCGGTGGCCCCATCGGCCCGCGTGCGGTGCGCAACCTGGTGATGGTCGGCGCCTTCGACGGGCTCGGCCAACCCAGGCGCGAGCTCTTGTGGGGCTGGCAGGAGCGCTGGCACGGCCACGGCCTCAGGCGCGGCATCCAGTCGCAATCGGAGCTGCGGCTGAACGGCACAGCCCCAGCCCTGCCCGAGCTCGACGATTTCGACGTCAACCAGCTCGAGTACCGCATCTCCGATCTTTCGACAGGCCACCACCTGATCCATTTCTGTCGCGACCGTCTGACCGACCTTGGCGCGCTCGAGAGCAACCGCCTCGCCGCCATCCCCAACGGACGCAAGGTGCGAGTCGCCGGCCTGGTGATCACCCGCCAGGCACC
The DNA here is from genome assembly GCA_036844615.1 of Candidatus Dormiibacterota bacterium. Classification (GTDB taxonomy): domain Bacteria; phylum Chloroflexota; class Dormibacteria; order Dormibacterales; family Dormibacteraceae; genus Palsa-872. The sequence goes on along the minus strand of DAIUFK010000051.1, from coordinate 11,852 downwards.
CTCGACCGCCAAGAAGATCCGCTTCTTCACCCTCGAGGACGAGTTCGGCCAGGTGAACGTGACGATCAAGCCCGACGTCTACGACCGCTACCGGCAGGTCGCCAACCGCCAACCCATCCTCGTCATCGATGGAGTCATGCAGAGGCAGGACGGCGTCTGGTCAGTCCTTGCCTCCCACATCCAGGCGCTCGAGGGCGTTCCCAGGCCGAGCCAGCGCTCCCACGACTACCGCTGAAACCAACTCCGGCTTACTTTCCGTAGCCAAATAAGGGCCTTTTGAGCCAAGCTATGCCCAGTCGGACTATTGCCACTGCACTGAACCCAGCAGCCCCAAGAAGGAAAACCCGAGGAAAAACCCATGTCGATCGGCCGAGAAATCGAAGACATCGCTCGAGATCTCATCAAGCATCAGCACGACCATCCACCGGTCCGCGACCTCAACCGCGAGACCGAGAGGCGGATGACGCTCGCCGACCGCATCGCTGTCGATTTCACCCGATTGGTCGGCAGCTGGGTCTTCGTTTTGGCCCAGCTGGGATTGATGCTCGTGTGGGTAGTGCTCAACGCGCTCAGCGTCATCAACCACTGGGATCCATATCCGTTCCAGTTCCTCAACTTCATCCTCACCCTCGAAGTCGCCGCGTGGGTATCACTCGTCCTGATGGCTTTCAACCGGCAGGCCGACCGCGACCGAATCCGCGCGCAGAACGACTACGAGCTGAACGTCAAGGCTGAGGAAGAGCTGAAGGCCCTGATGAACCACCTGATGCACCAGGACGAGATCCTGCTGCAGATAGTCAATCGACTGGACCGAGGCGATCGCGAGATGAAGCGGCTCGCCCGCCTGCTGGAGAACGCCCAGGAGCCTCGCCTCGAAGCCCCCAAACCCAGCGGACCAGAGCGGCCGCTGGGAATCCCAGCGCCCTGAACCTAACTCAGACCTTATAGACCGAGTACTCGCCGTTGGTGTAGACGAGCGTGCCGTTCTGGCTCCAGTACGTAACGTTTGCGTTGCGCGGGTCGGCCAGCTCTTGTGGGCCGATGAGCACATAGCTGATCCCGTATTTATCGATCAGGTCCGGGGTGGATTGGGCACCCTCGAGAATCAACCTCTGGTCGGCCCCCTTCTGCTCGAAGTCGCCAAGCCCATATGTCCACAGCCAGCCCGGATAGCCGACCATGATCCTCCGCCCGGCCAGTGTCGGGATCGGGTTGTTGTGCTCGTCAGCTGCTGCGAACACCGCATCCGGGCTCGTGTTCTGGCGGACCCACTCCGCCACCTGCAGACCTTTCGCGTCGGTGAACTGATAGGAGCTCTTGATCGGGTCTGAAGCTCGGGCAAGGTCAAGGGCACCCGACAGCCCCAGCACCACGAGCAGGACAGAAGCCAGCACCGCCGTCGCCAGCCCGCGCTTGAACAGGCCGGCCAGCACTCCCCCCACCATGACGCTGCCAAGCAGCGCCCAGAAGATGAAGAACTTGGTGTTGTCCCAGTCCCATGGCTGCAGGACGAAGATGTTCGGCACGAGGAACCACAGCCACATCGGCGCGAACCATTTGCCGAAGCGGGTCGGGAACCACGAGTAAGCGATGTGGGCAGCGACCAGCAGCGGGATGAACAGCGACGTGTTCTTGATCCAGAACCAAAGCCAGTTGTCGTTGGCCGCGAGCCACCCAAGCTGGATGCAGTAGCCGCGGATGCTCAACTCGGTGCCGCAGACGATGTTGTTCGCGGGCGGCAGCATCCAGACGATGACCGGGACGCCGATTGCGATCGCCGGAATGAAAAACGCCAGCCATTCTCGCCGCAGGTTGAAGACCGCCCAGAAGGCCGCCAGCGCCACGACAGTCCCATATGCGTGAACGTGGAAAGCGGGCATCGCGCCGGCGACCACACCCGCAAAAAGGAAAGCGTGCCAACCGAGCCGCTCCCGCACGGCGACCCAAACGAGCACGAGAGCTATCAGCGCAAGGCTGAAACCGAACAGGGTCGAGCGCTGCGGCACCAGGTAGGCGAGGACCGGGTTGAGCCACTGGAAGTTGATGCTGCGGTCAAGCGTGTACTCACGCGGCAGGTGAACGAGCGCGCCCAAGCCGCCGGCCCTCAGGTCGCCGATCAAATAGAAGAAGCCCACGCCACCGCTCAGCAGGAAGACGAATACGGCGATCGCAGCCGCCACGCGGCCGCCGGCAAAGCGTTGCGCAGCGAGGTAGAGGACCGCGGGAAATGCGAGGCCGAGCAGGCCGCTGGTGAGCACCAGCGCGGACGTCAGCGAGCTGCCGAAGGGCACAAGGTTGGCCGCGAGGAAGTCGACCATGAACGGATAACCGAGGTGGTTACCCGGATCGATTGGAAACTGAGGCGGGAAGTTGCGCCCGTAGGCGAACGAGCCGGTGAAGGAGAGGTGTGCCGCCCAGTCGCCCCAGATGTTGACGTAGCCGGCATAGAGGCCGTCCGGTTTGAACACGTATGCCTGGCTCAGGAAGTGGAGCGTCCACGCGCCGCACGCGAGCACCACAGCCGCGAAAGGCCAAGGATGGCCCGGCGCTCGCGGCGACACCCGCCAGCGTGCCACCGCGTCTGAGAGGTCGGCGGCGAGCCGATCCCGCCCCGCGATGGCGGCGCCGGCGCCAAGCGCCAGCGCGGCCGCCAAACCGAGCACGACGGTGGCCATCGTCACATCGCGGGCCAGCATCGACAGGAGGAAGGCCGCGGTCGCCACGGCCATGGCGCCCAGCACCGTCCCGAAGGCGAGACGCTCCTCCAGGTTGAGCGCGACGCCGCTCAGGTAGGTGACGCCGAAGCCTGCAACGACGCAACCGAGCAGCAGGATCGCGGACGCTCCGACCAGAACGAAGAGCAATGCGAGGATGAGAAGCACTGCCCCGGCCGCGACCACTGGCGCGGTCGGACGAGCGGCTGGCACTGACACCTGGCGAACGACGCGCTCTCCCGCCATCAGCTCCAGCACCACAGCTGCGGCTTCTCAGGTGGCAGGTCGGGGATGCAATGCACGAGCCAGATCTTCGGCCCCCAGAAGGGCGTCCCTGACGAGAAGTTGAGAGCCGAGCTCGAGATCGGAAGCGCGGTCCACACCGGATAGAAGTAGAAGAAGATCGCGACCGCCACCGCGAGGTGCCCGACCAGGATGCGCGTGCCCGTACGCGGCACGCGCTCGGCGATCTGCGCAAGCACAAACGCGAGAGCGAGGATCATGAATATGAGCCCGCCGAACATGTGGTACATGAAGATCACCCGGCTGATCTGAGACCACGGCAGGTATTGCGTGATGAATCCGAGAAGGATCACGGTCGCCGGGAAGCTCTTGTGCCGGATGATGAAGTAGGGCAGCGATAGGACGCAGGGCAGGCTCGTCCACCAGATCCACGGGTTGCCGACATTGGACATCCAGGCGACAAGAGGCTGTCCGGTGAACTGGTCAACTCCTAGGCCCGTGTACTCCGCGTAGTAGAGAACCGGCCGCGACAAAAACGGCCACGACCACCAGGGCGAGCCATAAGGATGTGTCGCGGTCAGGTGCGCGTGGTATTCGTAGGACTGGTAGTTGTAGTCGCCAATGTCGCCGAGCACCAGCCACGGGTGCGTGAACAGCTGGTCCCAGTGAGCAACGAACTGACCGCGGTCGAAGAACGGGAGCCAGCTGGTTACGTACATGAGTACTGGAATATCCAGGAAGGCGAGCACCGCCACCACCAGGTAGAAGCGAAGAGGCGCACCGCCAGGGATCGGGTGTTCCTCCGATGGGCGGCCGAACTTGCGCCACACCGCGCGCGCTACCAGCAGGAAGATCATCGACGCCCACGCCGCCAGCACAATCCACTTGGACGCGATCCCGATCCCCAACACCAGGCCGAGTGCCGCGAGAGATATCAACGATGCTTTCGGGGTTCGGCTCTGGAGGTGGACGAGAAAGAGGAAATAGGCAAGAAGGATCAAGAAGATCGGAAAGATGTCGATCATGCCGATGCGCGACTGCACGAAGAACATGCCGTCGAAGCAGACCAGGACTGCCGCCGCAATCGCGAACAGGCGGTTCGGCCAGAGCCTCCTGGCTAACAGGTACATCATCGGGATGCACAGGGTTCCGAAAAGGCAGGCTGCGATCCGCCAGCCGAACGTGTTGAACCCGAGATCGATGTAGTCGCCTTTGGCGCCTTCGAAGTGGGCGCGGTACCAGCCGTACCCCCACTCCCCGGCGGCGATGAACATCTTGGCGAGGGGAGGCTCAGGGTCGAAGTAGTTGTACTGGCAGTCCTGGGTCGTCGGCTTGCAAAGCTCGATGCCCTTTATGTCGTCGTAAGCGTCGACCGGGAAGTAAACCTCGTCGAAGACCTGCCCGTTGGACGGCGACAGGTTGCCGCTCTGGTCGGCGTAGCCCCGGTTGAACGGATAAGCGAGACCGCACAGGGTGCCCGGGTCGCCCTTCGCGTCGATCGGAGTGTTCGATACGCAGTTGGTCATAAACGGGCCTTGAAGCGGGTGCAGAAAGAAGTCGGGCATGATCGGGCTGAAGTAGCGCAGCACGAAGGCGACTGCAGTCAGGGCCAGCAGCGCCAAAAGGTCCCACCTGTCGAAGTACCGGCGAACTACCGCGTCGGCCCGCGGTTCGCTCACCTCCGCCGTTTGCGGCGCCTGCCGCCACCCTGGTTCTGACCCAGGCGTTCCGGCAGTCGCGAGCTGATCTCCCATGACAACGCATCCGCATCCTTCAGAGGGAGGACGATCATGTCCTCGTAGACGACGCGCGGGCCGAGCCTCTTCTTGATGGCCGCCATCGACGACTCGTCGTTGCGGAGCCTCAGGTAAAGCGCGGGGCGCTCCAACAGCGGCCTCATCATCGGCGCCACCATCCGTTTTCGCTTGTCGAGGAAAGCGAGCTTGAGCGGCTGCACCTTGACGCTCCGTATGTCGTCGTAGTCGATGAGGACGCTCGAACGCAGGGCTGACACCCTTACCCCTTCGTCGAGGGCCTGGACGAAGCTGCGGTACTTATAGAGGAGGAAAGCCCCACCCAGGAGGAAGCCGCTGGGGATGTAAGCGGCCCAGATCAGGTTTGAGGTCTGGTTGAGCTGACCTTTGTAGAGCAGAAGGGCCGTCATCCCGATGCCGATCGCGATTAGGGCGCCGGCGAAGAACCGCTGCTGGCGCCAGAGCTGGTCGGCGTAAAGGATCGGCTGCTTGCCGCTCGCCGGCTGGTCTCCATTGGTGCTCAAAGCGCTATTGATTATCGCGGGTGCGACGGGGCGCACCCGCAGACCATCCGCGACTTCGTTCCACCGCCCTGCGCCATTCGGCCTGGAGGCTGCCGGCCTGGTCGCGCGACATGGTTGGTTCGAACTCGCGATCGAGCTTCCAGAGGTCCTTCAGGTCGGCGTCTTTCCAGATGCCCGCACCCAGGCCTGCGAGAAATGCCGCGCCCAGCGCAGTCGTCTCCGTCTGGCGCGGGCGCCTGACCGGGATCCCGAGCAGGTCGGCCTGGAACTGGCAGAGCACGTCCATGACGGCTGCTCCGCCGTCGACCCGAAGCTCGCGAAGCGGCTCGCCCGTGTCGCGTTCCATCGCTTCGACCACGTCACGGGTCTGGTAAGCCATCGCCTCGACGGCGGCGCGCACCAGCTGCGCGCGGCCGCTTCCGCGCGTGAGGCCGACAATCGTGCCTCGCGCATACGAATCCCAGTAGGGAGCGCCAAGACCCACAAAGGCCGGGACAAGGAAGACGCCCCCGCTGTCAGGGACAGAAGCAGCCAGAGGTCCTGCCTCTACTGCGCTCTGGATGATGCCAAGGCCGTCGCGCAGCCACTGGAGCGAGGCGCCGGTGATGAAGATGGCGCCCTCCAGTGCGTAGCTCAGGCGGCCGTCGCGCCTCCAGGCCACGGTGGTGAGCATCCCCGAGCTGGAGGGCACGCGTTGCTCGCCGGTCTGCATGAGCACGAACGAGCCGGTGCCGTACGTGTTCTTGGCCATCCCAACCGTGATGCATGCCTGGCCGAACAGCGCGGCCTGCTGGTCGCCTGCCATGCCGCTGATCGGGGCATCGACGCCGCCGAAGGAACCCGGGTCGCTCCGCGAGATCTCGCCGCTGGAGTCGCGAACCTCGGGGAGGTTTGTCAGCGGCACTCCAAACAGCGCTGCCATCTCATCGCTCCACACCCCGCGCCCGATGTCGAAGAGGAGGGTCCTTGATGCGTTGGAGGCATCCGTCACGTGGTCACGGCCGCCGGAAAGGCGCGCCACGAGCCAGCTGTCTACCGTCCCGGCTGCCGCATCGCGCGCCCCTTCGACGTGCTGCATGACCCAGGCCAGCTTGGTCGCGGTGAAGTAAGGGTCGAGGACGAGCCCCGTGATCTCGCGAACGCGGGCCTCGTGCCCGGCCTCGCGGAGGCTCGTGCACTCGGAAGCGGTTCGCCTGTCCTGCCAGACGATGGCGTGGCTGAGCGGCTTCAGTGTCTTGCGGTCCCACACGACGAGGGTCTCGCGCTGGTTGGTGATGCCGATGGCGCGAACGTCGGTCGGCCTGGCGCCTGCGGCGTCCAGCGCATCACGCGCAGTGGTCTGTACCGCTGCCCATATCTCGTCGGCGTCGTGTTCCACCCAGCCTGGCTGCGGGTAGTGCTGAGCAATCTCCGCGTAGCCTTTGCCTCTGACCTGGCCGTCCATGCCGACGGCGACTGCGGTGGCGCCAGTCGTGCCCTCGTCGAGACTGAGAACTACTCCGCGGTGACTCGCGTGAGGTGCTACTGGCCCGGCTTCCAGACTCGGTTCAGGCTGCCCGTCGAGTAGCCCTCGAGGTCGAGTGACACGAATTTGTAACCCGCCTCACGCAGCCGATCGACCACGCGGTCGCGCTGTTCGACAAGTCGGGCGATCTCTGCAGGCTCAACCTCGATCCTTGCCACGTCGCCGTGATGGCGAACGCGGACCTGGGTGAAGCCGAGGGCCTTCAGCGCGGCCTCCGCGGCTTCGATCTGGCGCAGCGCGGTCACCGTCACCTCCGTGCCATGCGGGATTCGCGATGAAAGGCAGGCGAAAGAGGGCTTGTTCCAGTTGGGCAGGTCAAGGGTGCGCGCCGCCGCCCGAATGTCCGCTTTGCCCATGCCCGCTTCCAACAGTGGGAAGCGCACGCCGCGGCGGATCGCCGAACCGTGCCCAGGCCGGTGGTCCCCCGCGTCATCAGCGGTGGCGCCGTAGGCGAGGTGCTCGAGCCCGAGCTCACGCTGGATCGGCTCGAGCGTCTCGAAAAGCTCCTCTTTGCAGTGGAAGCAGCGGTCGGGATTATTGCGTTTGTACGCTTCGAGCTCGACCTCGCTTGTCTCGACCTCAACCAGGCGCACCCCAAAAGATCGGGCAAGGCTTCGTGCCTCCTCCTGCTCGGATTCTGGATAGGCCGGCGAGCTGGCGAGGGCTGCCACCGCCCCGTCGCCGAGCTCGTCGGCGGCGACCTTCAGCAGCAGGGAGGAGTCGACGCCGCCCGAGTAGGCGATCAGGACCGAGCCGAGGTCGCGAACGATCCCGCGGGCTCTATCTAGTCGAGTGGCGTCGTGCCTGTCGAGCTGGATCATCTCTCCAGTAGTGGACTGTACCCGCCGGGACGGGCCTGGTGGGGACGGTCCACCAGTTAGCTGGCTTGGGCTTCCGAGGGCTCCATGGCAGGAACGCCGCACCAGGCTTCGTAGTCGATCAGCGACGTGACTGTCGGGTGCTCGCCGCACAGTGGGCAGGCCTTGCTATGGGGCAGCTTGAGCTCGCGGAACGTCATGTCCTCGCCCTCGAAGAGCAGGTAGCGGCCGATCATCGGCCTGCCGATGTTGAGCAGGTACTTGATCGTCTCGAAGGCCATCATGCTGCCGATGATCCCGGGCAATACGCCGAAGACCCCTGCCTCGGCGCAGCTCTGCACCTCGCCCGGGGGCGGCGGCTCGGGGAACAGGCAGCGGTAGCAGCCGGTGCCCTTCGCGGAGTCGAAGAGTGCAAGGCGCCCTTCGAAGCGAAGGATGCTGCCGTGCACCAGAGGCTTGGCGAGGAAGTGAGCCGCATCGTTGGCCAGGTAGCGGGTTGGGAAGTTGTCGGTGCCGTCGACGATGATGTCGTACGGGGCGAAGATCCGCATCGCGGTCTCGGAGTTGAGGTGCTCGTTGATCGGGACGACCTCGACGTCCGGGTTCAGGTTGCGCAGGGTGTCGGCCGCCGACTCGACCTTGAGGCGGCCGATGTCGTGATTGCCGTGCAGCAGCTGGCGCTGGAGGTTGGAGGCGTCGACGACGTCGAAGTCGACGATTCCGATCTTGCCGACCCCTGCTGCCGCCAGGTACATCGCCGCCGGCGAGCCGAGTCCGCCGGCTCCAAGAAGGAGCACGCTCGAGTTCAGGAGCTTGCGCTGGCCTGCCCCGCCCACCTCGGGCAGGATGAGGTGCCGCGCGTAGCGGGAGACCTGATCGGGGGTGAAGCCGCGTCCCTGTGCCATTCTCAATTCACTATACCCAGGGTCAGGTGGCCGTTATTCCTAAACTGGAGAGGCGATGGAAACCGAATATCTGGACGAAGAGCAGGTCATCGCTCTCTATAACAAGGTGCGGACCGGCAAGCGGACCTGGCCCACCGACATCTGGTCGTCGCCTGCCGCCCTGCAGTACGCGGTCACGATATTCGACTACTGGATCCACAACGTCATGGGCTGGAAGGGCTGGCCTGACGCCCGTGGCAAGGTGACACCTGCCCTGCTCGAGGAGCACCGGCTGGCCGACCTGGTCGAGAGCGTGTTCGTCCCGGAGTTCGGCGACGACTGGCTGGACTTCGAGGTCGTGCTCAACGAGAGCATGCGGCTGTCCGAGGACGAGAGCTGGGCTACTGACGTAGCGGATCGCCAGGAGCGGGTGGAGGCAGCATTCGAGCACGCCTTCGAGCAGCTCATCGGTTCGCCCAAGCAGCAGCCGAAGCTGCTGCCGACGTATCACCGGTTTCGTAATCACCTGCTGCGCATGTGGAGCGCGTTCCAGGAGGCGCAGGCCGAGCATGACAAGGCCGAGCGGGAATCAGCCGAGCGCTTCTGGGCACAGCTTCGACTCGTACGCAGCACACGCGGCCAGGGCGCCGAGGCGTGGTCGATAGTCAACGTGGAGGACGAGCGCCGGGGCGAGGTGACGATGATCTGGGGAGAGCCCCACCCTTACTGCCTCGTCATCCTCGACGACGAGCTCGAGGCGGGTGGCTGGGAGCAGGTGATCTATCGGCTCGAGCAGGAGATCCTCGTCGAGGAGCCCGGCGACGTCAGCTACGCGGTGTGGCACAAGGGATTCGTTGGCGAGTATTACCGCTGCGCTGATTGCGGAGAGCTCCACAGCCAGTTCGATGAGGACGGGGCCAACGAGCTGAGACTCGACGACCTGGAGCCACCAGACGAGCGGTAAGAAAATATCCTCCCCGCTTCGCGGGGAGGTGGCCGGCTGGGCCGGCCGGAGGGGGCGTCCGGCGAACTACTCCACGTTGAGGGTGTAGTTCTTCCCCTCCCAACCCGTCACGTAATGCGCGGTCCAGGAAAAGGTCGAGCCCGCGGGCAGCTTGCTGGAGGGAATCTCGGCGACCCAGACCCCAAGCGTCGTATCGATGGCGTCGACCTCCCCGAATGTCTTCCACTCGTCAAAGGAGTAATGCACCGAGCCGGGCCGCGGCAGCTGCACGCGCAAGCGCCTGCCGGGTGCAAGGCGCGTGATCTGATGACGGTGCGTCCAGACGAAAGCGGGCTCCTGTGAGGATCCTTCGGTGTAGCGCCTGCGGGCCGGCAGCACGATGTCAGGAAAACCCGCGAGCGCGATGGTCACGAGCAGTTCGAGGTACTCGGCATGCGCCCAACCAAGCGGCGTCGCCGAGCCCGTGGGGCGGCCGAAGTAAAGGCCCCGGGCGGGCACGTCAGCCGCGTCCCACACCTGCTCGGGGAGCATCAGGCCAGGCCCCGCGAAGCCTTCGAGCGAGCGCACGATCTCGGCCGCAGGCAGACCCATCGAGAAGAAGTGGCGGGCTCGTTCGCCGGTGAGCACTGGCCACGCGCGACCGCGACCGCTGCCATCCCACGGTGAACCGTCGTCCTTCTCACCATAAAGATCGCCCGCATAACGGCGCCAGCTTGGACCCGCAGGCAGGCTGACCTTCAGGGTGGCATCGACGCCCTGCAGGCTGCGCAGGATGCGTTCGTCCTTGGGACGCCGCAGGCCGTAGCGAACCAGCTCGAGGAACTCCGGTGCGATGGCGCCTTCGGTTGGCCTGTGGTCGGGATCGGCGGCAAGGCGCACGTATTGGCCCGCCGGAGTCGAGCACCATGTCTCGATGCGATCGTTCCAGTAGTCCGCCACCGCGCGTAGATGGCCGGCCGCCACGTGCTCGCCCGCTTCGTGGGCAAACTCCGCAGCGACCACGAGCGCCGCGACACACGTGGCCAAAGTCGAAGGTGAAAGACCACCGAGATCCTCCCACCGGTCGAGCTGCGTGAGCGGGCCCTCCCGGATCAGGAACTGCGCAGCGGGTCGCACCATCGCCGGGTAGGGGTCGTGGTCGAGGCAGCCTGCGACCCCGAGCCGCCACGCGAGGAGGATCGGCAACGCGACCTGGTCGAGCTCTGTCGACGTCCAGTGAGGCGTCCCATCGACAAACCAGTTCTGGTACCAGCCGCCGTCCGGGCGCTGTCTCGATTGAAGGTGTCTGAAGGCGCGCAGAGCAGCAGGTTTGTCACCCGAGTCGAGCAAAGCGGTGGCGATGCGGCACAGGTCGCGTGGCCAGACGAGGTGGTAGACGTGATTGCCGTTGTGATTGCTTTCGCCCCACGGCGAGCAGGGCGCTGCCACGAACGCGCCGGCGTGCGACTTGTCCTCGAGGCAGCGCAGGACCGCGAGCGACGCGCGCGCGAGCATCCCCTCGTCTCCGCTGACCTTGCTCAACGCCTGCGGCAGATCGGAGAGTCCGCGCCATGCGCGTTCGAAAGACTCGCGAACCTTGCCTGCGCCCTTCTGCAGAACTTGTCGCGCGACCTCTTCTGCATCCGCGCGCGTGTGAGCGAAGCCAATTGCGATGGTGAACGCTCCCGCCCTGATGCCAATCTCAGCACCGACCGCGACGTTGCCGGGCCCTGCGCGGTCGTACGAGGTCGTCAGGTAGCCGTCCCCGTCGTGAAGGTCGACCTGCAGGTCCGAGCTCTGGAAGTAGCCGATGGTGGCTCGGCTGAAAGGCCCGACGATGCAGATCCACACGTCCTGCTGACGCATCAGCAGGGCGGGCGGGTGCGTGTCGAGGATCTGGCCGAAGTTGCCCTCCGTCCCAGGCTGCCAATGAGCCGAGGCCTGCATGTAGAGCTTCACGTCGGGCAGCTCAGGAGTGAAGGTGGCGCTGATCAAGACCGCGTTTTCCTCGGGATCCGAGAAGTAGTCCTTGGTCAGGCGGTATTCGTGATGAGTGCTGTCGACGGTGAACCCCGGAGTGCCAGGAGCGAACCACGTGATCCGGTGCTGCCCGTCACCGGCGTCATCGACCGGCGGCGCTCCGCCGGCGGATGCGAAGAAGCGCAGCTCGTGCAACGCGACGCGGTCGATGGATGGAAAGAAGACCTCACTGAGGGCGCCGTCGGCGAGGGTGTACCAGAGCTTGCTCTTCGATCCAGGCGCCGCCCCGAACGCCATCTTTCGGCCCGGACCCCACATCGGCGGTGCTCCCGGCCCTCCTGGTGCCTCCATCGGTGAGTAAGTATGCGGAGCCTTCACGGCGGATAGAATCGAACGACGATCCCGATTCGCTGGGGAGGTGGCTGAGTGGCCGAAAGCACCCGCCTGCTAAGCGGGTAGGGGGTGTA
>DAIUFK010000050.1:0-16732 GCA_036844615.1 Candidatus Dormiibacterota bacterium | reverse complement strand
AACCACGTACCTCCGCGTTATCAGCACGGCGCTCTGCCAGTTGAGCTAGCGGCCCTGGATGTCGCCTGGCGTCTCGAGGGCATCGAGCCTCCGGCGGTAGTTTTGGAGTTTACTGGGTCGGCGGTTCTGGCAGACTGCCGCCGGTGAGAGGGTTCCTTATCGGCTGCCTGCTCCTGGTCGTCGTCAGCCTGACCCTCCTCTCTGTTCGACGTGGTGGGCTCCGCCGCCAGCTCCGATTCGCCGCCCGCCGCTTCAGGCTGGCGCTTGCCCTGGCCGCCGTCTACTTGGTCTTCTCCGCGCTGGTCCGGCTCGCCTTTCCCGAGGGCCCGGTTGCCGACTTCGGCCCGCCGCTCCTGGCAGTGATCCTCGTGGCGGCATTCGTCATATTCGGACAGGACCCAGCGATTCCCGCCGATCCGCCCGCCCGGGCCGGCTAGACCTTCGACCGAACCTCGCTCTGGTGAACTATCGCGACGTCCCGCGGTCCCAGATGCACGCGCCCATCGGACCCGCGATCGCCGTCGTTCACCAGAACTGCCTCCCCTTCCGCGGCGACCTCGACCGTTGCATCGCCGTGGTTCATCAGGAACAGAAGCGAGCCTCCGTCAACGACCCGCCTCACCGCCTCAACGCCCGCCGGCACGTCCGTCACCGGCTTGACCCCGGCACGAGTCCACGCCGCCTTCAGCGACTGCGCGAGCGCGGCAGGCTCAAGCTGCGTGCCCACGTACTGGGCTGTTCCGGAGCCGAAATGGTTGAGCGTCATCGCTGGGTGCCCTTCGAGGTACGAAGCCCCAAACGTCGCAAGCACCTCCGCGCCTTCAACCGCGATGAGCTCGGCCCAGATATCGCCGTGTGTCTCGCCGCCATCGCTGGACCGCACAGGTATCTGTTCACCGTCTCCCAACGGCGCCCAATCGACCACCTGCAGGCCGAGCATCGGGATGAACGGCTGCGGGTAGCCGCCGAGCCTGATGTGCTCGTTCGGGTCCACGATGCCGCTGAAGAACGACATTACGACGTGGCCGCCTCCTTCAACGTATGAGCTGAGGTTGGCGGCGGCCGCGTCGCTCACCAGGTACAGGCTTGGCGCCAGCACCAGCTTGTAGCCGGAAAGGTCGTCAATCGGCCGCGCGAAGTCGGCCGTAACGTTGGCTTCGAAGAGCGGGCGGTAGTAAGCCTCGAGTTGCTCGAGCTGCTTGATCCGGCTCGAGGGCTTGGACGGCAGCTCCAGCGCCCACCACGACTCCCAGTCGAGAAGGATCGCCACGTCCGCCCTTATCCGGCTGCCGCAAATCGCGTCAAGACTGCCAAGCTCCTGGCCGAGCCTCACCACCTCGCGCCACGTCGGCGAGGATTCGGCAGGGCCGTGTGGAACCATCGCGCTGTGGAACTTTTCGGCGCCCGCTCGGGACTGCCGCCACTGGAAGAACATGACTCCATCCGCACCTCGCGCGACAGCCTGGAAGCTCCATAAGCGCATCTGACCGGGCGCCTTGGGCGTGTTCACTTCGCGCCAGTTGACCCGATTGGGTGACTGCTCCATGAGGACCCACGGCCGCCCGCGACCCAACGAGCGCATGAGGTCGCCTGCCATCGCCGCGCGCATGCCGGCCTCGGGATCGAGAGGATCTTGGTAAACGTCGTCGCTGACGATGTCTTCGCGCTCCGCCCACGTCCAGTAATCGAGTGGCTTGAAGAACCTCATGAAGTTGGTGGTGACTGGAATATCAGGCGTGCGCGCGGTCAGGACGGCCCGCTCGACCTCATAGCACTCGAGCAGCTCATCCGAGGAAAACCGCATGAAGTCGAGGTGCTGGCTTGGGTTCGGCCATGTCGGCGTCTGCCGAGGCGGCAGGATCTCTTCCCACGCGGAGTACCGCTGGGACCAGAAGTCAGCGCCCCAGGCCCGATTGAGCTCATCAACGCTGCCATACCGCTTCTCCAGCCACTGGCGGAACGAGCGAGCCGAGACGTCGCAATAGCAGGCGGGCACATGGCACGCGTACTCGTTGCCGACGTGCCACATCGCGAGCGCCGGATGATTCGCGTAGCGGCTCGCGAGCGCATCTACGAGGCGCCTCGTCGCATCGCGGTAGATAGGACTGCTTGGACAGTAATGCTGGCGCGCGCCGGGCCACAGCCGGACCCCGTCAGCGAGCACCGGCAGCATCTCCGGGTGCGCATGCGACAGCCACGGAGGCGGTGACGCGGTCGCTGTCGCCAGGTCGACAGACACGCCCCCTTCGTGGAGCAGGTTCATGATCCGGTCGAGCCACTCGAAGTCGAACTTCCCCTCTTTCGGCTCCAGGCGCGACCACGCGAAGATACCGAGCGACACCAGGTTGACGCCAGCCTCGCGCATCAATCGCACGTCCTCCGGCCAGAAGTCTTCAGGCCATTGGTCCGGGCTGTAGTCCCCCCCGTATAGAAGGTGAGGCAGCCGCTTGCCTAAAAGAGGACCGCCTTCCTTCATGCCGCTTTGCAGCGGTGGTTTCGAATCAACCCTTGGTGGATCCGAGCGTCAGCCCGGCGACGAAATGCTTTTGCAGGGCGATGAAAATGATTGCCGGCGGAATTGCGGCCAGCAGCGCGCCGGCAGCGACGAGGTTGTAGTTCACGAAAAACTCGCCCTGGAGGTTGTTGAGAGCGCTGGTGATCGGACGCTTGTCTCCGGTCTTCAAGAGGAGCAGCGCCCAGAAGAAGTCGTTGTACATGAAGGTGAACAGCAGCGTGGCCATGGCGGCGAGCGCAGGGCGGCAGAGCGGAAGAATGACGCTCCACCAGATGCGAAGGATATTGGCGCCGTCGACGAGGGCGGACTCCGTTATCTCCTTCGTGATGGTCTTCATGTAATTGCTCAGCACAAACGTGGCGAAGCCCGTCTGGAACACGACGTGGATCAGGATGATGCCGACGTATTGGTCGTAGAGCAGCCCGTTGTCGCTGAACAGTGCAAATGAGAACCGGCCAATGTCTATGGATCCCAGGGAGGGTATCGGCGTGTGCACGTACAGCCAGTAGAGCGGGACGATGATCACCTGGGCCGGGAGCAGGTTGCCCGCAGTGAAGATCATGAGAACGATCAGGTTGAACCGCCAGCTGAACTGCGTGCAGCAGAAGGCGACCATCGAGGCCAGCAGCAGCGTCAGGATGACGCCGGGTACGACGATGACAAGAGTGTTCAGATAGAAGTACGGCAGGTCTGCCTGAGTCCACACCGCGATGTAGTTGCCGAACCCCAGCGAGCTCGGCCAGGACAGGTACCCATGGAAGATGGTGTCGCTCACCGGGCGCAGCGACGCGTACACGGCCCAGAGCAGCGGGAACAGCCACAGGGCAACCATCAGGACCAGGAACACGTGCAGCGCAAGGCGAGCCGGTCGGAAGCGCCGGCGGCGAAGCGGGCGGACGAGACTCGCGCGCGGAGCCGCAGTCGCTACGGAGCTCATGTCGCGGTCCTCATCGTGCGCGAGAGGAACAGGATGATCGGTCCCAGCGAGATCACAAGGAGGACGACTGCGATGGCGGAGCCGAAGCCGATGAGGCTCGCCTCGCTGATGCTGTTGTTGGTGATGAGGATCGATAAGAGCTCGAGGCCGTTGGTGCCCCGGTTGAGAATGAAGGCGAGGTCGAATGCGCGCAGGGCCTCGATGGCGGTGACGACCACGATGATGATGTTGATCGGCGCCATCACTGGCAGGACCACCTGGAAGAAGGTCTGAACCTCGGTGGCACCGTCGACCTTCGCTGCTTCGCGCAGGGACGGATCGACGCTCTTTAAGCCGGCCAGGTACAGCACCATGATGTAGCCGATGTGGCGCCAGCTCGCGGCGACCACAACCGAATAGATGGCGAGGTTCGGGTTCCCGATCCAGTCGATGATCCGGTCATTCTTCACCAGCCCCAATGCGTTGTTGATGAACCCATCGGTGGGCGCGTACTGAAGCTCCCAGATGAAACCGACAACGACGAGGGGGAGCACCACCGGGAGGAAGAAAACGCTCTGGTAGATGCGCTTCCCACGCAGCTCGCGATCCAACAGGACGGCAAGGAGAATGCCAAGCGGCGTGGCGACCAGGGTGAGGAAACCGAGATAGATGAGGTTGTGGCCAAGCGCCGGCCAAAAGAAGACGTATCCGGTGAAAAGGTTCTGATAGTTCTTAACGCCGACGACATTCTTGCCGGTCACCGGCCCGATCCCGTCCCAGTTGGTGAACGAAAGCAGAACAGATGCCAGGGTGGGACCCCAGATGAGGAGAACATCCAGCGCCAGCGGGATCCCGACCATCAACAGGATCAGGACCTTGTCGTGACGAGTGAGGAGGCTGTAGCGGCGCTTGCGCCTGGTGGCTACGAGGGCCCCCGCCTCGGGCGCATTCTGCGCCGGGGCGGGGGCCAATCGGGGTGTGGGGTTGGCCACGATCTAGATTATGTCCGCGTCATGCCTCGGCAGGCAGTGAGTCCCAGAACTTCTGCATAGTGGATTGCAACACGGTCGGGTCGGCACCCGGATTCGCGATGAACGTCTTCAAAAAGCTCTGCATGCCGTTCGCCCCTGCGAAGTCCGGCCGCGAGTCGCGGTCGAAGAACTGCGTGATCTTTTTGGCTGAGCTCACGATCGACTGAGCCTTCTTCTGCAGCGGCGTATAGGTGCTCGCGTCAGCGTCGTTCGCTGTCGGGATCGAGCCCGGCGCCTGCTTGAAGAATAGGCCCTGCGTCGAGCCTTTGGCCATGAACTCGAGAAATGCCTTTGCCTGGCCGAGATCCTTGCCCAGCGTCGGTGAATGCTTGCTGATCATGTAAACGTCGATTGGCGCGTCGAGCGCGTTCTCGGCATCGAAAGAGGATCCCACCGCCGGGAAGGGGAAGAAGTCCAGCTGATCGACGTCGGCCTGGCTGCCACTCGCCTTGAACTCGTCTGAAACGAACAGTCCGAGCACGTACATGCCTGCCTGCTTCCGAAGCAGCTTGTCGGCCGCCTGCTGCCAGGTGGTGCTGTTCGGGGCGGGTTGGTAGTACGGAGTGATCTCAGCCCACTTCTTGAAGACGGCGGTGACCTTGGAGTCGGTCCACTTCTCCTGGCCGGTCAACAGACGCGTGTGGAAGTCATAGCCGTTGAGCCGCAGGTTGATGATGTCGAAGGTGCCCTGCGCCGGCCACCCGTCGTTCTGGCCCATCGCGATAGGGGATAGACCGTCGGACTTCATCTTTGCGCAAAGCGCCTTGAAGTCGTCCCAGTTCTTCGGGACCGTGTAGCCCTTCGCGCTGAACACGTCCTTGCGATAGAAGACCGCCCACGGGTAATAGTCGGTGGGCACCGCATAAAAGTGGCCGTCGTTGCCCTTGACCGCGGTAGCGAAGGCGTCGGTGTAATTGGATTTGACCGCGTCCCACACGTCGTCGATCGGCGTGGCAAGGCCCTTGTCGGCGAAGAACCGCATGCGGTGGCCTGAAAACCAGGTGAAGACGTCTTCAGGGGCGCCCTGCAGATAGTTGTTGATCGTGTCCTGGAAGGTGTTGTGGCTGACCGTGTTGACCTTGACCTTGGTGCCGCCGTTGGCCGCCGTGAATGCGGCGACGATGTCCGCCAGGCCGGCTTTGACCGAAGGGTCGGACTGGTAGCTGCCAATCGAAACCGTGCCGCCTTTGGTCGAGCCTGAAGTAGTAGTGGTGCCGCCGCCGCAAGCGGCAAGGAAGGCAGCCAGGCTGCCGTAGCCGGCGATCTTCAGGACGTCCCTTCGAGAAAGGTCCAGGTTCAGAGGCAGGTCGGTCTCCAGGAATGGCAACGCGAGCTTTTGCGCCTGCAATGCCTTTCGAACTTTCAATGCGTCGCGCGAATCACCCATAGGACTCCTCCTCCTGCACCGATCAGACCTGGCGTTTCCTGCAGCCTTCTTCCCGGGCTCGCGTGGGACCGGGGCGAGAGTGCGCCGGCAGCAGGTCTACTCAGTCGCGAACAACATTCGGTTCCGCGGCGCCGCGACCCGACGAACTCCCTGCGAGCCCCGGCGTTTAACGAAAAGATACAGATTCGGTCAGAATTGTCAATCAGCCAGTTTCGGTTCTGCTCGCTATTGATTGCAAATGATCGATACGGTAAGATCTCCCGGATGCTGGCGGTCGAACGGCGGCGACTGATCGCGGAGAGCATCCGCTCGAGGGGGGTCGTCTCGGTGGCCGAGATGGCTGACACGCTGGGCACCACCGAGATCACCCTGAGGCGCGACCTTCTTGCGATGGCGAAGGAAGGCCTCCTCGTCAGGACGCATGGCGGGGCGGTGCGGCCGGTGGGTCTCGGCCATGAACCGAGCTACTACGAGAAATCGGGGCAGGCTGCCGCCGAGAAGGCTGCGATCGCGCGCCTGGCGCTCGGCATGATCCGTCCCGGCGACTCGATCCTCCTCGGCCCCGGAACCACCACTCTCGCGCTCGCGAGACTCCTGGTCACGTCACCAGAGCTCACCGTGGTCACCAATTCCCTGCTCGTGGCGCAGGCGCTGATGGAGGCACCTCGGGTGGAGGTGATCCTTACGGGCGGCACGCTGCGGCGGTCGATTCACGCACTCGTCGGACCTGCGACCGAAGAGTCGGTGCGCGCCCTGCGAGCGTCGCAGGCTTTCATCTCAGGGAACGGTTTCTCGGCCGAAAGAGGGCTCAGCACCCCTAGCCCGCTGGTGGCGGCGACCGACCGCGCTCTCGCCGGCGCCGCGCTGCAGGTGGTGGTGCTTGCGGACCACACCAAGATCGGCCAGGAGACCATGTGCCAGACCGTCCCCGCGGCCCGCATCCATACCCTCATCACCGATTCGAAGGCATCAGCTGCCGAGCTGGCGGCGATACGCGAGGCAGGAGTCGATGTCCGCGTCGCCGAGGTGGGCGATCAGACAGCGCACGACGGCGCAACCAACAGGGCGCACGCACGGGCAACCGCATGAGCAGGTCAGCAGCGCGGCTGTCTGAGCGCAAGAGTCAGCCTCCCGCGGACCGCTCGGGCGCCCGTCGAGCCAAGGCGCCAAGACAGTTGACAAAAGTCGAGTTGGAGCTCAGTGACGGACGCTACCTCCTGGCCTACGCAAGCAGCGCCACCAGACCAGCCGATGCCTGATCTGCGCCTTGACCCGCTGCGCAGGGAATGGGTGGCCTACGCGACAGAGCGAAACGACCGCACATTCCTGCCGACGGATTTCTGCCCTCTATGCCCGAGCGGCGCCGGTGGGGCATCCGAAGTGCCGCTGGACACCTTCGAGATCGTCGTGTTCGAGAACCGATTCCCCGCATTCGGACCGGACCGCAATGGCGGCCGGCCGGTCAGGCCGACGACCACCGGTTGTGAGGTCGTCGTGTACACGCCCGAGCACACGACGACGCTCGCTGAGCTGACAGTGGACCGAGTGCGCTTGCTCATCGACGTGTGGGCGGATCGATACACGAGCTTGGGCTCGCGGCCTGGCGTCGAGTACGTCTTCATCTTCGAGAACAAGGGTGAGGAGATAGGCGTCACCCTGCATCACCCGCACGGCCAGATCTACGCGTTGCCGTTCGTGCCTCCCTTCGCCGCAGCCGAGCTCGAGGCCTCGAGGGAGCACCGCGAAGCCACTGGAAAGTGCCTGCATTGCGACGAGCTCAAGACCGAGACTGACGGTCCTCGACTCCTGTTTTCCGAAGGCTCGACGGCAGCTTTCGTCCCGCACGCGGCGCGATGGCCCTACGAGGTGCACGTCTACCCACGCCGCCACGTTGCCTCGATCGGCGAACTGGACGACGCCGAAAGGTGGGACCTCGCCGAGGCGCTGCTCCGCGTCGCCGGCACCTACGACAGGCACTTCGGGTTTTCCACCCCTTATGTGATGGCGATGCACCAGGCTCCGACCGACGGGCGGGCCTGGCCCGAAGCCCACCTTCACGTCGAGTTCTACCCGCCGCACCGCCGCGACGACAGGCTGAAGCACCTCGCCGGAGTCGAGCTCGGAGCGGGAACTTTCGTCAACGACACGAAGCCCGAGGACACGGCGGCTCAGCTGCGCCGCGCGGCGCGAAAGGGTACAAGACCCGACCGGCATCAAGAGCCGGTTTCACAGAAGTCTTGAATTAGGATTACGCGAAATGGCATCGGTCAGCTTCGAGCACGTGACGAAGCGCTTTGCCGGCGGTATTCTCGCCGTGAACGACCTGAACCTCGAGATCAAGGACACCGAGTTCATGGTCCTCGTGGGCCCGTCAGGCTGCGGCAAATCGACAGCGCTCCGGATGCTTGCCGGGCTGGAGGAGATCACCGAAGGGGAGATCCGCATCGGCGACACGGTCGTCAACGACATGGCGCCTCGAGACCGCGACATCGCGATGATGTTCCAGTCGTACGCGCTGTATCCGCACATGACTGTCTACGACAACATGGCATTCGGCCTGCGGATGCGCGGAATGGAGGGTGCCGAGATCGAGCGCCGCGTCAACAGCGCAGCGAACATTCTCGAGCTGGGACCCTTGCTCAAGCGGAAGCCGCGCCACCTTTCTGGTGGTCAGCGGCAGCGCGTGGCCCTCGGCCGCGCCATCGTCCGCGAGCCGCAGGCTTTCCTGCTCGACGAGCCGCTGTCAAACCTCGACGCCAAGCTGCGCGTGCAGACGCGCATCGAGCTGCAGAAGCAGCACCGCCTTCTGCACGCGACGTTCATCTACGTCACCCACGACCAGGTCGAAGCGATGACGATGGGCGATCGCATCGCGGTTATGCGCGACGGCATCCTTCAGCAGGTGGCGCCCCCTCGCGAGATTTACGAAAACCCCGCCAACATGTACGTCGCTGGATTCATCGGGATACCGACGATGAACTTCATCCACGTGACCGTCCAGGGCACGACCGCGAAGGCTTCGGGCTTCGACCTCGAGCTGCCGCGCGCGCCGGGAGTCGAGAAGGGCGTCCTGGGTATTCGTCCCGAGGCGATGACCGAGCGCCCACGCCCCGATCATCCAGGCCTGGATCTGAAGGTTGAGGTGTCAGAAGTGCTCGGCCCTGACCAGTTCCTTTACGGACAGGTCGGAGGCGACGCGATCACCGCTCGGGTCGATCCTCAGCTCAAGGTCGAGCCCGGCGACAGGGTGCGGCTCGGCGTCGACACGAGACGCTTGCACCTCTTCGAGCCGTTGACGGGCGTGGCGATTCTCTAGGCGAGCGTCACAAGGCGGCCGACCTCAAGCTCCCGGACGCGCATCCGTTTATTCTGCCTTGCAAGCGTCGACGCAAAGAGCGCAGGATCCGGCGTCGCGCCAGGGGCGGCTCCACCGTAGCGATATCCCTCGGCCGGCCACATTCCGTAATGCATGGGCACTACCGCGCGCGGCTTGAGCTGCCAGGCGAGAAGCGCCGCCTCGTGGGCATTCATGTTGCCCCCTCCGCCGTTGATGCAGATGAACGCGACGTCGACGGATTGCGTTGCAGGCGTGCGCAGGCGCTGGTCGTACTCGGTGTCGCCCGAATGCCACAACCTGACGCCGTCGATGTTCAAGAGGTAGCCGATGGCATCGGGAAGCGTGTGTCTCGCAAAGGTTGCGGTGATGTGGCAGCCGCCCTTGGTGGCCGATTGGCCCTGAAGAAGCGCACGAAGCCTGGACTTCCGCCATCCCAGCTTTGACGCGCGCACGATGCAAGACGGCGGGGCGATCAAAGTGGTGCGCCCGCCTGCGGCAAACATGCGGATCGTCGGCTCATCGAAATGATCGAGGTGGCCGTGAGTGACAAGCAGGATGTCGGGCTTGAGCTCCTCTGCGGTGATGGGCGGTTCGAAGAGACGCTTTAGCCCCTCCTGCTTCTCGCACTCATCCGAGAAATAGGGATCGATCATCACGGTGAGCCCGTCATGTGACTTCATCAGGTATCCGGCCTGTCCAAGCCACGCGCAAGCGATCCTCCCCGACCGAACACTCTTGCGAGCGATGCGCGCGGCGAGCCTCATTCGGCCCCAATCGTAGTGTTGGAAACGATGGACCTAGACTCTGACTGCTGATGACTGACGATTCACACGCCTGGCTTTCTGTGGCTGAGATAGCGGACGGAGTCAGCGGTGGGAGCCTCGATCCCCAGGCAGTCGTACGGGCTCATCTCGCCGCGATCGACCGCCTCGATCCCAAGATCCACGCATACGTTCACGTGGACCGGAAAGCCCAGGCCACGCGGGGTCTTCATTCCGGCGTGACGATCGCGGTCAAGGACAACCTGCCGGTGGCGGGGATGCCATGGACTGACGGCAGCGCAGTGTGGCGCGACCGCGTCCCCACCGACGACACCATTCCTGTAGCTCGAGCAAGGGCGGCCGGGGCAGCCATCCTTGGGAAGACCAACCTTCCGGAGCTCGCGGCGGCCGTCGGGACCACCAACGCAATCTTTCCCGCCACCAACAACCCGTGGCGCCAGGGCATCACCCCTGGCGGTTCCAGTGGCGGCAGCGCCGCGGCGGTCGGCGCGGGCATGGCCACCGTCGCGATGGGTACCGACATGGGCGGTTCGCTTCGGATCCCAGCCTCCTGTTGCGGGGTCGTCGCCCTGCGCCCCTCGCCCGACCGGGTGCCTAGCGAGAGCATCGACCCGGCGGGGTTGTCGGTCATCGGTCCAATCGGAAGGACTGTCGCGGACGTGAGACTGCTGATCTCGGTGATGGCGCAGGTACCTTCGCCCCAGCTGCCATCAGGCTCGAAGACCTTCCGCATTGGCATGGCTGACTCGACAGGGCTCGGGATGGACGATGCATGCGCCGACGCCTGTCGGCGGGCTGCTGGCGCGCTCGAGTCGGCGGGCCATCGCGTCGAACGCATCGCATGGGAATCGGAGGCAGTCGGAGTGGGCTACGGAATCGTGCGGCGGGCGAGCATGGCGTCATTTCCTGCCGACCCGCAGCTTTTCGCACCAGGCATCCGCAAGCTGGTCGAGCAGGGGCGCGCGCTGTCGGCGCTCGACTACTTCGAGGCTTTTGAGAAAGCCACCGGCGCCGCCTACCAGACGGTAGTGAGACCTTTGCTGGCCGGGTTCGACTTTCTACTGACGCCAACCCTGGGCCTGGTCCCGATGCCCATCGAGGCGGTGCCGCCATTCCTCAGCGAGCCCTACGGTCGCTACATCCAGTTCGTGCTTCCTGTCAGCTTCGCCCATACGCCGGCGATGTCGGTCCCTGCCGGTCTTCACAGCGGGCTACCGGTCGGCGTGCAGCTGGTCGCACCGTCGGGCCGGGAATGGGAGCTGATGGCTCTGGCCGAGCAGCTCGAAGGCATGCCGGGCTTTGGCTTCCAACGGCCACCCGGCTTCGACTGACAATGTGTAAGCCATGAAAGCTCAGCGAGTCGAGATGTACGTCTGCCCAATGGCCACGCCGTCGGACTTGTCGGGTTTGCAGCAGCTTGCCGACTCGGGGAAGATCCGGCCTGACACGCTGGTCGCGCTCGCCGGGAAGACGGAAGGAACGGGGCAGCATGACGACTGGGGCCGCGTGTGGGCCGACGTCGTGCTCCGCGAGTGGACCGCCAAGTTCCTTGGCATTCCTGTGGCGGAGGTGGCAAAGCAGGTCATCTTCGTCCTCTCCGGTGGGTGCCCCG
Organism: Candidatus Dormiibacterota bacterium; assembly: GCA_036844615.1. Classification (GTDB taxonomy): domain Bacteria; phylum Chloroflexota; class Dormibacteria; order Dormibacterales; family Dormibacteraceae; genus Palsa-872. Next base: position 5,152 of record DAIUFK010000050.1, on the reverse strand, counting down.
GGGTCATCACGCCGCACATTGCAGTGGTCACCCGTGAATGGGTTGATGTTCCGAATGGTGCCGCAGAAACTCGCGACAAGAGATTGGTCGTCGGTAGGGCCGGCTCCGAAGCAATGCCCCCGGAAGAAGTGGGCAGGATGGGCCAGATTCAAAAGGTGGCGGAGGCAACGCGCCGAGCCATGGCCGACGCCGGCCTGACCGATCCCAAGGACGTCCACCTGGTCATGGTCAAGGTGCCTGGCCTGACTACGCCGAGCATCAAGGACGCGGAGTCGCGCGGGAAGACGGTGGTCTCGCACGACCTCACCTTCGGTCCCGAGGGAGCAGGGGTTTACGCGAACGACGCGGCGGCGCTAGGGGTCGCTATGGCGCTTGGCGAGGTGTCAGAGTCGGCCCTTTCGGATGACGTCGTGCGCCGCAACTGGGACCTGTACTCAGAGGTTGCGATGACCTCCTCCGGCGGAGAGAAGCGCCATGGTGAGGTGGTCCTCTTCGGCAACTCGACCGCTTCGCGAAGCGCGCTCCGTATCGGTCACGCGGTGACCAAGGACTTCATCGATGCAGAGGGCGTGCGGAACGCGCTCCGCTCGGCCGGTCTGCAGTTCAGCAGTTTGCCGGCTGAGAGCGACCTTTCCCGAATCGTCCACGTCTTCGCCAAGTCGGTAATTCCTGGCAGCGACCAGATCCGGGGCCAGAGGATCACCCTGCTGGATGACGTCGACGCCTATCAGATTGGGAAGGCGCTGGGAGGGATGCTCATCGCGTCAGTGACCGGCCGCACCACGAACTACGTCAGCGGAGGGGAGCGCAACTCTCACCAGGGACCGCCAGGCGGAAACATCGTGGCGGCTGTTGTCAGACCCGACGGCTAAAGGCGGGGTTGCCCCGGACGGGTCAGCTCGAACAGGCGAAGCGGCGACAGCGGCATCTCGGTGATCGGCACCCCCAGCGCCTCCTCGATCGCCGAGCCGATCACCGCCCCGACAGGGATCACCCCCGCCTCGCCCGCTCCCTTGACCCCGAGCGGATTGAGCGGCGAGGGCGTCTCGATGTGGTCGATCTCGATCTCCGGCACCTCGGTCGCATAGGGCACGAGGTACTCCATAAACGACGCGTTGCGAAGCTGGCCCTCCTCGTCATAGGCGAGTCGCTCGTAGAAAGCGCCGCCGATACCCTGCGCGACGCCACCTTCGATCTGGCCCTCGAGCACCAGCGGGTTGATGACCCGGCCGCAGTCGTGGACCACCACGTACTTGAGCACTTCCATGCGGAACGTCATGGGATCGATCCGCACGTACGCCGCGTGGCAGCCGGAGGCCCAGGTCGACCCTGGCGGGCTGTAGTAACCGGTGGCCTCGAGACCTGGCTGCTCCCCCTCCAGCAGAGGCGGCCCGGGTCGCCGCTTCGAGGTGAACTGCGCGGCCGCCTCGGTGCCGCCCCCGAACGCATAGCGGACGGGATTCGCCAGGACCGAGACAGCGGCCAGCGTGATACCTCGATCGGGCGAGCCCTTCACTCTGACGCTGCCATCCACGAGCTCAAGGTCGGCGGGGTCCGCCTCCAGCTGCTCGCCTGCTATGTGCTTCGCCTTGTCGGCCACCATGCGGGCGGTGATCGCCATAGCGTTCCCGGCCGTGACCGCGCCGCGCGACGCGAAGGTGCCCACTCCCCACGGAAACCGGCGCGTGTCGCCGCCGGTGACCTCGACGTCCGCCACGTCCACGCCGAGCTCGTCCGCCACCACCTGCGCGAACACAGTGGCGTGGGCCTGGCCCTGGCTCGGGATTCCTGTCGCCGCCACCACCTTGCCGGAGACCAGGACCTGGACGTGCGCGCCTTCGTATGGCCCTACACCGGTGCCTTCCACATACGCGCCGAGCCCCATGCCCACGTGGTCGCCGGCCGGCCGAGGGCCGAGCATCTCCATTGCCTTCTCGAGGAGGGCCGGATAGTTGCCGCTGTCGTAGACGGCTGCGTTGCCGTCCTGCCATGCCACGCCTAGGTTGTATGGAAATTGGTCGGATTGGATGAAGTTGCGCCGGCGTACCTCGGCGCGATCGAGCCCGAGCTGCCTGGCGATCGAGTCGAGAGTCCGCTCCATCACAAAACATGCGTGTGGACGCCCCGCGCCTCGGTACGGTGAGGTGGGCGTGGCGTTCGTGTAGACGGCGCGAAATCGAACACGGTAGTTGGGCACCCTGTAAGGTCCCGGCACCTGCGCCGCCGTGATGATCGGCAGGATGATCCCGTAGGGCGTGTACGCGCCGGCGTCGTGGATGAAGTCGTCGCTCAGCGCGAGCACGTGTCCCTCGTCATCGAAGCCGACCTCGACCTCGTGGACCTGGCCGCGCTCCTGGTTGACGGCAGTGAAGTGCTCCTGCCGGTCCTCCGTCCATTTGACTGGCCGGCCCAGCCGCATGGCGGCGAAAGGCACAAGAAGCTCGTCCGGGTAGAAGAGCATGATCTTCGGCCCGAAGCCGCCGCCGACGTCGGGCGCGATCACCTCCACGTCCGATTCAGGCAGCCCGAAAAGCACCGCCAGGCCACCTCGGATGGACGTCGGCGATTGCGTGGAGTCGTAGACGGTGAGCTTGTGCTCCGAAGCCGACCATCTCGCCCATACGGCGCGCCCTTCCATCGGGCTGGCGGCGCCTCGCTCGAAACGAAAGTGCAGGCGCTTGCGGTGCGGCGCCGCGGCCATCGCGGTGTCCAAGTGGCCGACCTCCTGGAGCATCTCGGCCGCGACATTGCCCGGGACGTCGTCGTGGACGAGATGCTCCGCCGCAGCGGACACCTCCGGCGTGATGACGACAGGCAGGGGTTCGTACTCGACCTGCACGAGCTCCGCCGCGTCCTCCGCGATGCTTCGGCTCTCGGCCACGACGAAGGCGACAGCTTCACCCGAGTACCGCACCACCTCGGACGCCAGGCAGCGCTGGGTGCGACCGTGCGTGAGATTGGGATGCGGGATCAGGATCGGCAAGTCGCGGTCTCCGAAGGGAAGGTCCCCAGCCACATAAACCGCGACGACGCCCGGCAGCGCCCGCGCCGCGCTCACGTCAACCGAGGTGATGCGAGCGTGCGCGTAGGGCGAACGGACGAGGCAGGACTCGAGCGCACCTCCATCGATGTCGTCGGTAAAGCGGCCATTTCCACGTAGCAGCCGATCGTCCTCGACCCGCTGCACCCTTTCACCGAACCAGCGGGTGGTCATTTGCCCGACAGCTCCACCGCGCGATTGACCGCACGACGGATCGAGGCGTAGCCCGTGCACCTGCAGAGATTCCCGGAGATCCCTTCTTCGATCTGCTGCGGCGTCGGATTGGGATGCTGGGCGAGGAGGCCCACGACGGACATCAGGAAGCCCGGCGTGCAGAAGCCGCACTGCAGCCCGTGGCACTCGTGAAACGCCTGTTGGACGGGATGCAAAAGAGCGCCCGCGGGGGCAAGCCCCTCGACGGTCGACACCTCGTGGCCCTCGGCCTGGACCGCGAGCATCAGGCAGGACCGGACCGGCGCGCCGTCCAGCAGGACCGTGCAGCACCCACACACCCCGTGCTCGCAGCCGACGTGGGTGCCGGTCAGGCCGAGATCGTGGCGGAGGTGGTCGGAGAGCAGCCGGCGCGGATCCACCGGCGCCGAATGGGTGATCCCGTTGACCCTCACGCCGCGAAGACCTTCTCGGTCAGGACGCGGACCAGGTGAAGTCGGAACTCGGGCGTCGCTTCGAGATCGCCGCTTGGCTTCAGCCCTCGGGTGGGATCGCCGGGGTCAGCGAGCACGGGAGTTGGAGCAACGCCGAAAAGCGCAAGCCTTGCGCCGGCTCGAACCACGCCCGCAAGTGCGAAGTCGCCGTGGCGGCGCGATTCCTCCGCGATACCGAATGGCTTGGGCGAGGCCGGGAACCAGGCCTCGACCAGGAGCTCGTCGGGAGCCAGGGTGGTCTCGAAGACGCCGATGAAGAGCTCCTCGGCCGCGATGACTCGATCGCCTCGAGACGAGCGGGCGACGACCTTGCCGCCGAGCGCCAGCAACACCGCCGGCAGCTCGGATGCGGAATCGGCGTGGGCGAGGCTTCCGCATACAGTGCCGCGGTTGCGGATCACGCGATGCGCGACAAGCCGCACCGCAGCGGTCAGCAGAGGACAGACACGAGCCACCACCTCCGAGTCTTCGACTGCAGCCTGCCGCGTGAGCGCTTGCATTGCCACACCGCCATCGCGCTCGTAGACCGCATCAAGGCCGCGGATCCGGTTGATGTCCACGAGATGCGAGGGACGGGCAAGGCGAAAGTTGAGCAGCGGGATCAACGACTGGCCGCCGGCCAGCACCTTGGCATCCTCCAACGAGCCGAGCAGCTCGCACGCCTCCTCGACTGTCGATGGGGCGTGGTATTCGAACGGAGGTGGCTTCACTCCAGGATCGCCACCGCCCGGCAGGGCGACGCCTCGCCGCCCTGGAACCGCCACGGGAAGCAACCAAGGGTGATCTTCTGGTCGAGCACCTCGTCGATCTGGCCTCCCAGGTTCTCGATGTGGATGACGTCGTGAGGGAAGAGCAGCGTGTGCATGATCTGGTAGTCGGCCTTCGGAAAGACCTCGTCAAGGCTGCGGCCGAGCTTCTTCTCCGCCTCCTCCGCCTCGTCGGCGCGGATTCGCCGGATGACCGTGTTCATCGGGTGGTCGGCGCTGCCCGCGTCGACAGCGATCCAGCGCACGCCGCGCTTGAGCACCCATTCGGCGAAGGCGCGGGTCGGACCCGGGTGGCGGATGAAGTACTTGGTCTCGTCCACCTGCGACTTATCGGTCCAGTTCTCCGGGTAGTGACGGTGGTAGCCGGTGTGGATGGCGAGGATGTCTCCGCGCTCGATCCGGAGGCCTGTGTCCTTCTCCCAACGCTCAAAATGCTCGGGCCCGTACAGCTCGTAGTCGCCGACACCCATCCGCTCCAGGTCGACCACACAGGCGGGTCCGATGAGGAAGTCGAGGCCAAGGTCGCCGATGAATTTGCCACCTGACAGAAAGTGAGCGGGGGCGTCAAGGTGCGTGCTGACGTGCAGCGTCATCGTTATCTCCTGGCCGCCCGCTTTGTCGAACGCGAGCCTCTTGATCCATCGGATCGCAGGCCCCGCATAGCCGGCGAAAGCCGGCGT
>DAIUFK010000049.1:0-16829 GCA_036844615.1 Candidatus Dormiibacterota bacterium | reverse complement strand
TTGGGGAGTGGCGCAACGGTAGCGCAGCTGACTCTGGATCAGAAGGTTGAAGGTTCGAATCCTTCCTCCCCAGCCACCAAGCTGCGCCCAGTGCCCGCAGCCCGAATCTCAACCGAACGGTCGATGTTCGTTCGAAAGGGCGGACCTTACGGTTGGGCCATGAACGAGACATCAATACCTGACGCGTTTCTCAGTGCACTTTCGTCGCGCGACTTCGAGCGCCTGGCACACTGTCTCGCCCCGTCAGCCCAAGCACGGTTGCTATTGCCGCGAGGGCCTGAGGTGCGCTCGGGACGAGATGAGATCGCGCGACGCTTTGAAGGCTGGTTCGCCGCAGGATCCGACTTCAGCGTCCTCGAGTCCGGGCACGAGCCGGTTGGGCCCCGCCACCGCCTCAGGTGGCGGCTTCAAATGAGCCGCAACCAGCAGGCGCCCGAGATCGTCGAGCAGGTCGCGTTCGTCGATGTCGGGCCTGAGGGCATCGGCCAGATCGACCTGCTCTGCTCAGGCTTTCTTCGAGAAGCTGCGCCCACAGCCATGTGCTCGATTGACGCAGGGCCCAAGAAAGTGGTGGCCGGATAATGCTCGGATCATCGACAGCACCCGAGATCGCCGGCTGACGAAGGAAGGACAAACGGAGCGCGGGCTTGGCCTTGCGGAGCTGCTCGCCGCTGTTTCGCTCGCCACTGACCTCGCGCATGACGTGCCAGCGGAAAGCGCTCTGCGGGATGCGGTGCTTGCGGTCGAGCTGGCTCGGCTCGCGGGCTGGTCTGAGCCTGACCTCTCGGACGTTTTTTACCTCGCCCTGCTGTATCACATCGGCTGCACCGGCGCGGTCGCAGCCCAGAGCCGCCTTGGGGCGGGCGACGACCTGAACGTGCGCCACTGGATGTCCGAGGCCGACTACGCCGATAGTCCCGGGCTGCTGCGAATTGCAGTCAGCCGGCTCGCGCCCAAGTGGGGGGGACCAGCTAATTGGGCCCCGGCCATGGCGGCGCTGGCGAGCGCCGGGCACGATCTACCCGAGGCGTTGGCCAACACCGCCGAGGCTGCTGCACTACTTTCAGAAAGGCTTGGTGCGAGTCCTCGCGTGACCTCATCGTTGAGGCACGCCTATGGACGCTGGGACGGAAAGGTATTCCCCTCACTGCCAAGCGGCGAAGGGCTGTCCGCGACCGCCCGCCTCGTCCACCTGGTGCACGTGGCACAGATCTACCACCAGATGGGCGGGGCCGATGCCGCAGATGAGGTGGTGCGCCGCCGCAGCGGCACCGAGTTCGACCCGGACCTTGCCACGCTGTGGTTGCGCCACAGCGACGAGCTGCTGCGCAAAGTGCCTCTTGACTCGGTGTGGGATCAAGCCTTGTTTACCGAGCCGGAGCCCCGCCGCCGAGTCGGGCCGGCCCATCTGGACGATGTGTGCAGGGCTCTCGCCGACTTCGTCGACCTCGCATCGCCCCTGACGGCGGGGCACTCATCAGGAGTTGCCCGCCTGGCAGAGGCAGCGGCCCTGGACGGGGGTCTTGATGCGGACGAGGTGGCGACGGTCAGGCGCGCCGGGCAGGTCCACGACCTCGGCATGGTCAGCGTCCCAAACCGAATCTGGATCACGCGCAGGCCGCTGAATCCCTCCGAGTGGGAGCGCGTTCGGCTGCACACACACCACAGTCAGCGCATCCTCAGCCTGGCGGCGCCGCTGCGTTCCTCCGCATCGGTCGCCGGTCTGCATCACGAGCGACTCGACGGCTCCGGCTACCACCGCGGATTGCCCGCATCAGCGGTGCCCATGCCCGCCCGCATTCTTGCCGTCGCTGAGATGTACCAATCGATGAGAGAGCATCGTGCATGGCGGCCCGCCCTGACGCCCAACGAGGCGACGCGTCAGCTGCGTGGAGAAGTCGCGGCTCGTCGTCTGGACGCCCGCGCGGTCGATGCAGTGCTCGTGGCCGCTGGTCAGCCCCGCCCAACCGGAAGGTCAGGCCGTACGTGGCCGCTGGGACTCACCGATCGTGAGGTGGAGGTGCTCAGGGCGATCACGCGCGGACTGGCCAACAAGCAGATTGCGCGGGAGCTCCACATCTCAGAGGCGACCGTGCACACGCATGTGATCAATCTCTATGGCAAGGTCGGCGTCAACACGCGGGCCGGGGCGACGCTGTTCGCCTTCGAGCACGACCTCATCGACCCAAGCTGACTCTGCGAGCAAATCGACCAAACGGTGGATTGCTTCTTGGGGCCGAAGCGATCACTGTGTACCTATGGCGTTGGACTCGTAAAGGAGGTTCGGCATGCCGCTGTACATGGATATCCATCACAAGATCGACGGCCTCACCGCGGAGGCGATCAAGGGCGCGCACGAGCAGGACGTGAAGATTCAAGAAAAGCATGGGGTCACGTACCACAAATACTGGTTCGATGAGGCCTCCGGCAGGGCATTCTGTTTGGTCGAGGCTCCCACCAAGGAAGCCGCCAACGCAGTGCACCGTGAAGCCCACGGATTGGTGGCGGACGAGCTCATCGAGGTGCAGGAGGGGGCTTAATCCGGTTTGGGCCTATCAGGCGTGAGCGTATTTACCTCTTACAACGTCGGCCAGGTGCGTGAGCGCGATCTCGGGGTAGCCGGCTGCGAGCTCCCCGGGATCGAGGCTCATGTCGATTGTGTCCATGAGGATCGCGGCTCGAATCAGACCCGCCAGATCAGGCTTTAAGGGACGCATCAACAGGGAGCCCACGCGCAAGGCAGTCAGCGAAATGTGTCGGGCTGTCGCGGGGCGCCCGCTGGTCGCCGCCAAGGTTTCGACCACGTCGTTCAAAGTCAGATTCTCGGGTCCGCCAACGTCGAGTGTTGTGCCCCGCAGTCGGGGATCGACAACTGCCATCTCGACAAAACGTGCCACGTCCCGAACGGAGACGAGGTTGATCGGATTGTCACCGCGGCCAAAGACGGTGGCCTTGCCGTTCTTGATCAGCGAATCGCCGACGATACCCGCCCACAACTCCATGAACACGGTCGGGCGGATGATCGTCCAGGCGAGCCGGCTTTTGCGCAGGCGCTCCTCAGCGAAGAACTTGGCCCGGTAGAGCTCGAGCGGATGATCCGGTCGGGCGCCATACATCGAGACGAGGATGAAGTGCTTGACCTCGGCGGCCTCTGCCGCGGCGATCAGGTTCTCGTTGCCATGCAGGTCCACCGCCCGCGGCCCGCCACCACCGGGTCCAAAGCCGGTTACCGCTGAGACCACGGTCTCGACGCCGACGAGGGCAGACGTCAACGAAGGCGGCTTGCAGACGTCGCCCGTAACCAGCTCGTGGTCTTTCGCCAACAGCCGGCGAGCCCTTGACGGGTCCCGGGTGAGAAGACGGACGCGCCGGCCATGAAGGGTCAGCAGCTCCACGAGCGCGGTTCCGAGATGGCCGGTGGCGCCGGCGATCAATATCACTGGCCGACCGCGGTCCGAACTGCTGCGTCAATCGCAGGGCCGCCTTCCTCGACCGGCTCCAGGTAGAAGCGCACCGACGTGAACTGGTTGTCGCCGACTCCAAATATGCTGACTCCGCGCATCAGGTGGGTGGCCCCGTCACGCCGCGTGCCCCGCATCTCCCATTCAGTCCACGCGGTTGCGCCGTGCATTGACGAGTCAAGAACCTCTGCCTCGATGTCTGGTACGCCGGCGAAGATCTGGGCCCAGTTTTTGCGGACCTGCTCTCGACCCTTGAACGAGCGTCCCGGATGAATCGGCGTCTCGTTCCGGAAGTCCTGGGCAAAACAATCTGCAAGTGATTCGAGGTCGTGCCGATTGACCGCGTCCTTCAGACGTTCCACAAGCGCCAAACCAGATGATGTGCGTAAGTCCCTGCTCGGTCCTCTCCTCGATCCCAACCCGGATCAGACTGTGTGTCTGATCGTTATACTAAGAGTCTGATGAATAGTCGCGGAGATGTCAAGCGACAGTATCAGTCGGCTCTGCGGGGGGCCCAAGCTCGATCCACTCGCGAGGTGATCATCGCTGCCGCCACCCGTCTTTTCGTCCAGCACGGGTATGTGGCAACGTCCATCGAACAGATCGCAGCGGCGGCTGGAGTCAGCCGCGCGACAGTCTTCACTTCGGTCGGCGGCAAACCCAGGCTTCTCAAGAGCGCACTTGACGTAGCGATAGTCGGCGACGACGAACCCATCGCCCTGCCCGAGCGGCCGCGTTCGGTAGCCATCCGGGCCGAACCTGATCCGCGTCGATACGTGACCCTCTACGCCGAATTGGTGACTGAGATGGGTGGCCGCCTCGCCGGCATCTACGAAGCGGTTCGAGGCGCCGCTGGAGCTGACCCAGACGCCCGTGCTCTATGGGAGTCTCACCTTGAGCAAAGGCGGAAAGGCGCCGCCAACGTGGTCAATGACGTCAGCGGCAAAGGTCGGCTGCGCCAAGGCGTGGACCACGAAATCGCCGCGGATATCGTCTGGATCCTGAACGATCCCGGGCTCTACCACTCGTTGGTGCATCGACGCCACTGGGCACCCGACCGGTACCGCGCCTGGCTGGCGGCAACCATGATCCGCCAGCTGCTGCCCGATTAAGGGACCACCGGGGACGAAGGCAACCCACCCTGACAGGATCGAGGTCAGGCCGCCGGCGAAGGCTTGACGCGCCCCACCTGGTGCTGGCACCAGGCGTAGAGCGCGTCGTACATCGGTGACTCGAGCGCGATCTTGCGGTGATCATCCTCACCGTGAACCATCGCGAAGCCGTGTGCGATTGCCTTCAGGCCTGCCGCCTCCGGCGTTATCTCCAGGTCCGCCGATACGTCAGCTCCGTGCACGATTAGCGCCAGGCGGTCGAGCGCAGGGTCGTTCAAGCCGTATTTGAGGAGGATTGACTCGAAGCTGCACCTGCCGTCGACGTGACCCAGCTCGACGCCGCCGACGTCATACGGGATAGCGCCATCTCGCTCAGCGACCGCTGAAACCTCCGGGGCCGGCACGTACAGGAACTCCGCTTCCTTATCGATGAAGCGCTTGATGAGCCACGGACACGCTATCCGGTCCACGCTGGCGTTTTTTCGGGTCACCCACTTCATCGGCATTTCTCCTTCAGGTACGCGGTTGGCAAGGTCGGGACCATTCCTCTATTGTCAGCCGGTGGCGGACCTGCTCTTCGGCCTGCAACTCGCGACCGACGTAGCGTTCGTGCTGCTGACCCTTACCGCCGTCGCCGACTTGGCTCGGCACCCTGACACGCGCCACAGCCATCTCGCACTCGCTTTCGGCTCGCTTTCGGCTCTGATCTTGGTTGCGCCAGCCCTCGGCCGGGCCGGCGCCTACAACCCGCTACTGACCGACGCCGCAGTCGTGATCTTCCTTGTCTCCGGCTACGCACTGCTCATGTTCCGCGACTCGTTCATCCCGCTGGGCACAGGCACGCGCCGAGCAGTCAGGATCGCAATCCTGGCGGTCGCGGTCTTCGTCATCGCGGTCCAGCTCCCCGCCGACCAGCGACCGCTTCAGCCGAGTCAGACGATCGCATTGTTTGTGGCGCTGGTGACGTGGGGCCTGTGCATCTTCGAGCCGATCCTGCGTTTGTGGATTGCCTCGATCCATCGCCCTGCAGTCGAGTCAGCCAGGCTGCGGGCGCTGTCCCTCGGTTACGCGGCTCTGCTCGCCGAGGTGGTGGTGGGAACGTTCGGTGGATCCCTCGCTCACGATCCTTACTACGCCCTGGCGACTGCAGTGCTCACGCTGGCGATCGTCCCCCTCCTTTATGTCAGCTTCTGGCCGCCGGATTGGCTTCGTTGGGCCTGGAGACAGCCGGAGGAGGATGCCTTCCGCAGCGCGCTTCACGAGCTTCTCCTGTACAGCCCCGACCGCGCCACCTTCGCCCAGCGTGCCCTCTTGTGGGGGACGCGCCTGGTCGGTGGCGCAGGCGGCTTGATAGTCGATTCCGACGGATCCGTCCTTGCTTCGCAAGACATCACACCTGATGAGGCGAATGCCTTCGCCGCCGGCAAAGTCGTGCCCCTGCATACTGCAGCGTCCGGAGTCTCCTCAAGGCCTGCCACCAGAGTCGCCATACCGCTTCAGCTCCGACAGGGCAACGGCGCCATCATCATCGTGTCGGGCGGGTTCACTCCCATGTTCGGCGCGGATGAGCTGGTCCGGCTGCGTCAGTATGCGAGCAGCATCACAGCGGGCCTGGACCGTGTTTCCCAGAACGAAAGAATCGCTGCCGTGGAAAAGGCGAAGACGGAGTTCCTGAGCGTCGCGTCGCACGAGCTCCGCGGCCCGATGACTGTAATCAAGGGTTACCTGACGATGCTCGATTCCGGTCCGGTCGGCGACCTCACTCCTCAGATGAAGTCTGTTCTCCCCCTTCTCATCTCGAAATCGGATGAGGTCACGTGGATGCTCGAGCAGATGGTGGAGGCGGCTCGCCTCGAGGAGGGGCGGCTTGCGCTTCGGAAGTCGCATTGCAACCTCGTGGAGCTCACCGCCCTCGCGATCGAGGATGTCAGCCAGCTACTCAACAAGCACCACCTGAGCGTCGATCAACCTCGCTCGGCCGTTGCCGCCGACGTCGATCCTGACCGCTACCAGATGGTGGTCAGGAACCTTCTGAGCAATGCTGCCAAGTACTCGCATGAGGGCACCCAGATCAAGTTGCAGCTGAGCGCGAACGGAGTCGCGCGCGTGGCGGTCTCGGATGAGGGTATCGGCATCACCAATGAGGACCAGGCGCGCCTGTTCGGCCGGTTCGTCCGCATCCAGACAAAATCCACAGAGGGCATCGCCGGCACGGGTCTTGGCCTCTGGCTCTCCCGTGAGATTGCCCGCATGCATGACGGGGATCTCACGGTGGAATCGACGCCAGGTCGGGGCAGCACCTTCACCCTCCAGATTCCGCTCGCCCGGTAGCCGTGGCGGCTGAGCTCCGCACGCGCTTCGAGGCGCGCCGCCCGCTCGACCTCGCGACGACGCTGGGACCGATCGGCCAGGGCCCGTGGCTGCGCCTGTCCGCCGGCGAGGCGTGGCGTGCAAGCCTGACCCCTGAGGGCCCCGCGACAGTTCACCTTCTCCAGGTGGGTGGCGGCGTCGACGTCGAGGCATGGGGCCCCGGAGCCGCCTGGGCATCAGGACGCGCCGCGGCTCTCTGCGGAGAGGAGGATGACGACGCCGGCTTCAGCACCGGCCATCCCTTCCTGAGCCAGGTTCGCAAGCGGAATCCCGGGCTACGCATCCCCAAAACGGGAGCGGTTTTCGAGGCGATGGTCCCCGCGATCCTCGAGCAGAAGGTCACCGGTAAGGAAGCTCATATGGCCTATCGGGGACTTGTCGCATCGCTCGGCGAGCCCGCGCCGGGGCCCGCAGGCCTCACGATCCCGCCCTCTCCACAGGTGCTGGCGCGGACGCCTTACTGGGCCTTTCATCGATTTGGAATCGAGCGCAGGCGCGCCGAGACGATAATCGGCGCCGCCCGCAGCGCAAGCCGGCTGGAGGAGACCACCGCCATGGACATCTCCGGTGCCTACCGGCGGCTGATCGCATTTCCCGGAGTGGGCCCGTGGACGTCGGCCAAGGTTGCGCTCACCGCCCTTGGCGACGCCGACGCTGTGCCGGTTGGCGACTACAACCTGCCGCACGCTGTCGGGTACGCGCTGGAAGGCACCCCTCGCTCGACCGACGAGCGCATGCTCGAGCTCCTTGAGCCATACCGTGGCCACCGTGCGCGCGTGCTTCGGCTGATCGGGGTCGCCGGCATCACAGCACCACGCTTCGGTCCGAGGATGCCCCTGCGAGACATCGCACATAGCTAGCCGCGGTTACTGCAGCTTCGAGAGCTCATCCTCGACAACGGTGATGAGCTCGCGCATGCCCGCGCCGTCGAAGACAAGGCGCGCGCCGGCGGCTTTGAACAGCTCGGGCAACGGCTGAGTCGCGCCAAGCGACAGCGATGCACGGTATTTTCGCACCGCCTCCTTCGGGTCTTTCAAGCTGTTGCGCCAGACCTGCAGGGCACCAAGCTGGGCGATGCCGTACTCGATGTAGTAGAACGGGCTGGTGAAGAAGTGCGGCTGCTGGTACCACCGCGCGATGCGCTCTTTGTCGAGCCCACTCCAGTCGACAGCATCACCCTCGAAGCGCCTGCGCAGCTCGAGCCACTTGGCGTCGCGTGAGTCCGCGTCGCTACCCGCCTCATCCAGGTAGATCCAATGCTGGAACGCGTCGACCGATGCGCAATGAGGAAAGAAGAGGACGATGCCCTCGAGCAGCTCCGCCCGAGAGCGCCGCTCCTCGTCCTCGGTGTAATAGCCGCCGCTCTGCTTGTCGATGAAAGGTGAGGCGAGCAGCTCCATCGACATCGACGCGACCTCCGCCATCTCGGACCCCGGATGGCGCTGGAACAGCAGAGGCAGCCGGGACGCCTCGAACGAATGGAAGGCGTGGCCTGATTCATGGAGGAGGGTGCGCACATCGTCGTCCACGCCGACTGCATTCATGAAGATGAGGGGCTGCTTTCTGAAGTTGAGCGACTGGCTGTAGGCCCCCGGCGCTTTGCCCTTTCGGTTCTCAAGGTCCAGCAGCTTCGCGTCCACCATGGTCTCGTAGTAACCACGGAAGTCGGGATCGACGTGACCGAAGATGCTTGCCGCGCGATCGATGAACGTGGGCATGTCTGCGAAGGGCTTGAGCGCCGGCCTGCCAAGCGGATCGACCGACGTGTCCCACGGCCGCAGCTTGTCGAGCTTCATCTCGCGGCGCCGCCGGTCATGGATGCGCTGGACCGCCGGCAGCACCGCTGTCTCGACCGCTTCGTGAAAGCCCATGCAGTCCTCGGGCGTGTAGGCGAAGCGATTCTTCTCCTGATGCGCGTAGTCGCGGAAGTTGTCGAAGCCGGCGTTCCTCGCCGTCTGCTGGCGGAGGGTGTACATGCCGTCGAAGATGCCGGCGATCGTGCCGCGATTCTCGATATAAGGCTTGGCTCGAAGCTTGAACGCTCGCTCGCGAACGCCTCTGTCGCCGGACTCGAGGTACGGCAGCAGCTGTGATGGTGTCTTCTCGGCGCCGTCCCATTGAACTGTCATCGAGCCAATGACCTTCGACCACTCCGTTGTCAGCTTCGAGAGCTCGGCGGATAAAGGGACATTCGCCTCGTTGAAGATCTGCATCTGGTTGCGAAACCGTTCCACCGTGGTTTCAAGGCCCTCTCGTACGTATCCGAGGTCCACCAGCCGTTTCTGGAGCCGAACGCGCTGCTCCTGAGCCTTGGGCGAGATCTGGGTCCCGAAACGGAGCTGCGCAGCCTCGCGGGCGGGATCTGCGGTGTCACACGTGTACGCGAAGCTCGCGAGGGCAGACGCCTCAGACAGCAGCGACTCGAAGCGTGACCAGTCGGCAAGCCACTGTTCGACGTTGCCTTTGTCAAGCGGCCGCGAGGCCAGCTCTTCAAAGAAAGGGAGGATGTCCTCCCACACAGCTTCCTTGAAGGCATCCGGCGATTCCGGTATTGCTCTCACCACACCCTCACCCTGCGAACAAACGCGGCCATAGGCAATCGTACAGGGGCGTTAGTCTCGACCCATGAAGAGTCCGTTGCGCCTGCCCGCCGAGGTGCGTTCCGCCGCCGAGGTCGCCCTCGGCACCAAGCGGTTCGCAAGCGAGCTCGCGTGGCTCAGCTGGGCCGGGACCGTGTGGCGCCTGGGCGGCGAATCGGGCGCCGTGTACGTCAAGCGAGCCGCGGCGCTGACCAGTGAGCGAGACAGGCTCGCATGGTTGGCGTGTCGCCTTCCGGTGCCTGAGCTCGTCGGTTTCTTCCACGCCAACGGCGACGACTGGCTGCTCACCCACGAGCTGCGCGGCGTTCCCCTGTACCACGCCTCGCTTGGCTGGGACCCAGCCCGTGTGGCTCGACGGTTGGGCGAGATCCTGGTGGAGATTCACTCGACTGGCGCTGCGGGCTGCCCTTTCGGAGACAGCGCGCCAGGCAACGTCCTCATCCATGGCGACTACTGCCTCCCCAACGTGCTGGTCGAGCAGGGAAGGCTGGTCGGCCTTGTCGATGTTGGCCGGGCAGGCCTCGGTGATCCCCGTGACGACCTCGCGGCCGGCCTCTGGACCCTCCACTACAACTTCGGGCCCGGCTACGCGCCAGCGTTCCTTGACGCGTACGGTGCTCCAACCATGACTGATAAAGAGATCGAACGGCTTCGCCGTCGATACGGAAAGCCTTACACCGGCAAGACGGTGTCCACCGCGCGCCAGCAGTACAGGGCAGCGATCGACCGGTAGGGTCTGAAGCGGTCTCCCTCGGCCTGCAGGGCGCGAGGCGCCGGAGGTTCTTTGAGCTTGTGCGCGAGCGCCCAGCCCTTTCGCACCCCGTAATCGTCTACCGGCCAGACATCGAGACGGCCGAGCTGGAACATGAGGAACATCTCGGCAGTCCAGCGGCCGATGCCGCGGACCTGGATCAGCCGTGCCACAAGGTCGTCATCTAGAAGTGAATCCACATCGTGGAGTGGGACAGTGCCGTCGGTGACTTTCAGCGCGAGGTCGGCGACGGCTGCAGCCTTCGAACCACTGAGACCGGCCGACCGCATGGCTCCCTCTGGCAGCGCAAGAACCGCGGCGGGGGAGAGGCCGTCCGAAAACAGCTTCAGGAACCGGCCGTGGATCGTTGAGGCGGCCGCGCCCGCCAGTTGTTGATACATGATCGATCGAACCAGCGCAGCAAAGCTGTCAGGCAACGGGTCCCGCAGCTCCAGCGGGCCGGCCATGTTGATGAGCCGGGCCATTGCAGGGTCTTTGCGCGCAACCAGGCGGGTGCCCTTGGCGAGCTCTCCTTGCGTGGACGGCTGGGCCGTCTTGCGGGGGTTCAGGCGAATTCGGACAAGAACAGGTCGAAGTCGTCGCGGCTCATTCGAAGCTCAGCCTCGCCAAGATCCTTCAAGGGGCGCTCAGGGATGTGCTCGGTGGTGGCGAAGTCCTCCATCGTGGTGTCCAGGTAGAGGAGCCCGGTCACCAGGTGGCCAGCTGCGCGGCCCTCTTCGATCACCCTCATCGCCGCGCGGCGGTCGGTCGGGTCGTGATCCTCGCCAAGCTTCTTCAGCACGATATGAGACCCGTCGTGGAGCTCGACGTCGCGAACCGTGCCCGGCTCATAGTCGACGTGGACCTCCTCGAAGAACGGCACGAAGGAGACGTCGGCGATCGACTCTTCATGGTCCTTGACCCAGCTGTAGCTCTTGGTCGAGCCGTCGTGGTCGTTGAAGGTGACGCACGGCGAGACGATGTCCAGGATGGCAGTTCCCCGGTGGGCGATTGCCGCCTTGATCAAGGGCACCACCTGCTTGCCATCGCCGCTGAAGGATCGCGCCACGAAGGAGCAACCGAGAGTCAGTGCGACAGCGCACGGGTCGATCGGCTGGAAGGTGTTGACAGCTCCTTTCTTCTGGACCGAGCCGATGTCGGCGGTGGCCGAGAACTGGCCCTTTGTGAGCCCGTAAGTTCCGTTGTCTTCGATGATGTATGTGCAGTCGATGTTGCGGCGGATCATGTGCATGAACTGGCCGAGGCCGATTGACGCGGTGTCGCCGTCGCCCGACACCCCGAGCATGATCAGCTGCCTGTTGGCGAGCTGGGCACCTGTCGTTAGCGACGGCATGCGCCCGTGCACCCCGTTGAAACCGTGTGCCGTCTCGACGAAGTACGCGGGCGTCTTCGATGAGCAGCCGATGCCCGACATCTTGGCCAGACGATGAGGCTCGACCCCGAGCTCGTACAGCGCTTTGATCATGTGGTTGGTGATCGAGTTGTGCCCGCAGCCTGCGCATAGTGTGGTTGCGGCGCCCTTGTATGCGTCGCGTTGCAAACCGACGCGGTTGAGGGTCACGCTCATGCCGGCACCGCCTCCGATTGCAGCAACGGCTCCGAGATCGCGATGGCGGGAATCGGCTGGCCGTTGTAGTGGCGGATCGAGCGCACGCGCTGGACGAGCTCGGGGGGTAGGTCAAGTCGTATGAGATCGAAGACCTGGCCGTCTCGATTCTGCTCGACGACATACACGCGCTCGTGCCGGGCGACGAATGCTCCGACCTCAGCCGAGAGCGGGAGCGCTCGCACACGCAGGTAGTCAACAGGTTGACCCGCTGCCGCGAGCGCCTGGCGCGCTTCGAGCACCGCCGCGTGAGTCGACCCGAATGCGATCAACCCGATGGGCGATCCAGGAGTCTCGTCAACGACAGGAGCGGGCAGCGCCAAGCGCGCGGTCTCGAGCTTCCGCGAAAGGCGGTCCATGTTGCGCATGTAGGCGTCGGCGTTCTCCGTGTAGCGGGCGGATTCGTCATGACCCGAACCGCGCGTGAAGAAGCCCGCCGCGGGGTGGTCGGTGCCTGGCAGGGTGCGATAGGTCACCGCATCGCCATCGACATCCTTGTAGCGGCCCCATTCTCCGGCGAGGCGCTCGAGGTCTTCCTTCGACAGCACCTTGCCGCGGTCGAACGGCTTCTCCGGATATTTGAAGGCCGGCGTCATCCAGAGGTTCATCCCGAGGTCCAGGTCCGAGAGGACGAACACCGGAGTCTGGAACCGGTCGGAGTAATCGAAGGCGTCGCGCGCGAACTCGTAGCACTCCTCGACGGTGCCTGGCAGCAGGACGAGATGCTTGGTGTCCCCGTGCGAAAGGGTGTAGGCGAACCCGACGTCTCCTTGCGAAGTGCGTGTCGGCAGACCGGTCGAGGGCCCGATGCGCTGGATGTCGAAGATCACCACAGGCACCTCGGCGTAGTAAGCGAGGCCTGCGAACTCAGCCATCAGCGAGATGCCAGGTCCGGAGGTCGACGTCATCGAGCGCGCGCCCGCCCAACCTGCGCCGAGCGCCATGCCGACGGCGGCAAGCTCATCCTCGGCCTGGACGATTGCCACTCTTTTCTCGCCGGTCTTGGGATCAGTTCGGTAGCGATCGGTATATGCGATCAGGTACTCGCACAGAGAAGAGGAGGGGGTGATGGGGTACCAGGCGGCAACCGTCACGCCGCCCATCAGGGCGCCCAGGGCGGCAGCCTGGTTGCCCTCCACCAGCACCTTGCCCTCGACCAAACCGCTCATCGACTCGAGGCGGTAAGGGTCGGTCTTCGAAAAGTTGTCCTGCCAGTAGTCGAGGCCGACCTTGATGGCGTCTAAGTTGACCTGCACGGCTTTGGGCTTGGTCAGAAACTGACGCTTCACGCCGTGCTCGAGCGCATCCCAGGGGATGCCGAGCAGGCCCGCCACGACCCCGACGTAGATCATGTTGGCAAGCTGCTTGCGGAGCGTGTCGCTCTGGATCTTCGCCTTGGCGAGCTTTGCGAAAGGGACCGGGTAATAGGTGACGTCGGTTCTGGCGTCGGCACTCGAGAACGCCTCTTCGTGGATCACCGCGCCCCCCTGCCGCACCGACTTGATGTCCTCCCGCCAGGTGGACGGGTTGAAGGCGACGAGGACGTCCACCTTGTCGGTCCGGGCCATGTGCCCCTCCGGGGTGATCCGGAGCTGGTACCACGTGGGCAGGCCCTCGATGTTGGATGGGAACACGTTCTTGGGCGCGACGGGGATTCCCATCTTGAAGATCGCCCGTGTCAGGACGAGGTTGGCCGTCTGGCTCCCGGAACCGTTGACGGTCGCCGCCTGGATGGTCAGGTCGTTGATTATTTGCTCGGTCACTTCGTTTTCTTGGTGGCGGATTACGAATGTTACGCGCCTGTTGGCACCAACACGGTAGCCCGGGGCCGGCTGTCATTTCGGCTACAGTCCTCAAGCAGTGAAGGTCGCCTCGCCGAAGGAGCTTGCCCAGGATGAGCGACGGGTCGCTCTCGTCCCGGACACAGCCTCCAAGTTGATAGCGGCAGGGCTGGAGGTCAGCGTCGAGGAAGGTGCGGGCTCCGGCGCCTTCATCCCGGATGACGCCTTTGAGACGGCAGGCGTCAAGGTGGTCAAGGGCGCTGCAGCCTTGCTCAAGGACGCTGACGCGGTCCTCAAGGTGCAGGCTCCTGCTCTCGGCGAGGTGGACCTCATCAGAAAAGGCGCGGTCCTCATCAGCTTCCTGCAGCCTGCGACGCAGGGCGATGTAGTCTCCGCTCTCGCGAAGCGAGGCGTCACTGCGTTCAGCCTCGAGCTGGTGCCTCGCATCTCGCGTGCGCAGTCAATGGATGCGCTCTCGTCGCAGGCGTCTGTCTCCGGCTACAAGGCAGTCGTGATGGCGGCCGGCCGGCTCGGCAAGTTCTTCCCGATGATGATGACCGCGGCAGGCACCGTCGCCCCAGCGCGCGTGCTGGTCATGGGCGCCGGCGTCGCCGGGCTCCAGGCGATCGCCACCGCGCGTCGTCTCGGCGCGGTGGTTTCGGCCTACGACGTTCGCCCGGCCGTCAAAGAAGAGGTTCAATCGCTCGGAGCAACCTTCATCGAGCTCCCGCTCGAGACCCAGGAGGGGGAGGGCGGCTACGCCCGCGAGCAGTCGGAGGAGTTCCTCCGCAAGCAGAGGGAGCTGATCGGCGAGCACATCGCGAAGTCGGACGTGGTCATCACCACCGCCGCGATCCCAGGCAGGCGCGCGCCGCTGCTGGTCACCGCCGAGATGGTGAAGGGGATGCGCCGGGGTTCCGTGATCGTCGACCTGGCCGCCGAGACTGGCGGCAACGTCGCGCTGACGAAGGCAGGCGAAGAGCTCGAGATCGGTGGCGTGACGATCATCGGCACCCGCAACGTGCCGTCGACGATGCCGCTGCACGCCAGCCAGCTGTACGCCCGCAACGTCGCCAACCTGCTGCTTCACCTTGTCAAGGACGGCGCCATCAACCTCGACTTCAGTGACGAGATCACCAAGGGCTGCTGCATCACGCACGGCGGGGAGATCGTCAACGAGAGGGCCAAGCAGACGGCACCGCCCCGCGAGGGGGTAACCCCAAAGGGGGCCCCTAAGGTATGAGCAACGAGCTACTCAACGAGCTGACCTTTTTCGTGCTGGCGATCTTCGTCGGCATCGAGGTCATCTCCAAGGTGCCGACGATCCTGCACACCCCGCTGATGTCCGGTACCAACGCGATCCACGGCATCATCCTCGTGGGCGCGATAGTGATCGCAGCCGGGGCGAGCTCGCCGGTCAACATCGCCATCGGCCTGGTCGCGGTGATCCTCGCGACCACCAACGTGGTCGGAGGCTTCGTGGTCACCGACCGGATGCTGGAGATGTTCAAGGGCAGGCAGCAGTCGAAAACGCCACCAGCCAAATGACGACAGTAATCGCGCTTGCGTACCTGGTCGCCGCTGTCCTCTTCATCCTCGGCCTCAGGCAGCTGAGCTCGCCCAAGAGCGCTCGCAACGGCAACTTCACGGCGGCCGCCGGCATGGTGATCGCGCTCATCGCGACGATACCCCTGCTCCACTTCACGACCGCCGGCATAGCGGTGATTGGGATTGGAATCGTGATCGGCGCGCTCGTGGGGACCGTGGGCGCGCGCCGGGTGAAGATGACTGCGATTCCGCAGATGGTCGCCCTCTTCAACGGGGTGGGCGGCGGCGCTGCGGCCCTGGTGGCGGTGGCCGAGCTGCTCCAGTTTGGCGACCACCCTGCCTTCACCGTCGCGTTTCCCAGCGTGTTCAGCATCGTCATCGGCTCCGTGTCTTTCGCCGGCAGCATGGTCGCTTTCGCGAAGCTGCAGGAGCTGATGACAGGGACTCCGATCACCTACCCCGGCCAGCAGCTGGTGAACGGGCTGCTCGCGGCGGCGATCGTGGGTTTTGTGATCGCCGTCCTCGCCGTCGCCTCCGTGCCGTTCTCCTTTCTCGCGCTGATGATCCTGGCTCTCATCCTCGGGGTCGCCTTCGTCTTGCCGATCGGAGGCGCGGACATGCCTGTCGTGATCTCGCTTCTCAACGCTTTCACCGGTCTTGCGGTCGCGGCCAGCGGCTTCACGCTCAACAACTTCGCCTTGATCGTCGCGGGCACGCTGGTGGGCGCCTCAGGCAGCTTGCTCACCAAGCTCATGAGCGATGCAATGGGCCGTTCGCTGGCGAACGTGCTGTTCGGCGCGTTCGGCCAGGTTCGCGCAGCGGGTGAAACCGCGGTAGCGGGCAAGGAAGGTCGCAGCGTCAGGTCTGCGTCGGCTGAAGACCTCGGCACGTTGCTCGCCTACTCCAAGCGCGTGATAGTCGTTCCCGGCTACGGGCTTGCGGTGGCGCAGGCGCAGCATGCGGTCCGCGAGCTGGCCGAGATACTGGAGAAGCGCGGCGTCGAGGTCAGCTATGCCATTCACCCGGTGGCGGGGCGCATGCCGGGCCACATGAACGTCCTGCTCGCTGAAGCCAATGTGCCGTACGAGCAATTGAAGGAGATGGACGAGATCAACGACGAGTTCAAGAATGCTGACGTCGTCCTGATCGTCGGCGCCAACGATGTGGTCAATCCTGCCGCTCGCAGCTCGCCTGGAAGCCCCATCTACGGCATGCCGATCCTGAACGCGGACCAGGCGAAGAACATCGTGTTCATGAAGCGCTCGATGCGTCCGGGATTCGCCGGGATCGACAACGAGCTCATGTACGACCCGAAGACGATCATGTTCTTCGGTGACGCCAAAGATTCCCTAACCAAGCTGGTCCAGGCCGTCAAAGCCGCCTGAACAAATAAACAAGAACCCAGGGGTAGCTGCAAGGCCGGATTCACTCCGGCCGTCACATATGCCCTATCCAAGCGCCTCCACGCAATGTGTAACTCCGGTGGGGGACCCCACAGGGGGAGGCTTGCCTCCCCCGTGATATGACACGAGCCCCCTGCCAAGCGACAGGAGGCTCGCGCCGCGAAGAGGGTGTGGTG
>DAIUFK010000048.1:0-17196 GCA_036844615.1 Candidatus Dormiibacterota bacterium | reverse complement strand
ATGGGCGAGGCGAGCGCCGGGGGCAACTTGCAGCCTCATTCCCGCATAGTACGAACGCGCCAGAAATGGTTGCGCCAGAATTGGTGCGCTTGGCACACTCATGAGTGACGGCGACCGCTTTCAGACATGGCAGCGCGACACTCTCGCAGGCCGTGGCGACGAAGCGGAGGTGCTTTCGGTCGGTCCGTTCCGCGTGCTGCTGTCGTCAGAGGGTGACAGTGGTGCGACAGGTTGGGTGACGTTGATCGACGGCACCGCGACCGAGGCCGAGACAACGAAGGCCCTGACCAAGGTGCGGGCGGCCCTCAAGAAGCGCAAGGTCCCCCTCGAGATCGAGTACAACGAGGCAGTCTTCCCGAAGGTCGGCGGATGGCTCGAGGATGCAGGCCTGAAACGGGTGGAGCGAAACCCTCTCATGTCCTGCAGGCCCGACGCGTTCAAGCCGGTCCCGACGCCTGACGAGGTGCACCTGACCCAGTTGTCCGCGGCCGCAGCCGAGGCGGAGCTCGAGGCGTTTCAATCCATCAGGTGGACCGATGGTGGAGAGATCGACCGGCCGCCGCCGCCAATCGACAGGCTCCGGGTCGAGATGGCTCGGCCCAACGGGGTTTTCCTTCTGGCGTGGTTGGAATGGGAGCCCGTGGGCACTGGCGTCTCACACTCGCTGAAGGGCGCTGCCGAGATCGTTGGCGTCGTCACGCGCAAGGATCGCAGGCGCCGCGGGGTGGCCGCGGCCGTCACCTCCGAGCTGATGAGGCGACACTTCGCGAACGGCGGGGACTTCGTGTTCCTCGACGCCGCCAGCGAGGATGCGGCACGCCTGTACGAGCGGCTCGGCTTCACGCGGTTCGGCGCCAACCTCGTCTATCGGTGAGGCGACCCCTGGAACGGCCGCTATCGTTGACCTAGCGGTGGCGACCCCAATCAAGCGAATCAAAGAAGGAGCGGAGCCGAGGGTTCCGGCTGACGATCTGCCTCCGATCGTGCTGAAGGAGGTCTACGAGCAGCGCTTCAGCCACGAAGACCAGGCAGGCAAGGAAGCGATCTGGCGTGAGCTCGGCAGGTATCTGCAGCGCTACATCGTTCCAGGCGCGCGCGTCGTCGACATCGCATGCGACCTTGGCTATTTCATTCGCAACGTTCAGGCGGCGGAACCTTGGGCGACCGATATCCGAGACGTCAGCGGGTCACTGCCAAAAGAGGTGCACTTCGTCCCCGCCAGCGGGCTGGACCTGGCGGAGGTCCTGCCGAACAACTACTTCGACCTGGCGTTCTTCAGCAACTACCTGGAGCATCTGCCTTCGACGGAAGCCGTCCTGCAGCAGCTGAAGGTCACCTTCTCGATCCTCAAGCCAGGAGGTAGGGTGCTGATCCTGCAGCCGAACATCCGCCTGATCGGGGGCTCCTACTGGGACTTCATCGACCACCAGACCGCCCTCACCGAGAAGAGCCTTGCCGAGGCGGCGGTGATGGCGGGATTCAAGACCAAGAAGGTGATCGCGCGCTTCCTCCCCTACACGACCAAGAGCCGTCTGCCTCAGCACCCGCTTCTCGTTCGCGCATACCTCGCCTTCCCGCCCGCGTGGCTCTTGCTTGGCAAGCAGACGCTGTACTTGGGGGAAAAGCCCCAACCCGCCTGACCGTTTCAGCGTGCCGCGGCGGGCTCCTGACGCTCCAGGCTCAGCAACAGATCCGAACGGGCCGCGTAGTACACGCGAAGAGAGCCCTCCTCGGCTGCGAGAGCTTCGTAGAGCGCCCTGCCGATTGTGAAGGCGTGATCCGAGACCTCCAGGTGGTACGTGAACTGCCCCGGATAGCTGTAGGAGGAGGGAATCGGGCGCGCCAGGGCATTGGTTGTGAGCTTTTCCGTGTGCAGCTTGATGGGACCGTGCGCAGAACGGGCACGGCCGGCAACGACGTCGACCATGTCCGCGAACGCCGCGATGGCGCAGCCCAAGCCCATCAACAGGCACATCAGAAAGAAGAGGGTCGCGACCACGCCGATGAGCACGTCCTCACGAAACGCATCGATGAGGTTCGGTCCAAGCGCGACGCTGATGACAAGGCCGATCCCCGCGAGGAAGGCAACAGCGAGGGTCCCATGCAGCACCTTCAAACGCTGCCACACGGTCATCCGCCCCGCGCGGTTGGCCTCGAGGTCAGCGGCTGAGAAATGCCCTGCGTGAAGAAGGTCTGTGGCGATGGTCAGCCTCTTACGTGTTCCGGTTGTGGGGCGGCTCTCGTCATCCCACCATCATCTCGCTACGTGCCGGGCTCGGCTCCGGGCGGCAGCTGGACGATGCCGATCATGTTGACGGCTGCTCAAGGCCGGCGAAAGATCTGATGTCCGCCAACTCGACGCCATCGCACACGTAACTCGCCATCAACGGTGACAAGCTCGAATGTCGCGCGTCCGTCGGGACCTGCAAATGACCACGTCATCTCGAAGATTCCGTGGGTTCCTTGAACCGATTTGACTCGGAGGCGTGCCGGCCACCCGCTGGAAGGTTTCGCGGCGTATCGGTCGGCAGCTGGTGAAAAATCATCGCGCGCGACGCGGCGGAAGAGCTCGAATTCCTTCTGGGTGAGGCGTCGCACATCGGCATCGAACTGCGGCGTGCGCTCGAATTTCAACGACGGCGCGTGGGTCGGCGTCGCGCGCGCACAGCGTCAAGGTCTCGCACGAATTGATCGGCGTCTGCGGAAACATGCACCTCGCCTGATGCAACGTGCTCGTCCACACGTCGCTCGCCCTGTTGCCACTCTCGTGTCCAGAACCAAGCCTGGTCGGCCGGCACCGGGACCTGCGGACGCAGTTCGATCACTCCATCGTCACGCTCTACGACTTCGACCTGGGCACCGGGTCGATCGAGATGGTGGCGCCGCCGGAGATCGGCGGGAAGCACGATCTCACCCCGCCCACGGACACCTACGAACGATCTCTGACTCATGTGGCAATTGTAGCGGAATTACCGTAATCCAGTATTTCCGTCCACAAGAAGGGAAGCGTGTTTTACGTGCGAGCATCATGAACGCGTGTCGGACGCTTGGCGTGACGAAGTGCTGAATCCAATCGAGGACGTACTCCAACGATGGGCCAATCGAGGAGATGAGCACCTGGTAAAGACACTACTGCCAGCTTGGAGGAGCAATGCTGGCTGACGGACGGGTGGGCGACCGTGCTTGAGGCACTGAGGTCAGTGCTAGCAACTGAAGGCCTGCGGCCGGACGAGGCTGCCACGATCGCCAGGGTGGCCGACCGGGTCGAGCGAGCCATCTTTCGGAAGTAACGAGGCTGGGGTCGCAACGCTTCCGGCGCTGCCAGCCTGTACCGTGGCTAAGGCGCTCGCCCTTCCTCGATGCACCGGGCCGCCTTATGCAGCCGAGTGTTATACAAACCTGTATAGGAATGCGCCTGGCAGGAATTGAACCTGCTGCCTTTCGGTCCGGAGCCGAACGCTCTGTCCGGTGAGCTACAGGCGCGCGCCGGCTCACCAGTCTAGACTGCCCCCGCCGTGAGCCGGTTTATCGCGTTCTTAGCGCTGAGCACTCTTCTCGTCGCGTGCCAGAACGGCGCAACGCCGGCCGCCCAATCCCCTGGTCCGTCACCCCACCCGAAAGTGACCGCCGCCGTGCTGCAACCCGGCGAGGCGCCTGCGGGCCTCACTGCGTGCCCCGGCTCAGGCCCGATCGCCGGTTACCTCACGAACCTGCAAAAGTCCAACCCCTCCCTCGCGAGTCGCATGACCGATCAGTGGCAGCAGCTCCGTTCGAAGGGGGCGGTCGACGCCGCGATCGCCGTTTTCGTGGCCGATCCTGCCGCCTGCACCGTGGAGCTCGGCGTGACGGCCAAGATCAAAGCGGCCGCAAGCTTCGTCGCAGTTTTCGTGGACGAAGGCCAGGCCGAGCGCGCATGGGGATCGGGAATCCTCGGTTTCGCGCCCCCGGCTCCCGATCTGCTCTCCCCCGGGCTTGTGCGCGGCATCGCCACGGGCCGCGGAGTCAGCTCCTGGACGTACTCCAGGCCCTCCGTTCAACTGGCGTGCTGGCGGCGGTCGGTGTTCGTGTCGATGGTGGTGCTCACCAACCTCGACACGACTGCGTTCAAGTCGGTGACGGCTGCGATCGATGCTCGCCTAAACTGAACCGCTCGCGCCTGTAGCTCACCGGATAGAGCGCTTGCCTGCGGAGCAAGAGGCAGCAAGTTCGATTCTTGCCAGGCGCACCACCTTGCCCCGATCCGTTCCACGCAAGATCAATTTGGGTACTTCGAACCACATCAGAGTCCCTCTATCCGTTCTGACCTGTCAGCACACGGCAAACGCCGTGGCTATGGCCGCCTGGGCCGATCAACAACTGCCTGGAACGCGACATTTGGGGCACAGACCGAACCTGAGTTTGGATCGGCAGGCCCGCGTCACTGGGTAGGCGCGAGGAGGAGTGGTATGAAGCGTTTGTTTGTCGGTCTCGTGATGGCGGCTACGGCCACCATCGGCTTCGGGTCGGTCGCGTTCGCTGCTGGCAGTGGTTACAACCCGCCGCCTCAGGTTACGAACGTCTGTGACGCAGGCCACGGTGCGTTCGGCGCATTCAGCGACCCTTCGCTGCACTTCAACACGGAAGGACAGCCGCCCTACTTCGGTGACAACGTGCTTGGCTCAGCTCCCGATGGGCTGACCGGACTGAACAACTCCAGCTACTCGGCGACCTGCAACCTGTAATCGTCCAGTTTGGGAGGGAGGCCTGACTCCCTCCCTTCGACTTTGTGTGTGCCGGTCATCTCAGCGCTCGCCGGCAGTACTAACGAATAACTAATGGATGCGCTTGTACTCCGCGTCAGCCACCTTCTGGCCAGTCGCGCTGTCGAGGTTGATGATCCCGAGGATGACCATGAATGCCTTGCTCTGCCACACCGCGATGTAGAAGGACTGGCTGGCGATCGGGACGCTCAGGACTATCGAGTTCGGACCAAGTCCCGTCTTGGTCCCCTCCACGACAGGAGCACCGTTTGCCCCCAGCGCCGTCCGATCGATGCCAAATATCTTTTCGCTCGTGTAGCCTGTGGCGGCGGTTGCCTCGTCCTTGAACTGGATCACGAAGTTGACCACGAGCTTGTACGCCGCCGAGCTGATGTTGGAGACCTTTGATTCCACACTAGTGCAGTTGGGCGCGCTGTCCGTGTAGAAAACGACCTGCGCCTCTGTCGCGCCCTTCGCCTGGGCCGCCTCCCACTGGTTCTTCGTCGACGTGTAGGTCGCCGGATCCTTGGCCTTGATTTTGTTCAGGTAGGTATCGATGTCGCCTGAAAGATCGCACCGCACCATGCCGGCCGGTAGGTCCGCAGGCTGGACCGCAACGTTGGAGGCCGTCGCCACGATTGGTGTCGGCGAAGAGCCGCCGCACGCGGCAACCACCACGAGAGCGATGAACGCTGCGATTGGCCTCGTCATATGGTCTGCCACTCTACGCGATGGATCCCGGGGCACCCCCGCTTGAAGCGGATATGACAACATGCAGGCGGCCTCGCCATGCTTCTCGATCTCCAGGCCGCTGCATCGGAATACCTCGGCTGGCTTCAGCTCGAAGCGAACCGCAGCCCGAACACGGTCCGAGCCTATGAGTCCGAGCTCCGTAAGCTCATCGCCTTTCTCGCCGCAAACGGTCACACCCTCGTTCTCAACGAGCTCGGCCATGAGGACCTTCGGGCCTACCAGCGCCATCTGGCCGGACGGCTCAAGAGCCCCGCGTCGCGAGCAAGGGCTCTCGTCGCGATCCGTTCATGGTTAAAGTGGCTGGCCAAAGAAGGCCTGATCGAGCGCGACCTCTCGAACGGCATCACTCTGCCCAAGCTCGAGCAGCGGCTGCCCAAGCCGATCGACCCTGACGAGCTGGTCCGGCTGCTCGCGGCACTCCCAACCAAGACCGTGCCCGACAAGCGCGATCGCGCCCTCGTGCAGTTCCTGATCAGCACTGGTTGCCGCATCTCCGAAACCCTCGCGCTTGACCGCACCGACTTTCCTCGCACCGGCAACCGGCTCGTCGTGACGGGCAAGGGCTCGAAGCAGCGAGCGGTCTATCTGACAAGCGACGCCCGCTCCGCGCTCGAGGATTACCTCGCGGTGCGCGAGGACGCATCGATGGCGCTGTTCGTCAACTTCGACAGGTCCGTGGCGGACGATCGCGGCAGGAGGCTGACCGCGGCAGGGGCGAGGTTCATCGTCAGGCGCATCCGCAAGGAGCTCGGCGCGTGGTCGTTCAAGTCGCCTCACGTGGCGCGGCATACGACAGCGACCACATTGCTGGAGGTGACCGGCGGTGACGTAAGGCTCGTGCAGGAAGTTCTGGGCCACGCGAACCTGAACACGCTGCAGGGCTACACCAAGATCGTCGACAGCCGAAAGCTGGACGCGTACCGCCGCTACCAGGAATTCCTGGACGACAAGAAAGCCGGCGCCTGAGGTCTAGTTAGGACTCGCCTCGCGGGCCTACCCTATCTGACGATGGCAGTCCAGCAGATACCTGACGGCAGCTGGGTATCGCCCGACGGCCGCTGGCTCTGGCGCGATAGGCGATGGATGCCGATGCCGCCGGCCGAGCACACAGGAATCTTCTGGTTCGTCTCGGCACCAGACTGGGCGGGGACCGTGGCGATCATGGGCCTCATCGGGTTGATCCCGTTCGTGGGGTCGATGAACATCTACGGCTACGCGATAGTCACCGCCAGGAACGTGCGGGCGGGGTACCGCGTGCTCCCTCCCGCGAACCTCAGCTACATCGGGCTCGGCGCGCCAGTTTTCGTGTTGACCTTCGCCTGGTCGATGATCGTCTTTCTGGCCATGCTGGCCGTAGGCAGCGCAGTGGGCTTCGCCATCTACGGGCAATCTCACAGCGTCGCCTGGGCAATCGGGATTGGTGCGGCATCGGGCTTCACGGTATTAGGGCTGCTGAACTTCCCCACCCTGCCGCTGCTGGTTCCAGCGTTGGAGATGTCGGGGCGTGAGGGCTGGGGCATCTTCAGAATCGGGAGGCTCCTCCGCCATGCGATTGGGCACTGGCGAGCCACGTGGTACGGGGTCGCGATCTTCGTGCTCTGGTACCTCATTTATTTCGCACTGGCGCTCGTCCTGAGCCCCGTCCCGTTTGGCAGCCTCCTCGCGGCGATCGCCGGCTTGCCCGCGATGGCCCTCATGATCGCGATTCCGATCGCGCGCTTTGACGACCCGCCGGCCAACTTCGGCAAGGGCCACGCCAATGCGCTCGCAGTCGGCCTCGCCGTCCTGGCGATCCTCGTGCTCGCGGTGCCTTGGGGGGTCGCCGTCGTGGCCGCCTCGTACATCAGCGACCACCCCGATGAGGTCGCTTGTATCTTCACCCCAGGCTGCACCTTCTCAACCAACGACAACCTGGAGGCACTTGTCACGACCACGCGCGATCCTCAAGACGCAACACTGGTGACCCTTGACGTGACATACATCAACCACTCAGGGTCGGCAGCGAACATCGATCCGGCCGATTACTACATCCGGCCGACTGCCGGCCTCGACCTGCCGCCCAGCTCGGACTGCCGGGCTCCATCGGCGGCCAGCGTGGATCCTGGCAAGCGCCTGACGCAGCACGTTTGCTTCCGTCTCCTTAGTGGGGACGTCCCGTTCGATGTTCATGTGCCGTGGATCGGCTGGGTGACCACACCAGTCTGAGCGGACCGTAACCATTGACCCCGTCGCGCCTGTTGGAGCATGCAATGTCCGAAGACGCGGCGATGCATGTCGGAAGCCTGTCTCCGGATGGAAGGCATCGATGGGACGGGGTGACCTGGTCGCCGGTTGCTCCCACGCCCGCGCTTCCTCACCTTCCGGCATGGGCGAGCTTCCGGATCACGGCCAGGGCGAGCTGGTGGGTGGTCGCGGCGGCGCTGATCGCCGGCCTGGTCGCGGACCAGGCTTTCAGAGTCGGCGCTTTCGGTCTGGGTGCTTCCCTCGCGCTCGCGTTCCTTGCGCTGGCGCTCGTCTTCGTTGCCCGCGCTGAACGCCTGGAATCGCGGCTGCTGGCAGGTGCCGCGGCGGTGTTCGCAGCCTGGCTGAGCATGCGAGCGAGCCCCTGGCTCGTGTGGCCGGACCTCGCCGCCGGACTCATCCTGGTGGGGACCGCCGCATCGTTTGCACGCCGCGGCACACTGCTGAACATCGGCATGGCGGAATCAGCCGCGCGAGGCTTCCACGCCATGCTTCATTGGGTGGCAGGCGCGGCCTGGGCGGTCAGGCCCATCACCGCAATGCGAGCGCCCTTTGCGTCCGCAGCACCGGTTGCGCGAGGGCTTCTCATTGCGACGCCGGTGGCGATCGTCGTGGCTGCCCTGCTCGCGTCGGCAGACCCTGTCTTTGCATCCTTTCTCACCATCAACCTCGACTTCGGCCAGCTGTTGGCAGATGCCTTCTTTGTGCTTGTCGGCTCGCTTGTGATGGCCGGTCTGTTGCGTTCGGCTGCGGCGGAGCCGCTCAACAGAGTTGACGGGCCGATGTGGAGGCTCGGAGCCACCGAAGGGCTCGTCGTTCTTGCCGTGCTCGACGCGATCTTCGCTGCCTTTGCGCTCGCTCAGGCGGTGGCGGCGACCGGGGCGGCAGGCGATACCCTGCGTGCAGCCGGCGTCACGTATGCGGACTACGCCCGATCGGGATTCTTCCAGTTGCTGTGGGTGGCCGGAATCACCCTCGTCGTGCTCATCCTATTCAGCCGCATCACGGCTTTGAACCAGGCTTCGACTAAAAGAGCCTTCGTCCTCCTGGCGGAGACCGCGATCGTGCTGACGTTGCTCATCGTCGCTGTCGCCTCGATGCGACTGAGCCTTTACGAAAGCGCCTACGGCTTCACCATGCTCCGCCTGTACAGCCATCTGTTCGCGGGCTGGATCGCTGTGGTCTTCCTGCTGCTGGCAGCGGACGTCGGAGGCGTGTTCCGCCGCCGCCGCTGGTTCGTCGGCGCGACCGCCATTACCGCGCTTGCGATGCTGATGGTCCTCAACTTCGCGAATCCCGAGGCCCTCGTTGCCCGGTTTAACGTGGACCGCGCCGCGTCGACGGGCAAGCTCGACCCGCAGTACCTGGCTGGGCTCTCAGGCGATGCTGTGTCGACGCTGTTGGCATCGCGGCCACAGCTCCAGCCGGTGCAGTTTTCGCAAATCAAAAACGCCGTCTGCAGCGGACCGATGACCTATGCGCCGAACCCTGCAGCGTTCAACCTTGCAGATGCCGAAGCCGCGTCGGCAAGGCGGGAGACCTGTTAACCGCACATAGGGAGGACGGACCTGACGCTTCGGTCTAACCGAGGAAAAGGCCCGGGATGACCCAGCCGGCGGCGAAGCGGCGGCCTGTCACCTTCTCAGCGTTCAGGGCAATCCAGTGCAGCCTGGCGCCTGGCGCGAGTGGATCCACCGGGAGCTGGCGCAAGGCCCGGCTGCGAGCATCTTCGGCGTTGGTGATCTCCTCGAGCGGACCCACCGCAGTCACGCTCCATCCCTCACGCGTGTGCGGATCGTAGCCGTCGATCTCGAAGCAAGCGACGGAGCCTGGGCCGTGCTTCAGCTTGCTTCCCGGTTCCGTACGGAAGACGATCGCTTTGTCACCTACTGCGTAATTGACAGGAAATACTTGGGGACAGCCGCCGACCACGATCGCCAACCTGCCAAGTTGATGAATCTGCAGATACACCCAGCACTGTTCCTCGGTGAGCTCGAGCACTCCCGCCGTGGACGCTCTGGCCTCGGCGCGCCCTGACGACTGCTCATCTTCCGGCGGCGTGTGGCTCATCTCACGTCCATGCTTACCATCCCAGCCGTTCGGCACCGAGAGTCGAAAGCCTCACAAGCCTGGGGACCATTGGCCCTCCCTGGTTGCGATCGTCCACCGCAGCATGTGCTCCAAAGTGTTCTTACGGTCCTACGTAGATGTCGCCCGCCCGATCGAGGAGCTGGAGATTGAGATGGCGGCCGGCGTCGAGAACTGGCTGCCCGACATGGCCAGGGGTGCGAACGGTGCCGGGGAGAAACTCCTATCCGAGCTGGGATTCAACCTGGGCAAGCGCCGAATCGGCAGGAAAATCACCTTAGAAATCGGCGCACCCAGGGCCGCGGCCGGGGTGTTTTTCTTGCCCATTCGCTGGCGGTCCGCGACCGAGGCCGGACTGTTCCCGACTCTGGACGGTGTGTTGGAGGTCGCCTCGCTGGGCGGCGCCAGAAGTCTCCTGGGCCTCAGCGCCGACTACCAGCCACCTCTTGGGCTGATCGGGAAGATCGCCGACCGGGCTCTGTTTCACAGGGTCGCAGAGGTGACCGTCAAAGACCTTCTCGAGCGGATCGGCGCGCGGCTCGAGCAGACCAGGTAGCGTGCGATCCGTTGGCGACAAAATGACCGCGCTCGACTCGTTTCACACGATCATCGAGCCGTTCAGGATCAAGACGGTCGAGCCCATGCGGATGACCTCCCGCGACGAGCGGGCCACCTTCTTGAAGGAGGCGGGATACAACCTCTTCCGACTCGCTTCTGCGAACGTGCTCATCGACCTTCTGACCGACTCCGGCACTACGTGATCGAAGTGGCGCAATTCCTGGCCCGGAACCGGGCGGCGATCGGAGGCTACCGGATCGTGTCCGAACCCGCTGCGCTGCGCCATTTCACTGCCGTCTTCGAGCCAATCGGCCCGGTCACCTCCTGAGTGCCGCCGTGATCCCAAACATCAGGTTGGCCGGTCTCTCGGCGAGCCGGCGCAGGTACCAGGCGGCCCACTCCGAGCCATAGCTGATCAGAACGGTGCCTCGGTGCCCCTCGGCGACCAGCGCCGACAGGTCGGCGGTCCGGATGCCGTACAACATGGCGATCTCGTACCGGTCGCGGGCCACTTCAGCGGTGGCCAGGATGGACCTCAGAAGGTTGACATCGTGCGTCGCGAGCGTGGGCGGCGGGTGGCCGCGCCCGCTTTCTTCGAGCAGCTGCAGCGCCATCAGCCTGTAGGCGCTCGACACCTCGCTTCGTGACTGGAACGCGATCTCCGTGGGTTCCTTGTAGGCGCCTTTGACCAGCCTGATCCGCGGCTGCAGCGGCACAAGGCTCTGCAAATCCGAGAGCGTTCGGCGCAGGTATGCCTGCAGGCAGAGGCCGACATTGTCGTGCCGCTCGCGCAGCCGGCGGTAAGCCTCCAGCGTTGCGGTAGTGGAGGCGCTCCCCTCCATGTCGATCCAGAGCAGTCGCTCGACCTTTGCGGCCGCGCCGGCCAACCGGTCGAGGCTCGCGTCCAGAAGCGCGTCGTCGACGCCCAAACCAAGCTGCGTGAGCTTGACCGATGGATGGGTTGGAAGACGCTGCCTGGAGATGGCCGCCAGGGCGTCAAGGTACTGGCGGGTGATCTCATCGGCCTGCTTCTGGTCGGTGACGTCCTCGCCGAGCAGCGTCACCAGAGTGGAAATGCCGCGGCCGGCCATCCCCGCCGCGGCCGCTAGCGCCTCGTCCAGGCCTTCGCCGGGCATGAAGCGCGAAACCGCACGGCGGGCCATTGCCGAGCGCCCAAGCCAGCCGCGAACCCGGCCGCTCTGGGATGCGCGAAGCAGGACCCTCCTCAGCATCTTTCCATTGACCTTACCGCTGAATCAAATATTGGCTGGGGCTTTTCATACCTATTTGGGGTAAGCCCCGTTACACCGGCATGACGCGATCCACTTTGTGCGCGGTCGTTACAGTCTTTGGACTGGTGCTGCTCGTGACCGCCTGCAGCCCGGCGCCCGTTGCGACCACCGCGGCGACCCCGACGCCAAACACTCAACCGACACCTATGTTCGACGTTTCAACCACTCCTCCTCCTCCTGAGCCCACCGCCTCACCAACCCCTCTCAACTCCCCCCGCCCGTCACCCTCCGCGACACCCTGCACCCTCCCCCAGACACTGCCGGGTCTATGCGCCGGCCGTGAGGCGACTCCGCAAGAAGAGGCTGAGATGACCGCTGTCGGCAAAGCCGGGATCGAGCGTGAGTTCGGCTGGAAAGACTGGTCGGCCTGTTCGACCGGAGAGGCATGCTTCAAGGTCAGCCAACCGTCGCGGGCCATGGTCGGCACCAATGCCGGGGTGTTCGACGGTGGCGATGGCCTCTACCCTGGCGGCGGCCTCGGCTCAGCCTGCTGGATATTCGTCTATCAGGACTCTGACGGGTGGCATTACTCCAACGCCGGCTGCTTCCAGAACCCAGGCTATGTCCCGGGCGTTGCTGCGCACGTGTTCGTGACCGGCGGCTGTGCCAATTTCAGGAATGCCCCCGGCCTGAGCTCAAAGGTGCTCGGTTGCCTGCCGAACGGCGCCATCATCGATGTCGATAGCGCTCCTGTCTATGTGGACGCGCATATCTGGTGGCATCTGGTCGGGCGTGGCTGGATGGCGCACGATTTCCTGGTCAAACCGCATCTCGCAGCCGGCACGTTCACTCATTACGCCACACCAAGCGCCGATAGCACGCCTGGTGGCATCACGACTGGGCCGGACGGAAACGTCTGGTTCACCGAGGAGCACGCCAACCGGGTCGCCAAGGTGACCATCACTGGCGTCTTCACCGAGTACCTCGTCCCCACCCCCAACAGCATTCCAGTCGACATCGCGGCGGGGCCGGACGGCAACCTCTGGGTGACGGAAGGCAACGCCGACAAGATCGCCAGGGTCACGACACGTGGCGTCTTCACTGAGTACGCCACGCCGCGGGGCAGCTCCCCCGAGTACATCGTCCAGGGTCCCGATGGAAACCTCTGGTTCACTGAGTACGGCACCAACTCAGTTGCCAAGATCACGACCTCAGGAGTCCTGACCCAGTACGCCATCCCGACCCCGGGCAGCGGCCCGACCGACATCGCACCCGGGCCGGATGGCAATCTGTGGGTCCTCGAGCGAATCGGAAACAAGGTTGCCAAATTGACCACCTCGGGCACTTTCACCGAGTACCCGATATCCACCCCCAACAGCTTTCTTCAGGGCATCGCGGCGGGGTCGGACGGCAACCTCTGGTTCACCGAACAAGACGTGAACCGGGTCGCCAAGATAACCACGTCGGGCGTGATCACCGAGTACCCGGTCCCCACCGCGTACAGCCTGCCGCAGATCATCACCGCCGGACCGGACGGAAACCTCTGGTTCACCGAAAATTACGGGCCCAAGATCGCGAAGGTGACAACGGCGGGTGTCATCACCGAGTACTTGATACCGCGGGGCAACAGTGGGCCCTACAGCATCACGACAGGGCCGGATGGAAACCTCTGGTTCACGGCCAGCTTTATCTCCGAGATCATCTCGCTCGTACCCTGACCCGTCTGGTCAGAGCTGGCAGCCCCGGGACCGACCCTGTACAGGCCGCGTCGATCTGTTAACCGCAACGTTTGGAGACGGCTGACCAGATACTTAGTCGCGATGTATCGGATACCGACGTTTGTCGCTGAGACGCTGGCTTCCCAGCAGTCAGCCCCTCGACGGGTATCCTTGCTCGGCGTTGCGGGCGCCGTCCTCGGGGGCATCGACTGCGTCATCTACCTCGCGGGAGGTGTCTTCTTGGTCTTGATGGGTTGGCGCGCCCTCAATCTCGACCCGCCGTCCCCGGCCTGGTTTGCTCCAACTCTTTTCGTCGTCGGTGCGTTGGCGATCGCGTTGGTCGGATATCGGATCTGGGACGTATGGCGTGCTCTGAAAACAGGCGAAGCTCGGGTGGCGAAAATCATGCGGACAGAGGCCGGCACCGCACGTTTATGGGGAACGCCTTGGGGAGATCTCGCGGGCGCCAAGTTCAGCGCCCCGCCGGCGGCGAGAGGAGCCTATGAGTTATCAAACACAGGCGAGACTGGTGGTTACTACATGCAGCAGCGCTGGGCACTTGCACTCCACCCGGGTGACACGATCTGGGTCCTGCGGGTCAACGGTCGCGATGTCCTCTATGCGCCGAGTCGTCCGTAACGGGCAAACGACAGGTCGATGTCTTTCCCGACCTTTGAGCCGGGCCACGGTCCGTGCTTTCCGCCACGATTGACGGCGTGAAATTCTCGGGGGAAGGCCGCGTCTTCGCCGCCCTCCTCGTCTTCGTGCCGGCGACGCTGATCAGCGGATGGCTTAACTGGTCACCCGCTCTGCAGTTCTTTCTCTCCGTCGCCGCTGTCATCCCGCTGGCAGGCTTCATCGGCTCAGCGACCGCGGAGCTTGCCGACCGCGTTGGCGCACGCACCGGCGGCCTGCTCAACGCCACGTTCGGCAACACTCCCGATTTCCTGATTGGCTTCTTCGGCATCCAGCGCGGCCTCATCCCGCTGGTCAAAGCCACCCTCGTCGGCGCTCTCATCAGCAACTCGGCGCTGATCATGGGTCTCTGCTACATCTCGGCCGGGCTCATCCACGGCAAGCCCAGGTTCCGCCGCGCTGAGGCCGGCCACCACTCGGTCCTGATGCTCCTGGCGGTCGCCGCTGTCCTCTTTCCATCGGCCGCCGCGATGGCCGTGTGCGGCGGGACCCAGTGTGCAACCGGCGCCCCCGCCCAGCAGGTCCAGACCTTGAGCATCGGCATCGCCGCGGCCCTGCTCGTGGCCTACGCCGGCTATGTCGTATTCGCCATCGTCGGGTTGGAATCGTGGCGCGGGCCCAGGGCGGTGATCGTCCCGCGAAAGGTAGCGCCAGGTACCTGGCCGGCATCGCTGTCCGTCGGCGTCCTGGTGGTGGCGACTGTGCTCCTTGTCCCTGTCGTGGACATCCTCACCGGGACCGTCGGTGCGGTGACAAAGGTGCTGGGATGGACGAATGTCTTCGTCGGCATCGTGATCGTCGCCAATGCCGGGAACGTGGCCGAGGGGTACGCGGCGATCAGCGCCGCCATCCGGCGCCGCGGCGCCCCGGGCGGCGAAGGAGAGGACTCGGGCCTCGACCTCGCTCTCGGCATCGCCTCCGCGTCATCGATCCAGATCGCCACCTTCATCCTGCCGCTGGTTGTGCTTTTGAGCCTGTTCTTCCACCCGATGACCCTCGTTTTCGGGTGGGTGGAGATCGCCATCCTCGGGCTCATGGTCCTGGTCTTCAACTACATCGCTCACGACGGCGAGAGCAACTGGCTGGAGGGCCTCCAGCTCGTCGTGCTGTACGTGATGGCGGCGATCGTCTTCTACGTGCTGCCGGCGACCGCTTTCGGCAGCTGAGGAGGATCAGCGGCCGAATATCATTTGCACCTCATGACGCGGGATCGGTTCAGCGTGGCGGTGCTTGGGCCAGGAGGAGTGGGCGGATTCCTGGCGGCGATGCTGGCGCGGGAAGGCAGCTCGGTGCTGGTGCTCGCGAGCGACGAATCCTCGCGCGTGATCACCCAGAGTGGGATCCGGCTCGAGAGTCGCAAGTTCGGCAACTTCGCGGCGACCGTTCGCACCGCA
Source organism: Candidatus Dormiibacterota bacterium (assembly GCA_036844615.1). Taxonomy (GTDB): domain Bacteria; phylum Chloroflexota; class Dormibacteria; order Dormibacterales; family Dormibacteraceae; genus Palsa-872. Next base: position 1,777 of record DAIUFK010000048.1, on the reverse strand, counting down.
GCGCGTTTGGCGGAGCCGGTTGACGCCTGCCTCATCACGGTGAAGGCAACACATCTGAACGACGCTGTCGACCGCGTACCCGCAGATGCCCTCGGGCCGGCGCTTGTCATCCCCTTTCTCAACGGCCTCGAGCACGTTGATCGACTGCGAGCCGTTTACCCTCCATCAAGCGTGGTGGCCGCAACCATTCGCATCGAGACTGCGAAGGCGGAACCCGGCTTGATCCGCCACACGAGCCCCTTCGCCGCAGTCGAGTTTGCTGCGACTGCAGACAACCGCGATCGCGTTGAGTCAATCGCTGAACATCTGGCTGCGGCAGGTCTCGATGTCCGTATCCGAGATGAAGAATTGGCCATGTTGTGGGACAAATTCGCGTTGCTCGGACCTCTGGCATTGCTGACCACGCACGAGCGCGCCAACGTTGGTGCGATTAGGAGCAGACGGCGTGATGAGGCCATCGCTTTGATCGACGAGGTAGCCGCAGTCGCGGAGGCCGACGGCGTTGATATTGATCGCGACGCAGTCCTACGCCTTGTGGATTCGGTGCCGGAGACGATGGAGTCGTCGATGCAGCGCGACCAGGCTGCCGGTCGGCCGCTCGAGCTTGATGCGTTAGGCGGCGCATTGCTCAGGCGCGCAGCTCGGGCGGGAATAGCGGTACCGGTTACCCGCCGGCTGGTAGACGAGATCCAGTCCAGAAACGGACACATGGCATCCGGCGGCAGCGAATCGTGACCACCACCGAGCGGAAGCGAGTCGCGGTGGTCCAGGCCGCGCCGGCCGTCTTCGATTGCGACGCTACGCTCGCCAAGGTCGAGAGGTTAGCCGGCGAGGCGGCCGCCGGCGGAGCTGGCCTCGTGCTGTTTCCCGAAGCTTTCATCTCTGGCTACCCGCGAGGCATCTCGTTCGGGACGGTGATCGGCGACCGCACTCCGGAAGGCCGCGATCATTTCCGGCGGTACTGGGAGAGCTCCATCGACATCCCGGGACCAGCAGTCGACAAGCTTGCCGGCCTCGCTGCCGAGCTCGGGATCTACATGGTGGTCGGCGTCATCGAGCGCGAGGGAGGCACTCTTTACTGCACAGCCGTTTTCGTCTCGCCACAGGGCTACCTGGGCAAACACCGGAAGGTCATGCCGACCGCGGCGGAGCGCCTTGTCTGGGGTTTCGGTGACGCATCCACAATGCCGGTGTTCGATACACCGTTTGGGCGATTGGGGGCGGTCATCTGCTGGGAGAACTACATGCCGCTGCTGCGGACTGCGATGTACTCGAAGGGCATCCAGATCTACTGCATCCCGACCGCGGACGGGCGGGAGACCTGGCTGTCAACGGTGCGCCATATCGCCATGGAAGGCCGCTGTTTTGTCCTGTCCTCCAACCAGTTCACAAGGCTTTCGGATTTTCCGCCGGACATCAAGAACGAGCTCGCCTCAAAGCCCGACGATGTCGTCTGCTTTGGCGGAAGTTGCATCGTCGGTCCGATGGGCAACGTGCTCGCCGGTCCCGACTTCGCCGGAGAGTCGATCCTGTACGCGGACCTCGATCTTGACGAGGTGGCGCGCGCGAAGTACGACTTCGATGTGACCGGCCACTACGCCAGGCCAGACCTGTTTCACCTCGAGGTCAACGAACGCCCGCAGCAGCCTGTCGTCTCGATCTCACGTGATACGGAAACGTCGGCTTAGAAAGGAAGAGGCCGGACTCGCTTTCGAATCCGGCCTCAAGAACTTGCGAGACCGTGGTTACTCGTCCTCGATCTGGTTGTACATCAGGC
>DAIUFK010000047.1:3310-17681 GCA_036844615.1 Candidatus Dormiibacterota bacterium | reverse complement strand
CGGCTTGGTGGAGGCGGCGGGAGTTGAACCCGCGTCCGAAGCAGTCTCCTACAGGATGTCTACGAGCGTGTCCAGGATTTTGGTTCTCACTCGGCGGCTCCTCCTGACGGGATCCGCTTTCGCCAGCCGCGGTAGGTGTCCCGCCTCGGGGCCGTGGCGCCCCCGAAGCAGCAATCCGGTCTGATTTGATGCCGTTCCCCAGTCCGCCGGATTGACCGGGGGCGACACCCGGGATCTAAGTCCCGGGACTCACGTCTCTACTGCTTACGCAGCGAGGGCGAAAGTGTTGGTCTTGTTGGCATTTGTAAAAATGCTTGCGCTGTAACGCACGCGCTCTCGGCTCGCAATCCCGTAGCTCAACTGCCCCGTCGAGACCGGACGCCCCCACGAAGCTGAGCTGGTTGCATTCAAGATTCTACCCGCCGGCCCGCCGGCCCACACCTCCAGGCATCTGCTCTAATGGACTCCAGCACGAACATGGCTGTCGATCAGAGGTTGGAGCACCTGGAGCCGGACCTTGAGCGGGTCGCGCGAGCGAACCTCAAGGAGCTTGGCGACATCCGCATCGATGACGTGCTCGCGTTCATCGATAGGGGCATCGAGAACATGCCCAGCTACATGGACCTCTACCGCCGCTGGGAGTCGCAACAGTGGTCGGTGGGCGACCTCGATTTCACCCTCGACCGGCAGGATTGGCTCAAGGCGACCGACCTTGACAAGAAGGCAACCCTGTGGTCGCACCGCCTCTTCTTCAATGGCGAGGAGCGGGTCACCGCCACGCTCGCACCTTTCGTCTGGGCCGCCCCGACTCCAGAGATCGAGATCTTCCTCTCGACCCAGATGGTCGATGAGGCACGGCACACAGTGTTCTTCGACAGGTGGTGGCGAGAGGTGGTCGGCACCGATGCCAAGAACATGAACGAGCTACTCGCGGAGATCCGGCCCGACACCAACGAGGGCTACAACACTCTGTTCTACGATCGCCTCCCCTCAACGGCGCAGCGCATGGCGACCGACCCGAAGGACTTCGACGCCTTCGTCGAAGGCGTCACGATCTACCACATCATCGTGGAGGCGACCATCGCCCTCACCGGCCAGCGCTTCGAGCTCGAATCCATGCGTGAGCTGGGCAGCACCGACCGCGGTTTCTATCGCGGCTTCACCGCAGTCGCGCGCGACGAGTCGCGGCATGTGAGCTTCGGGATCAAGGTGCTGCAGGAAGCGGTGCGCGAGAACCCGAAGCGATTCGCGCCGCTCATCCAGCGCACGCTCCTCGAGTGCCTGCCCCTCGTCGCCGGCACGCTCGACCCGCCAGACCCCGCATACATCACCGAGTTCGGCCACACCGAAAGCGAGATCCTGCAGTTCGCCATGGACTCGCTCAACAAGCGACTGCGAGCGATCGGTATCAATCTCGCGGCCTAAGCCGCCCAGCGCACTCCCGGCCCACGCGCTCGTCTAAAGACCACGCGGTCGGGCGGCAGGAACCGGAACTCTCGGCCAGCTTTCACAACTTGCCATCCGCCTTCATGCACCAGGCGATGGTGGAAGTAGCACAGCAGGACCAGGTTCGGGAGGTTGTTTGGACCGCCCCGCGCCCAAAAGTCAATGTGATGCGGGGTCGACCAGTTGACCTGGCGATCGCAACCCGGAAAGCGACAACCCCGATCTCGCTTATGCAACGCCCGCCGCATCGGCGCCGAAACGGTGCGAGTTGCGCGGCCGACGTCGATCACTATGGAGTCCGCCAAGAGGACGCGCGACATCGTGCAGTCGCAGGCGATGCGCTCGAGCGTACGCGTTGAGATCGGCAGCGAGAGCTCGAGGTCGGCCGGCGGCGCCCCGAGCTCGTTCTTCAAGCCTTCGATCGTTGTCGTGAGGGTGACGTGTGGCTTGACGCCGTTGCGCCGAGGCAGCCTGCCCTCGCCGAGAGCGTGATGCACAAGCTCACTGATGGAGTCCGCCATCCGCTGCTTGTGGCTCCTCTCGTCATCAGGCCCCAGCCGCTTGGCCAGCGATTCGAGCGCCGTCCTGAATGCCGCCCCGCCTTCAGGGTCGAGAATGGCGTCGACGCAGAACATGCCATCGCCCATCTGGCTGATGTCCAGCCGGCGCCGGGTGAAGTCGGCCTCGGCCTCGTTGAAGAAGCCGTCGGGGTCGGCCACGTGCCTGGCAACGCGACAGAGATAGCGCAGGCTGGCGACCGAATAGTCGCGGGCGTGCTGCAGCATCTCGTCTTCGTCAAAGAGGTCGCGCTTGTCGCCCAGCTGATCGCGTAGGTGGCAGAGCAAGGCCGTGGACTGGTAGCTGATCACTCCGGTGCGCAGCGCCTCAGCGATCTTGGGCAGGGACTCCAGCTGCTTGCCAACACAAAGCCGGTCGGCAACGGAGGTCGCCGACATACCGCATAGCTGGCTGAGCCAGGTGACCACGCCGGCGCTGCCGTCGGCGAGATGATCTCCGCTGACCTGAGATGAGCGTGTCTCAACTGAGAACTCACCTTCGAGGGCGTCAATGCCAGCTCGAAGGCGCTTGAGATCCACCCGGCGATCTTCACGATCCTGAAACCTACGGATCTCCGCTAGAAGCCCCTCAAGGGGTGTTCCCCCCTCCCCCAACATGAGAGAAGTGTACCAAACATATGTTTGGGGTTGCAATACTTTACACGGTAAATTTCGGTCCGACAAGGCCCGTTCTAATTGCCTCGTCACCACCCAAGCCAGCTACGGGGCGCTCCGGTTCTGCCGACTTAGGGGCCCCCTCCCGCGCGTATAGGAAGGGACTTGGATCTAATGCGACCTCCCCCGCGCACCACGGGCGCGGGGACCCCAAAGGGAAGCGGGGAGGATATGGCTATCCTGCCCCGCCACACCCCCAGCGTGCTACGCAGTCACCCCGCCCCTATCAACTCCCCTTCCCAGTCCCGTCCCACCCACACGCCACTCACAGCCAAGCGCCGCAGTCGACTCCCAGACCCCTACCCCCGATCCCTCATCGCCCTAGCGATCTCACGCTTCGCATCCCGCTCCGCGATCGCCTCGCGCTTGTCGTATTGCTTCTTGCCCCGTGCCAGACCAACCTCGACCTTCGCGCGGTTCCGCGCGAAGTAAACGCGCAGCGGGATCAGGGTGTAGCCCTTCTGCCTCACCTTCCCGATGAGGCTCGCGATCTCCTTGCGATGCAGAAGCAGCTTGCGAGGCCGCATCGGCTCGTGGTTCATGAGGTTCGCCTCCGCATAGGGCGAGATGTGCACGTTCTCGAGCCACGCCTCGTTCCCATCGATCCGCACGAAACCATCGCGAAGGTTGGTCCGCCCACCACGCACCGACTTGACCTCCGTGCCCGTGAGCATGATCCCCGCCTCGAGCTTGTCGTCGATGAAGTAGTCGTGGTACGCGCGCCGGTTGACCGCCACGTCGCGCGCGCGCTCGTCCTTCTTGTCAGGCATCAAGCACCTGCTTCGCGGGAGCAGGCCGCTTCCCAGGCAGCTGAACCAGGTCGGGCACATAGCTTTCGCCCTCGACGTGGCCGCTCAGCACTTTCACCCTCCCCCGCTTCGTTGGCAGCGTCACCCCGGGCCACAGCTGCAAGGCGCGCACCCTCCGATCAATCTCCACCGCGCCCCGATCCCATTCGAGCTCTCCATCTTCCTTGTGAAGCCTCGGCGCGATGGTGGCCGCCTCCTCATCCTGCTCGACTCCCTCGATCTCGTCCAGGCGCCCCAGCGTCTCGACGAGGAGCTGTGCGCCGATCTCAGCCAGGCGCGCCGTCAGCGAAGGAGCGTCCTCCCTCTCCCCAATCGCCGTCCTCCGCGAAGCCAGGATCGGGCCGTGGTCGAGCTTCTCGTCCATCCGCATGATCGTGACGCCTGTCTCCTCATCCCCCGCGAGGATTGCGTAGGCGATCGGCGCCGCCCCCCGATGCCTGGGCAGCAGCGACGCGTGCACGTTGATCGCCCCATGCCTTGGAATGGAAAGGATCGACTTGGGGATGATCTGCCCGTAGGCGACGACCACCAACACGTCAGGCGCAACCCGGCGAAGCACCTCCACCACCTGGCGATCGCCGATCTTCTCCGGCTGATAGAAGTCGAACCCCAGCCGCTGCGCAGCCACCTTTACAGGCGACGCGGTCAAGGTCAACCCCCTGCGGGCAGGCCGATCAGGCTGAGTGATGACGAGCCGTACGTCGTGGCCGGCCTCGTGAAGAGCTTGCAGAGAGGGCACGGCAAACGCTGCAGTGCCCGCGAAGACGACCTTCAGGACTTAGCCTGCCGCTGCCGCGACAGCGGCCTCCTTTTCCTCCGCCTCCAGATCCTCGACGCGCTGCAGGGTGTCGAGATCGGTCAGCCTGTCGATGAAAAGCACGCCGTCGAGGTGGTCGAGCTCGTGCTGGAAGGCCCGCGCGGTGAACCCACTCGTCTTGATCCGCACTTCCTTGCCGTGCCGGTTGCGTCCCTTGACGACCACTGTCTCGTGCCGCGCGACCTCGCCGACCCATCCGGGGTAGCTCAAGCAACCCTCGTAGCCGACCTGTACCCCATCGTGCTTGACCAGCTCGGGATTGACCAGGCTCCAGATCTGGTTGTCGTCGCCCTTGACCACGCACACGCGCAGCCCCACACCGATTTGGGGCGCGGCCAAGCCGGCTCCAGGGGCGTCGAGCATTGTCTCGACGAGGTCGTCGATCAAGCGCTGGATCGACGGGTCGACGCGCGCCACCTTCTTCGCCTTCTGGCGAAGCGCAGGGTGCTCAAAAGTGAGGATGGGACGGACCACGAGATCAATTTTACCCGCGATCCCCTCAAACCCAACCTCGCTAGGGCATCTCCGCCCTGGCCTATGCCAGCCAGCGCGAGTTACGCATCAAGTCCCTGCCCTCGAGCTCGTCGTAGCCGCGATGAGCCTGGATCCGGGTTGGGCGCAACCTGAAGAATTCCCATCCTGGCCCGACCTCCCTGGGGTCCCAACCGACCGCCCTGGAGAAGCCCTGCGCGACCTCGGGTGCTTTGGCGGCACCCACCCGGTCCGCGAGCGTCGCGTCGATCATGATCGCGTCGGCGGGAGTCCCTGCGGCAAGCCTCACGCTGCCGCCGGCAGCGAGGTTCGCTGCAGTGCGACTGGCGCCTGTCGTCGCCACGACCAGGTCGGTTCCATTCCACCAGGCCGAGACCGCGATGAGATGAGGCCGGCCCGCTGAGTCGGCGGTCGCCAGCCACAGGTCACACTGCGCTTCCAGTGCAGCCAGCACGTCCGCCTTCCTCTCCTCAACCGATCGCAACCCGCTCATCAGGTCACCGGATCGACGTCATAGCTCCAGCCTCGACCCCTCGGGGCCAGGTGGCGCGCGCGCTCGAGGCCATCTCCTTTCAACGTCACCTGCCAACGGTACTCGCCGCGCAGGCGGTGAATGAATGCGGGCGACGGCCCCATCACGCGAATCCCCTCGATGCCCTCGCGCAACAGCCCGCTGGCCAGCTCCTCGGCCGCCTCTCGAGCGACAGCCGCGGCGCGCGCGTCGTCCGCGTCGGTGCGCGTGAGCACTGCAAGCTCGGCGAACGGCGGGAACGTGAACGCTTTTCGCGAAGGCAGCTCGGCGGCATAGAACCCTTCGTAATCGGCTGCCGCCGCGCATCGTAGGCTGTAGTGCTCGGGATTGCTCGTCTGCACGACCACCCTGGCCTCGCGGCCGTCGCGGCCCGCCCGCCCCGCCACCTGCACGACAAGCGCGAAGGTGTTCTCGGCAGACCGATAGTCAGGAAAGTGCAGCGGTAAGTCGGCGTCGACGACGCCGACACACGTCACCGCCGGCAGGTCGAGGCCGCGGGTCACCATCTGTGTCCCCACCAGGATGTCGGCCCGCCGCTCGCTGAACGCCTCCCAGATGTCGAAGTAGGAATCTGGTCCCTTTGCCGCATCGCTGTCAAGCCGCAGAACGCGCGCGCGAGGCCACAGCTTCTTGACCATGCTCTCGAGGCGTTGCGTGCCCATCCCCAACCCCCGGATGTTCCTGCTGCCGCAGTGATCGCATACCGACGGCATCGCTCGCGAGTAGCCGCAGTAGTGACAAACCAGACCATCGATTTCGGCATGTTGCACGAGCGCCACCGAGCAACCGAGGCACTGCACTGAACGCCCGCAGTCGCGGCAAAGAACGAAGGTGCTCATCCCCCGACGGTTGAGGTAGAGGATCACCTGCTCCTCGTTCTCAAGGGTCCGGTTCACGACCTCGAGCAGGCGCCGCGAGAGCGGCTGCCTGTTGCCTGCCGCCGCCTCGTCGCGCATATCGACAAGCTCGACCTCGGCGTCGTGCCCCCGGACGCGCCTGGTCAGCTTCGCGAGCGCCAGCTCGCCGCGAGTCGCGTCGTGGTAGGTGACGACGCTTGGGGTTGCAGACCCGGCGACCAGGCGCGCGCCGGTAAGGCCCGCGAGCCGGCGCGCCACCCAACCCGTCTCATATCTAGGCGTGCGGTCCTGCTTGTAGGACGCGGTTCCCTCTTCGTCGAGGCAGATCAGGCCAAGGCGTGGGATCGGCGCGAACACTGCAGACCTGCTGCCAAGGACGACATCGGCCTCGCCCCGGCGAGTCCTCCACCACTGCTGCGCCCTCTCCAGCTCGGTGAGCTGGCTGTGAAGGATCGCGATCGGCGCCTTGAGTCGGGTCCGCACCCGCTCGACCAGCTGCGGCGTCAGCGAGATGTCAGGCACGAGCAGAAGCACGCGAAGGCCGCCGGCCAAAGCCTGTTGCGCCGCCGCCAAATACACCTCCGTCTTGCCGCTGGCGATCACGCCATGCAGCAGGGTCAGCTGGTTGCTTCCGACCACTTCGAGCGCAGCCGACTGCTCCGCTGTGAGCTCCGGAGCGATCGCAGGGACCGTGACCATGTTGGCCAGCTCGAGAAGGCGGCTGTGCCGCCGCTGGCGGCTGGATGGTCCTGAACCGCTGGACGCTGTCTTGCGGATGCGAGGTGGCAGCATCGCGCGCAGGCACTCGATGAGCGGCACCCAGTAGTGGTCGGCGACGAGGCGCGCCAGCGCGACCTGGTGGGGCAGCAGCAGCGGATCGCCGCCGACAGTGGTGATCGGCTTCGTCTCGACCCCCGGGTCCTCGGTTCCCACCGAGACCACGAAGCCATAGCTGGCGCGGCGCCCGAACGGCACGGTGACCCGGTGCCCCGGCACGACGTCCATGCCGTCCGGCACCTGGTAGCTGTATGTCTCCCGATCGAGCGAGCGCCCCGCCTCGACCGCGACCTCCGCGTAGAGCACCTTCCTACCGCTTACGCAGTCGGGGACCGACCAGGTCCAGGATCCGATCGGCCATCTCGCGCTTGGTTACGCGCTCGATCTCCTGCCGGGTGCCGTCAGCGAAAAGGACAACGCCTGCGTTGTAGTCGCTGCCGAACCCCGCGTCCTTACGGGAGATGTCGTTGGCGACAATCGCCTGCAGCCCCTTCCTCTTCATCTTGTCCAGGCCCTTGGCATCGAGGTCCGAACCTTCAGCCGCGAAGCCGACGCGAAATATTCCGGCGGTCTCCTTCTCAGCACCGAGGGTCGCCAGCAGGTCAGGGATAGGTTCGAGGTCAAGGTCAAGGCGCTTGGTTTCCTCGCGGCGGATCTTCTTGCCTTCAACCTTGGCCGGGCGAAAGTCGGCAACCGCCGCCGCCATCACCAGCAGATCGGCGCCCCCAAGCCGAGCCCTCAGCGCCGCGAGCATCTCGTCTGCAGTCTCGACCTGCACCACCTCGATTCCATGGTGGGACGGATGGGTGGCAGTGGTCACCAGGACGACATGCGCTCCGCGCTCGGCGGCTGCCGAGGCTACCGCAAAACCCATCTTGCCGCTCGAGTAGTTGCTGATAAAGCGAACCGGGTCGATCGGCTCCCGCGTGCCGCCTGCCGTGACGACAACGAGCCGCCCCGCCATGTCGTAGCGCGACCGCGCGGCGTCCGCCATCGCCTTTAGAAGTTGGCTTGCGCCTGCCAGCCTGCCGGTGCCGACATGCCCACTGGCGAGGTGCCCTGCCTCGGGCTCGACCAGCGTGATGGCTCGCGAGCGCAGGCTCGCGACGTTCTCCTGGACCGCCGGCTTCGACCACATCGCGTCGTTCATGGCAGGCGCCACGACGACGGGGCAGCGCGCGGCAAGGACCGTTGCGGTCACAACGTCATCCGATTGGCCGTGCGCGATCCTTGCAATGACGTTGGCCGTTGCGGGTGCCACAAGCACAAGCTGAGCCCAGTCCCCGAGAAACACGTGAGGCTCGGGCGCGCCACCCGCCGCCCACAGCCCTGTGAGCACAGGGTTGCCTGTGACGCCCTGGAAGGAAGGCGCGCCGACAAACCGAGTGGCTGAATGAGTCATCGCAACGCGCACCTGGGTTCCAGCCTGCGTCAGCGCCGAGGCAAGGTCGACAAGCTTGTAGGCAGCGATCCCTCCGGCGACCAGCAGGGCGATGCGCATCCCGCGCAGCTCGTCAGGGATCGGAGTTGCGTCTAGAGGCACGCCCGGGGGCCCCGTCGATAGATTTGGTGACCAGGTGGTCCAGCTGCTAGGCGCGGACGAGCACCGGAGCGCGCGCATCCGTGGATGCGTAAGCGAGGAGCGGAGTTCGCAACGACGCAGATGGGCCGCATGGGCGCCAAAGATACGATGAGGATCCCCGGGCGGGCCTCTTGTGGCATCGACTAAGTCTGGCCCTCGCGCGCGCCGCCGATGATCCCCTCCACCTCCAAGACCGCGCGATCGAGGTCGTCATTGACTACTACGTGGTCGTAATCGCGCGCGTACGTCATCTCCTTCTCCGCGATGCGCAGCCGCTCGGTGATGTCCTGTTGGTTCTCGCTGCTCCGGCCCGACTGGCGACGTGCAAGCTCCTCGGTGTTGGGCGGGGCGATGAAGATGAAGATCCCATCGTTCACGCGCTTGCGTACCAGCTGAGCTCCCTGCACCTCGATCTTCAGGAGGATGTCCTGGCCGGAGGCTCGTGCCGCCTCAACCGCATTCGCCGGGGTGCCGTAGAGGTTGCCGTTGTACGAAGCGTGCTCAAGGAAGTAATCCTCCTTGACGAGATCCTCGAACTTCTCGCGGCTTACAAACATGTAGTGGACCCCGTCCACCTCGCCAGGACGTGGCGCCCTGGTGGTGCACGAGACCGAGTAGGTCAGCTTCGGGTCAAGCGCCAGCAGGCGCTCGATGATCGTGTCCTTGCCCACGCCAGAGGGTCCCGACATGACGACAAGAAGGCCGCGCCTCTCCGTCACTTGACCGAGGCCCAGTACGCATCGAAGTCGGCGGGCGGCGCGACCTCGAAGCTCATCTCAGCCTTCGTCCGCGGGTGAAGCAGGCGCAGGCGCCACGCGTGGAGCATCGGTCGCTCCGGCTCGCCTGGCCTGCGGCCTCCATACTCCGCGTCGCCAGCGATCGGATGGCCGAGCGCCGCCAGGTGAACGCGGATCTGGTGGGTGCGGCCGGTGTCGAGGTCACAGCGCAGGAGTGTATGCCCGCGCCCTCTCTCGACCACCTGGTAGCGCGTGCGTGCGAACCTGCCTCCGCTCACCACCGCCATTCGCTTGCGCTCGCCTGGATCTCTCCCGATCGGGCCCTCCAGCTCCCCCGCGTCCTCCTTCACACGGCCACGCACGATTGCGGTGTACGTGCGGCTGAGGGTGCGGTCTTTGAGCTGCGCCGAGAGGGCCCTGTGGCTCACGTCGTTGCGGGCGACGACGATCAGGCCTGACGTGCCCTTGTCGAGGCGATGGACGATGCCCGGCCGCGCTGCGCCACCGACCGCGGACCACGTCCCCCCGCGGCCGAGCAGCGCGTTGACGAGCGTTCCGGTGTAATGACCAGGCGCCGGGTGGACGACCATTCCCGCCGGCTTGTTGATGACCGCGAGGTCTTCATCTTCGTAAACGACATCGAGCTCGATAGGCTCAGCCGAAGCTTCGATTGCGTATGCCTCCGGGATCTCGAACTCGACAACGTCGCCTGCCGCCACGCGATCCGCGGGGTCGGCCGTTCTGCCATTCACCAGGACCAGGTGACCCTTGATGAGGCGTGCGGCGGCCGAGCGGCTGAGGTCAGCCCCCTGCTCGGCGAGGAAGCGATCGAGCCGAGGCGCCGCCGCGGCCGCGATCAGGCGGTGTCTGGCTTGCGTAGGACGTACCCGGCGAGCAGGGCGACTACCCCGATGCTGATGGCGGAGTCCGCGACGTTGAACACCGGCCAGAAGTGAACGTTGATGAAGTCGGTCACCGTGCCGTTGAAGATCCTCTCGTAGCCGTTGCCGAGAGTCCCTCCCATGATGAGCCCGAGGACTGCGTCGGCGCGCAGGTCGCCGGAGTTGCGCGCCACGTAGATCGCAAGGCCGATGGCCACTGCGACCGCCGCGATAAGGAAGAAGGTGGCGCCGGCAGGAGCGAAGCCGAACGCGGCACCCGAGTTGTGCACGTTGGTGATCGCGACCACGTGGTCGATCGCGGCGACCTCGGTGCCGTAGGGAACATTGGCCACCACCAGGCTCTTGGTCAGTCGGTCCAAGGCAAACACCACCAGCGCGACGACGGCGAACAGGACGTGGCCGGAGGTCAGTCTCGCTTGAGGCCTATCCATATCTGCTCTCCTTCCAGCATCTGCTGCTCGCCTTCGAAGCCGTCCTGGCGCCCATGCTCCAGAGTCACCGACAGCGTTTCGGTCTTGATGTAGTCGGCGTGCTTCTCCAAAGCGCGCACGAGCATGCCATCGGCTTCGTAACGGGTGTGGATGCGGTCCTCGACGTTCAGGCCCAGCTTCTTGCGGCGGTCCTGCACCAGCCTGACCACCTCGCGCGCAAGGCCCTCGAGGCGCAGCTCCTCGGTGATCGTGGTGTCCAGCTTTACGTCGGGGGCGCCGAAGATCAGCTGCTTAACGTTCAGCTCCTCTCGGACTATCGCCGCGATCTCCTCAGGAAGGGGATCGCCGGGCAGGGCGCAGGAGGCCAGGGGTTGGCGGACCTTGATGCGAGCCGCGTCACGAGCTGAAAGTCCGAGCTCGACGGCCTGCCGGGCCAGGGCCATGTTCGCCTCGACGGCGGGGTCGTGCGCCGCTGACGGCTCGGGAAAGTCGGCAAGGTGCACGGAACCACCTTCGGAAAGATTCCTGTAGATGGCGTCTGCCATGAAGGGGACGAAAGGCGCCATCAGCCTGCAAAGCGTGCTCAGCGCCTCGAACAGCGTCTGGTACGCGGCAAGCTTGTCCCTGTCGGACTGTGACTTCCAGAACCTGCGTCGCGAGCGCCGGATGTACCAGTTCGACAGGTCGTCGACGAAGCGCTGGATCCTCCGGGCCGGCTCGATCGCGTCGTACTTGTCGAGTCCTCCTGACACCGAGGAGTTAAGCCCGCTCAGCCTCGAGAGGAGCCACCTGTCGAGCACGTGTCGCTCGTTGAGTGGCACCTGCGCTTGCGACGGGTCGAAGTTGTCGAGCCGCGCGTAGGTTACAAAGAACGAGTAGCAGTTCCACAGCGGGATGAAGAACTGCTGCACGGTTTCCCGAAGGGTGTCGGTGCCCGTGCGGTAGTTCTCGCCCACCTGCGTCGAGGTGAAGAAGTACCAGCGCACGGCGTCCGAGCCGAAGTTGTCGAAGAGGTAGTTGGGGTCGAGCACGTTGCCGCGAGATTTCGACGCCTTCCTTCCCTTGGGGTCGACGACGAGGCCCAGGCAGATCACGTTGCGATAGGAGTTCTGCTTGAAAAGAAGCGTGGAGATGGCGAGCAGCGAGTAGAACCAGCCGCGCGTCTGGTCGAGGGCCTCGGAGATGAAGTCGGCGGGAAATGTTTCCTTGAACTCGTCGTGGCCCTTCCTGGGATAGGCGCGCTGCGCGAAGGGCATCGCGCCCGAGTCGTACCAGCAGTCCAGCACCTCGGGGACGCGCCGCATCACCCCATCGCACTTCGTGCATGGCAGGGTGACTTCGTCGATAAACGGCCGGTGCAGATCCGCATCGTCGGCGAGGCCGATCTCCGATGCCGAGCTCACACACCGCTGGTCGCCGCACTTGTCGCACACCCAGAAGGGCAGCGGCGTGCCCCAGTAGCGGGACCGGGAGATCGCCCAGTCGACGTTGTTCTCGAGCCAGTCGCCCATGCGCCCGGTCTTCACGTGAGCCGGCACCCAGTTGGTGGCTGCGTTGTTGGCGATGAGCTCCGCTTTGCGTTCGGTGGTGCGGATGTACCAGGAGTCGAGGGCGTAATAGATCAGAGGCGTCTTGCAGCGCCAGCACTCGGGGTACGTGTGGAGGATCGTCTCGGCTTTGTACAGCAGGCCGCGCTCCCTGAGGTCGTCGAGGATGACGGGGTCTGCTTCCTTGACGTGGAGGCCCGCGAACTTCTCGACATAGGGCAGGAACTTGCCGTCGAGGCCCACCGTGTGGCGGAAGGGGATTCCCTTCTCCTGGCAGAGCTTGAGGTCGTCGACGCCGTACAGCGCCGAGGTGTGCACGACGCCGGTGCCCTCCTCGGTGGAGACGAAGTCCGCGTCGACGACGTAGTGCGCGCGGCCTTCGCTCGGGACCGAGTAGGGAAAGAGGGGCTCGTAATCGAGGCCGACAAGGTCGCGGCCCTTCATCCTGTCGACGACCTCCGGCCTCTCGTTGAGGATCTCCAGCCTTGCTTCGGCAAGGATCAGGAACCCGTCGCCTTCCTTCACCTTGATGTAGTCGACGTCGTTCGCGACCGCGAGCGCAACGTTGCCGGGGAGGGTCCACGGCGTGGTCGTCCAGGCGAGGATCGACGTTTGGGGGTCACTCTTCAGGCGAAAGCGAACGAAGACGCTGGGGTCGGGCACGTTGTCCCGGTAGCCCTGCGCAAGCTCGTGGCTCGAGAGCGGGGTGGCGCAGCGCGAGCAGTAGGGAGCCACGCGAAAGCCCTTGTAAACAAGGCCCTGCTTCCACATCTCGCTGAGCGACCACCACACCGACTGGATGTAGTCGGAGGTCAGCGTCCAGTACGCGGAGTCGTAGTCCTGCCAGAACGCCATGCGCTCGCTGAAGGCGACCCAGTCGGTCACATATTCGTGCACGCTCTCGCGGCACAGTTGGTTGAAGCGCTCGATGCCTACCTCGTTCTCGATCTCGAACTTGCCCTGGATACCGAGCTTCTTCTCCACCTCGATCTCGACAGGAAGGCCGTGCGTGTCCCAGCCCGCTATGCGCTCCACGTAGAAACCCTTCATCGTCTTGTAGCGGCCGAAGAGGTCCTTGAACGCCCGGGCGAGGATGTGGTGCGTGGCGGGCTTGCCGTTGGCAGTGGGTGGGCCCTCGTAGAAGACGAAGCGCGGCTTGCCTTCGCGCAGCTCGAGCGATTTCTGGAAGGTGCCCTCGTCCTTCCATTTCGCCATCAGCTCCTTCTCGAGCTCCGGAAAGTTGACCTTTTGATCGACTTTGTCGAACATCTAGGTGGCGTAGCCGAGCGCGTTGATAAGGAAGTAGCACGCGATCGTGACCACGAAGGGAGACAGGTCCATCCCCGATACGGGCGGCAGGCGCCGGCGCACGGGCGCGAGCACGGGCTCGGTGATCCGAAACGTGAGGCCCGCGACCACCGCGACGAAGCCGGTCGGGCGCCGGTCATAGGCCGCCCGTCCGTAGCCGGTCAGGTAGGGGCTTACCCACGAGATCACAACCCGCACGAAGATCACGATCACGAACAGCCACAGAACGAGGATCAGGAACGAGGCTATCGCGCCCATGCCGTCAGGTGGGTCGCGGTCCGAAGAGCGCCTGGCCCAATCGCAGCATCGTGCTTCCGGCCGCGAGGGCCGCTTCGAAATCCCCGCTCATGCCCATCGATAGTACCGGCAGGCTCTTACCGAGTCGCTGCTCGGCCTGGTCGCGGAGCTGCCTCAGGTCCGTGAAGGCGGGGGCGGGATCGCCATGCGTCGGCCCCATCGCCATCAGGCCATGCAGCGGGAGCAGGTTCGACACCGCCTCGATCGCCTCCAGCGCCTTGTCCGGGTCCACGCCCTGCTTCTGCGCCTCGCGCGCGACATTGATCTCCAACAGGACCGCCTGCTTCGGATCCGCGCGTGCCAGCTCGGTGGCCAGGCGGACCGAGTCCACCGAATGGATGAGGGCGAAGCTGCCGGCGGCCTGGCGAACCTTGTTGGTCTGAAGGTGGCCGATGAGGTGCCACTCGGCGCCGGGCAGCTCCTCCATCTTCAGCTTCGCCTCGTGAACGCGGTTCTCGCCAAGGACCCTCAGGCCCGCCTCGATGGCTGCCTTGCAGGTTTCCGCACCGAAGCCCTTCGTGACGGCGACGATGACGATGTCGTCTGGGTTGCGACCGGTCCTGGCGATTCGCTCGCGCACCGATACGAGGCGCTGCGCGATCTCC
>DAIUFK010000047.1:0-3210 GCA_036844615.1 Candidatus Dormiibacterota bacterium | reverse complement strand
AGGACCTGCTCGATCTCTCGTTTCACCTGCTGGAGGTCCATGAACTCTCGATAGACCGACGCGAAGCGGATGTACGCGACCTCGTCCAGATCGCGCAGCCTGTCCATCACCATCTCGCCGATCTCTCCGCTCGGGATCTCCACGCGACCCGACCGCCGCAGCTCTGCCTCGATGTCGTCAACGATCGCGCGCAGTCGCTCAGGCGAGATGTCTCGCTTCTCGGTCGCCTTCTTGAGGCCCGTGAACAGCTTCTGCGGGTCGAAGTCCTCTCGGCGGCCGTCCTTCTTGGTGACGTAAAAGGGCACCGCCTCGATGCGTTCGTACGTGGTGAATCGCTGCCCGCACTGCAGGCACTCACGCCTGCGCCGAATCGCCTCCCCGACCTCCGAGTCGCGAGAGTCCACGACCTTCAGGTCGTGGTGACCGCAGTACGGGCATCTCATGTTGTCTGCTCCCTACATCCGGTTGCGAAGGAACGCCGGGATGTTGATGTCGCTCAGGTCGTCACTACCGAACTCAGGCCGCTCGCGCTCGAGAGCCCTGCGCTGGGTGTCGTGCTTGACCTCGGTCGAACTCTTGGCGCCAAAGCCCGTCGCGATGACAGTGATCTTGATCTCACCCTGCATCGTGTCGTCGCGGACGACGCCGAAGATGATGTTGGCGGCGGGGTCGGCGGCCGCTCGCACGATCTCCGCGGCCTTCTGCACCTCCTGCAGAGTGATGTCCTTGCCGGCTGTGATGTTGAAGAGAATCCCCTTCGCGCCGTCGATGGAGGTCTCGAGGAGGGGGCTCGACACTGCCTGCTTGGCAGCGTCCTCGGCCCTGCTGTCGCCAGCTCCGTGTCCGATGCCCATGAGGGCCTCGCCCGCGTTCTCCATGATCGCTTTCACGTCGGCGAAGTCGAGGTTGATGACGCCGGGGTTCGTGACGAGGTCAGAGATGCCCTGGACGCCCTGGCGCAACACGTCGTCGGCCATGCGGAAGGCTTCTTCGAGGGTCGTCTTGGAGTTAGCGACCTGGGCAAGCCTGTCGTTCGGGATGACGATCAGCGCGTCGACCTGGCTGCGGAGCGACTTGATGCCTTCTTCGGCGGTCTCGTTGCGCACGCGGCCTTCAAACCCGAAGGGGCGTGTGACCACGCCGATGGTCAGCGCTCCCGATTCCTTGGCCAGCTGGGCCACGATGGCGGCCGAGCCGGTGCCAGTGCCGCCGCCCATCCCGGCGGTGATGAACACCATGTCCGAGTCCTGCACCACTGCGGAGAGCTCGGTCCGGCTCTCGTCAGCGGCGTCGCGGCCGCGCGTCCAATCCCCTCCTGCACCGAGGCCGCGGGTGATCTTGTTGCCCATATGGACCTTGACGTCCGCCTGGCAGCGCTCGAGCGCCTGTTTGTCGGTGTTGACGGCGATGAACTCGACCTTGAGCGCTTTCGAGATCATTCGGTTGACCGCGTTCCCACCGCCGCCGCCGCAGCCGACGACCTTGATGCGGGCCCGCCCTTCATGCAACTGGCTCTCTTTCATTACGTCCTCCTGGTGATCATGTGTTTGTGCTTTTGCTATGGCGAGCTCCAGCTGGTTTCGGGTCTGTTCTCTAGAAAAAATCGCGCAGCCACCTCACTGTTTTTTGATACGTCAAGCCCATGGTCATCGGCTGGCGAGCGCTGGCGTAGCCGCGGGCGGGAGCCCGTGAGCCCCACTTGACGAGGCCTGCGGCTACGGCGAAGGAGGGTCCCTGCGCGCGGTCGGCGAGGCCTGCGAGGCCGAGGGGCTGGCCGAGGCGGACTGAGGCGTCGAAGACGGCCTGGGCCGCATCGGTGGTGCCCATGAGGCGCGCGCCACCGCCTGTTACCACGACGCCGGCGGGCAGTAGGCCGTCGAAGCCGCTCTTGCGCACCTCTTCGCGGGCCATCTGGAAGATCTCGCGCATACGGGGGCCGATGATCTCGGCAAGGAAGCGGCGGGGGAGCGCCTGGATGCGGTCGCCGCCGACCTGCCGCACCTCGACCTTCTCGCCGTGGTCGATGACGTCGGGGAGCGTGTGGCCGTAGTTGAGCTTGAGGCTCTCGGCCTCGTCGAGGGTAGTTCGCAGGCCTATCGCGATGTCGCTGGTCACGTGGTTGCCGCCCACCGGCAGGACCGCGAGGTGTCGCGCGGAGCCGTCGTTGTAGACGACGACGGCCGTGGTGCCGGCTCCGATCTCGACGAGGCAGACGCCGAGATCGACTTCTTGGGGCGTGAGCACGCCCTCGCCCGCGGCGAGGCCTGAGCAGACGACGTCTTCGATGTCGAAGCCGGCTCCGTGGACGCACTTGATCACGTTCTGGACGGCGGTCTGGGCGCCGGTGATGATGTTGGTCTCGACTTCCAGGCGGTGGCCTGTCATGCCTACCGCGTCGCGCACTCCGTCTTGGCCGTCGACGGTGTAGGCGCGGGGGATGACGTGGATGACCTGGCGATCGGAGGCGACGCTGACCGCGCGCGAGGCTTCGACAACGCGCTGCACGTCGTCCTCGCCGATCTCGTGGTCGGGGCGCGCCACGGCGACCACACCCGTCGAGTTCTGGGAGTAGAGGTGGCCTCCCGCGAGGGAGACGACCACCGATTCGATGCGCTGGCCCGCCATGCGTTCGGCGGCCACGGCGGCAGCCTGGATGGAGGCGATGGTTTTCTCCAGGTTGACGACCACTCCCTTGCGCAGGCCGTCGGAGGGGCTCTCGCCCACGCCGATGATGGTCACCGGGGCGCCGGGGTCGTCAGACTCGGCGATGACCACAGCGACCCGGCTCGTGCCAAGGTCGAGACCGACGGTACGCTTCCGCCGTGACAAAACTGGTGCGGTTGCCTCCTGGGTGGAACGTGGGCTGGAACTGGGGGCGGGCTGCGCTGGATTATATCGGCAACCGGGGCGTCTGCGGACTAGATTTTGTGGGTCGGGGGGAGTTTAGGACCACGCCTTGTGGTCGGGCGGGGTTGGGGACGGGCTGGGAAGAGGATTGGTTTGGTGGTGGTGGCGCGTGGGTTCACGGGCTGGGAAGAGGGTGTTGGTGGGGCGTTGGAGGCTTGGAGGACGCGGGGCGGCGGGGCGATGCGGGGCTGAAGAACAGGTCGCAAGAAAGACAAATTAACCGCGTCGAAACCTTGACCTGGCGAACATATGTTTGTACCATGTTTCTATGCTCGCGACGCAAGACGTTTGGCCGATCGATCG
>DAIUFK010000046.1:10878-18660 GCA_036844615.1 Candidatus Dormiibacterota bacterium | reverse complement strand
CCCGTCGTCGTCACGCATCGAAAGATGCGCTCCTCCTAGTGCCACCCCTTCCTTCGCCTCGGGGCCCTGACCGGCGGCCAACGGCCGCCTGCCGCGATACGACCGCGTGCCTGCCGTCGTGCGGCCCTAGGATAGCGGCGCATGGTCCGCGAGCGCGTGGGCGACTGGCGACTGGCCTGGCGTTTCGCGTTAGCCGGTCTGGTCGCAGGGCTGCTCGTCGCGGTGCTGAGCACGCTCGGGGTTGCGGGCGCTCCATTCTTTGCAGCCCAAGACCAACTGTTCCCCGCGCCGCCGCCGGATCAAAGCGTGACGTTCATCGCGATCGACTCGCATTCCGTCGGAGCGTTCAGCAACGCAGATCACGCGAGGGTCATCAACTACCTGGCAAGCCTTCACCCAAGGGTGATCCTCTTCGACATCCCGCTCGATCGCCTCACGGGCGACGATCCCGAGCTTTTGCCGAAACACGTCAGCACCGATATCCCGCTCACCAAGGCGATCCAGGCGGCAGGCAATGTGGTCCTCGTCTGTACTGCAGATGTTTCGCCAATATCAGACTTCGCGCTCGCCGCTGCCGCCGTAGGTGAGCGCGTGTTGGCGACCCCAGACGATGCCAACAACGTGCGCGGCGTTGTCCTTCGTCCTGATCCTGGTGCGACATGTGACGAGAACGAAGCCGACGAGCCGGCATTCATCCAGGCACTCCGGATATCGCAAGGCATCACTGACCCACTCGAGATCAGCGGCGCTCAGGCCGCGTTCGGGCCGCACCGAATACCACTGGTCGGGAACCAAATGCTTATCAACTTCACCAGGGGAGGCGGCCCGAGCTGCACTTATCAGGACGCCGAAAATGCCAGCTGTCCACGACCGGAGCAGATAACAGGACACATAGTCGTTGTCGGCTCCAAGCTCATCGACGGCGGCGACGTGTACTCGCAAGCCGTCGGCTTCCCCCACGACGCCAGCTTTTGCCCACAGACGCGGCCCCGCTGCATGCTCGACAACCAGAACTACGGCTACCGGATCATGGGCGATGCGATGACCACGATCCTGTCCGATCGTTACGTTCGCGTCCAACCGACAAGTTCAATCCTCATCGCGATCGTCCTGCTGTCATTGCTGATCGCGGTCGTCGTCTACGTGCTGTCGTTCCGCGTCGCTGTGATGCTCACTGCCGCGCTACTCGTCGCGTATTACGTCGGAATCTTCTTGCTTGGCAAATCGGGGTACCTCGCCGATCCTCTGTACGCACCCATTGCGATAGTCCTCTCCGCGGCTTTTTCAATGGCTGCACGGTACGTTCTCGAGGATCGCGAACGGCGCAAGGTCGAGCGCATCTTCGGCCATTACGTCGACCCGCGAATCGTCAAGCAGCTTGCTGCGACCCACAGCGTCGACCAGATCATCTCGACGGGCGAGCGACGCGAACTCACGCTCCTGTTCGTCGACATTCGCGGCTTTACAGCGATGTCCGAAGCAATGGCGGCGGAGGACGTGCTGTCCGTCATTCAGCACTACCTCGACGACATGAGCGCGCTGATCCTCAAATGGGATGGCACCATCGACAAGTACGTCGGCGACGAGGTGGTCGCCCTATGGAACGCCCCTGTCGCGCAGCGCAACCACGCCCTGCTCGCGCTGCGCTGTGCGTACGACCTGATCGCGCAGGCGCCGGCGCTCCAGGCGAAGCTCGTCGACCATGGATTGCCGCCGGTCAGCTGGGGCATCGGCGTCAACACAGGCCCTGCGGTGGTCGGCAACATGGGCAGCAAGGACCGTCTTCAGTACACCGCCCTCGGCGACACCGTCAACACCGCCGCCCGCTTCTGCGGCGCAGCGCCCGCTTTCAACCTGCTCGTGGGTTGGCCGACGTACCAGGCCTGCTCCGACTACATCGCAGTTGACGAGATGCCCGGCCTCCAGCTCAAGGGGAAATCGGCGGAAAAGTTTCGAGTCCTCAGGGTCACAGCGATACGCGAGAGCCGGGAATCGACATGGGTTCAGATCCCGACTGAAGCCGCGCTCGAGTCGTACGAGACCTATAAGCGTCACTACGCGCAGCAGTCGGTGTTCGTGGCGGCCGAAACGACCGAGTCATGACGGTCCAGCGAGCGGCCCAGCTGCTCGCGGCTGCTCGCAAGGGGCTTGCTTTGACCGGCGCGGGCGTCTCGGCTGAGAGCGGCATCCCGACCTTTCGCGGTGACGGTGGCCTGTGGACCAAGTACGACCCGGTCAAAGTCGCTTCGATCGACGCGTTCATGCACGACCCCGCGGCTTACTGGAGGGTGTCGAAGGAGCGCGGCGGGGTCGCGCTTGCCGCGAGACCAAACGCAGGCCACTTCGCTCTGACAGCCCTCGAAGCTGCAGGAATCCTGGGTGCCATCGTCACGCAAAACACAGACGGCCTGCACCAGGACTCCGGCTCCAGGCGGGTGATCGAGGTCCACGGTTCCAGCCGCACCGTGCAATGCCTCGACTGCGGCACGCGAGAGCCACGCTCTGACGTCCAGGCCCGCTTGAATGACGAGATGCCACCACGCTGCAGGATGTGCGGCGGCACCTTCCTCAAGCCGACAGTGGTGCTGTTCGGCGAGCCGATGCCGGTGCAGGCGATCCAGGAGGCCTTTGCCCTCGCGCGAGAAGCCGATGTGATGCTCGTGGTCGGCTCCTCGCTTGTCGTGCACCCCGCCGCCGACATCCCGGTGGCCGCGGTCAGCTCGGGCGCGCGCCTCATCGTCGTCAACGCCGAGCCGACCCCGCTGGACAGGCTCGCCGAGGTCGTCATCCACGGGCGCTCGGGCGAGGTGCTGCCCGAGCTCGTCAGCCTAGTAGGGAGCTGAGCTACCTACAGATGGATGAGGCTGCCGGCGCTGACGGTCTGACCATCAACGATCAGCTCGCCCTTCTCGTTGACGTCCTCCGCTTGGCCGTCGAAGGAGCGATCGGGCAGCGTCACTCGGACCCTCCGACCCACCGTATCGGAGAGCTCCCGCCATCGTGTGAGCACCTCGTCCGGCGGCGCTGAACACCACCTCGCCATGGCGGGGAGGAGCTTCTCCATGAGCCGGTCCGCAGGCTGGTTCAACATGGCCGCGCCCTCCGGGGCTGAGGTGAGGTTGATGCCGATCCCGCACACGGCCCTGAAAGGTGTGGCTTCGACCAGGATGCCACCCACCTTGCGACCGCCAAGCAGAAGGTCGTTGGGCCATTTGAGGCGCACGCCGCGACCGCACGCCGCGACCGCGGCGACTCCGGCGGCGAGGCTGAGCAAGGGATTCGGCTCGAGCACGAACGAAACGAGCAGCGCAGTTCCGGGCGGAGCCTCCCACCGGTGCTCGAGCCGCCCGCGGCCCGCTGTTTGATGGTTGGCGATCACCACCGAGCCGATGGGCATGTCGCGGGCCACGTCCTGCGTTGACGCCACCGAATCGAGACGGATGACCTTCGCCTCGCCAGTGTCCATCCGCCGACATTAACGGGGTGGCCGGTAAGCTGGTGGGGCGATGAAGCTCCACCGCGCCATCACGCTGGTGGCCATGATGCTGCTCGCTGTTGGCGCGCTCACGCTGCTCCTCATCACGGGAGTCGCCAACTTCGACAGCCACTCGCTCATCGCGCTCGGCGTCGTCGTCGCGGCTGCTGCCGCGGGCGGCGTCGGCTTCAGCTGGAACCGCTACTTCAAGCGCTGAGGTTCGCCCACCGATGCTGAGGCTTGGATACAAGGCATCCGCAGAGCAGTTCGGTCCGCGCCCGCTGCTGGACTTCGCCATCGCGGCGGAGGAGCGGGGTTTCGACAGTGTGTTCGTGAGCGATCACTTTCAACCCTGGCGGCACTCGGACGGTCACGCGCCCTTCGCCTTCGCCTGGTTGGCGGCGGCCGGAGAACGTACCCGCCGGGTGGCCCTCGGCACCTCGGTGGCCACCCCCACATTCCGCTACCACCCGGCCGTCGTCGCCCAGGCCTTCGGCACCCTCGGATCCCTTTACCCGGAGCGCGTCATCCTCGGAGTCGGGACGGGCGAGCATCTCAATGAAGGGGCGCTGGGCATCGAGTGGCCCGACAACAAGGAGCGGTTTGCTCGACTGCGCGAGGCAGTTCGCCTGATCAAGCAGCTGTGGTCGGAGCAGCTGGTGACTTTCGACGGCGAGTACTACCACACACGAAACGCCACGATCTACGACCGACCCGAGCGCCCGGTCCCGATCTACGTCGGCGCGGGGGGCCCGCAGGTTGCGAAGTTCGCGGGGCGCGTAGGCGACGGTCTCATCTGCACGTCAGGCAAGGGCATGGAGCTCTACTCCGAGCAGCTTCTTCCTTCCTTTGCCGAAGGCGCGACCGAGGCCGGCCGTGACGGTGCGGCTCTCGACAGGATGATCGAGGTCAAGGTCTCGTTCGACACCGATCGTGCACGCGCTCTCGAGGACACCAAGATCTGGGCTGCGCTTGCGCTGCCCGCCGATGCGAAGGCAGGCATCGACGATCCGCGCGAGATGGAACGGCTGGCGAAGGGGGTCGAAGATGTCGCCCATCGGCGCTGGCTCGTATCTGACGACCCTGACGAGCACATCGAGCAGCTGCGACCCTACCTCGAGCTCGGGTTCAACCACCTGGTCTTCCATGCGCCAGGCAACGACCAGGCGCGCTTTCTCGAGCTCTACGGTTCGCAGATCCTGCCCCGGATTCGCACTCAGTGGGGATGACCGGAGGACCAACCGGATCCGGCGCCGCGGACGGCGGCACGTGGGTCATCGTGCTCGTCAAAGACCTGGACTCAGCCAAACAGCGGTTGGGCACAGTCCTTGATCCAAAGGCGCGCAGAGCCCTCGCGCTCCGGAATGCGGAGAGAGCAGTGCGCGCAGCCGCGGCGGGCGATCACCGCGTTGTGGTGGCCGGCAGCGCCGAGGTGAAGTCGATCGCCGAGCGGCTTGGCGTAGAAGCGTTGCTCGAGCCGCGACAGGAAGGCCAGAACGTCGCGGCGACACGAGGTATCGCCCATGCGCTCAAAAACGGCGCGCGAGCTGTTCTGCTTCTTTCCAGCGACCTGCCTATGGTCACACAACAGGCTCTCAGGAACTTTCTCGAGTTCGCCGGCCGCCAGGCGCCGCCGGCTGCCGTGGCCGCGCCAGCCCTCGGCCGTGGAGGCACCAATGCGCTTTACCTGAATCCTCCCGATGCGATCGGCCTTCATTTCGGCGCCGACTCGCTCGCGGCTTTCCGCGCCGAGGCTGAGGGGAAGGGCGTGAACTTCGTCGTCCACAAATCTGACGCGCTGGCGCTGGACCTCGATGAGCCCGCCGACCTTGCTCACCCACGGCGGGCGGTTTGACGCGAATCGAGCTCATCGGCGTCGAAGGGCTGCCGGAGATCAAACCTGGCGATGACCTTGCCGACCTCATCGGCGCGCGGTTCAAGCTGCAGGCGGGGGACGTCGTGGTGATCGCCCAGAAGGTCGTGTCCAAAGCGGAGGGCCGAATGCGGTACCTCAAAGATGTGGTCGCGAGCGATGAGGCGGTCAGACTGGCGCCACACCTGGTTGCCGCGCCCGATCCGCGCTTTGTCCAGGTCGTGCTCGACGAGAGCGTGCGTGTCCTTCGAACAGAACGGGTCCTGATCACGCAGACCCGCCATGGCTATGTCTGCGCGAACAGCGGCGTCGACCATTCAAACATTCCCGGTTCCGACGTTGTGACTCTTCTTCCTGAGGATCCTGATGCGAGCGCCGAGCGCATCGGCAAAGGGCTGCGCAAAATCAGTGGCGTAGCGGTGGGCGTGATCGTCTCCGACACGTTCGGCCGTCCATGGCGGCTCGGGATCGTGAACGTGGCGCTTGGCGTTTTCGGCGTGCCCGCGCTACAGGACTTTCGCGGACTGATGGATGACGCCGGCAAAGAGCTTCACGCCACAGTGCTTGCCGTGGCGGATGAGCTGGCTGCTGCCACCGGGTTGGTGATGGGCAAGACGCGACGGACGCCTGTCGTTGTCGTGCGCGGCGTCGAGCTCGAAGGGTCCGGCACCGGTCAGGACCTGATCCGTCCCGCCGCCGAAGACCTGTTCAGGTGAAGACCGTCGTCCTCGCCGGCGGCACCGGTGGCGCAATGTTGGCGGCCGGCTTCCAATCGATTTTGCCCACCAGGTCGGACCTCACCGTCATCGCCAATACCGCAGACGACGATGAGTTTTGGGGTCTCCTCGTAAGCCCCGACGTGGATGCCGTCGTCTACCGGCTGGCAGGCGCCTTCAATGACGAAACGGGCTACGGCGTGAAGGGGGACACTTTCGACACGCTCGAGGCGCTCGTGCGGCTGGGTGAGCCTGGATGGTTTCGAATCGGAGACAGGGACTTTGCGACACATCTCGTGCGCGCGGAGGTGCTTCGGAGCGGACATCGGCTCACTGAGGCTGCGCTCGAGGTGTGCCGGCGGTGGGGACTCGAAGCGCGGGTGCTGCCGATGACAGACGATCGGGTCCGGACACGATTCGCGACCGACCACGGCTCGCTCTCGTTCCAGGAGTATTTCGTTCGCGAGCGCCTGCGCCCGACGCTTCGCGGGATCGAGTTCGAAGGCATCGAATCGGCGCGGCCGACACCTGAAGTGATCAGTGCGCTTGGCGAGGCAGACCTCGTCGTGATCGGCCCCTCCAATCCGCTCATCTCGATCGATCCCATTCTCGAGGTGGTCGGTTCGATCCTGTCTCGCGACAGGACTGTGGCGATTACCCCGATCGTGGGCGGCGCAGCGCTCAAAGGCCCGACGGCAGAGATGATGCGCGCGATGGGATTCGAAGCATCGCCGGTGGCGGTGGCGAAGAGGTACGCCGGGGTTGCGAGTGCGTTCGTGATCGACAGCCGCGACGCAGAACTCGCCTCATCGGTGGAAGGCATGGGTTACCGGGTCATCGTCTGCGACACGGTGATGAAGGGAGGTGGGGGGGCGCTGGCCTCCGCGATACTCACCGCCTTAGAAGGAGCGAATACCGCCGACCGTTAGCTGGGGTGCGAGTTGGCCACCATCACGACGACGCCGATCAGCACCATCACCAGGCCGACCACCAGCACCGCGTACTGGGCGACCGCGATTGCTGCGCTCGGCCTCTTCGGTCCTGAATCGGCCTCATCGCCTGCCGCCTCGCCGGACGCCAAGGACCACGCGCCTCCCGGGTCCTGCTTTGGCTTCTTCTTTTTGGTATCCGGCTCGGGCTCGGCCGAAGCCTTCGTTTCGCCCACGACCGACCACGCGGCTCCAGCCGCTGCGGGAGTCGCCGCCTCTTGGGCAGGTATGGTGCTCGCGGGCCCCGGCGCGGTCGGGTTCCAGGCAGGGGACTCTGCTGCTGGGGCCTGATAGGCGGGCGCTTCATACGGGGGCGGCTCGTGCGCCGGCGCGGGCGGCTCGAACGGGGGAGGGCTCGCCGGCGGCGCCGCCGGCTCAGATTCCCACGCCGGATGGGCGGGAGCGGCACGGCCCCTCATGGGAGGCGGGACGACCGGCGGTGCGGCGTACGCAGAGGTTTCGTAGGTGAGCGTCGGCGCCGGAGCGGCACCCTCTTCGAAGGTGCCCTTGTCGGCTTTGTCGGCGCGCCTCCCCGGAGCGAGGGTCCGCTGGCGAGCCGCCCTCACCTTGTGTTCGATCTGAGAACGTCGCGAGGAATACATCGAGCGCTTCTCGACGGACTTGTGGCGCATCACGAAGACGACGGCCACGATCCCGATGATGGCTACGGCCGGACCTATTAGAAGGAGCATAGGGGCCGATTATCGGCGATCGGTCAATTGGATGCGC
>DAIUFK010000046.1:0-10778 GCA_036844615.1 Candidatus Dormiibacterota bacterium | reverse complement strand
GATCCGGTCGGCATCTCCGGTCGCACCTCCTATGTGACAATCGCCGCCGTGGCTCTGTACGACCGTATCCAATCTGAGCTGATCGAGGCGCGTCGCAATCGCGACGAGCTCCGATTGAGCACGCTTTCCCTGCTCAAGAGCGAACTGGTGAAAGCGAGCAAGGAAACCGGAGCGGGCGCGCTCGACGATGACCTGGTGACTCGGATCGCTCGCAAAGAGGTGAAGCGACGGGAAGAGGCAATCGAGGTTTACCGGAAAGCGGGCCGCGAGGAGTCGGCGCAGCGCGAGGAGGCGGAGATGGCGGTGCTGCGTGCGTATCTGCCTGCCGCGATGAGCACCGACGAGGTCGAGGCCGAGGTCCGCGCCGTGATCGAGGAGCTCAAGCCTGAAGGGCCAAAGGCTTTTGGTGCGGTCATGAAGGCCGCGACCGCGCGACTCGCCGGGAGAGCAGAGGGCGCCCAGGTCGTCGCTGCGGCCCGCAAGTTGCTTGGCTCCTAGGCGCAAGAAAGCTCCGCCGCTTCCTCGGCTGCCGCCTGGCGCGCGGATCCGGGCCAAGCTGACGTACGAGCGCCTGCGCGAGGCATACCCGGCGGTCACCGAGCTCGCTCATCGCGATCCATTCCAGCTGCTGATCGCGACCATCCTGTCTGCGCAGACCACGGATCGCTCGGTGAACCTCGTCACGCCCGAGCTGTTTCGGCGTTACCCCACCGCGGCGGACCTCGCTGCAGCCGACCCCGCGGTGGTCGAGATCCTGATCAAGCCGACCGGTTTCTTTCGAGCCAAGACGCGGTCGATCATCGCCGCGAGCCACAAGCTGGTGGAGCTGTTCGGCGGCGTGGTGCCTGGCAACATCGATGACCTGGTCAAGCTACCGGGCATCGGGCGCAAGACCGCGAACGTCATCCTCGGAGTCGGTTTCGATGTGCCAGGGTTCGCCGTCGACACCCACGTCAAACGGCTCACCAACAGGCTGAAGATCACGTCGTCCAGAGACCCTGTGAAGATCGAGCGCCAGGTGTGCTCGATTGTCCCGAAAGAGGAGTGGACTGGCCTGTCGCTGCGACTGATCCTGCACGGCCGGCGCATCTGCCTCGCGCGGAGCCCTCGCTGCGAGCAATGCCTCCTGAACGACTTCTGCCCTTCCTCCACCACCCGACCCAGAAAATGAAAGGGAACCCGAGCGGTTCCCTCTCATGCTCTCTTTCCGGTACATGGATGGGATTTTTTTAGGACTAGTCTCTCCACGCGACGCTTGATTGGGAGGAGGACAAAGTTATGGCCGGGGAGACCCCGGCCAACCCTGCAACGCTAGCCCAGTCCAAAAGCGAACATTTGTTCTACCATGGCCCGGATGGAGAGTCCCGAGGCTCGGCTCGCCGATGTTGAGTACCTCGAGGTGCAGTGCAAGTCAGCCCTGAATCGGGTCAAGGGCATGTTCTTCTCCTGGTCGCTGAACCCTTACACCGGCTGCGAGCACCGCTGCGCCTTCTGCTACGTCCGCGCCTTTGAGCTACGGGCCGACCGCCCTGCGGACGACCGCTATGGCCGCACCGTCCGGATCAAGGTAAACGTGGCGGGAGTTTTGCGCGGCGAGCTGTCACGCAGGTCGTGGAGCAGGGAAACGGTCGTCATCGGCGCCGCCACCGATCCCTACCAACCTGCCGAAGGCCGCTACCGCTTGACTCGCCAGTGCCTGCAGGCCCTTCATGATTTCTCCAACCCTGCCGCGATGATCACGCGCGGCCCCATGATCGTCCGCGACATCGACGTGCTCACTGACCTCGCGCGGCGCGCGGACCTGCACATCACCTTCAGCATCCCGACCGTCGACGAAGACGTCTGGCGGCGGACGGAGCCGGGGACCGCACACCCACGACACCGCCTGCGCGCCATCGAGAAGCTCGTCGCGGCGGGCATCGACGTCGGAGTCGGCATGGCGCCGATACTGCCCGGCCTCTCGGATCGGCCCGACCGCATTGAAGCGGTGGTGAAAGCGGCGCGGGCGGCCGGCGCGACAGGGCTTTGGGCGGGCATGCTTCACCTGAAGGACGGAACTCGTGAACACTTCATGTCCGTACTGGCCAAGCACTGGCCGGAGCTCGTCCCTCGCTACGAGCAGGCTTATCGCGCGCGAGCATATCTCCCGCCGGCGCTAGGAGAGGCGACGATGAAGGCCGTCGCGCGCCTGCGCATCGTCCACGACGTCTCGGACCGGCGCCGAGTAATCCTGAAGCCGCCGCCCGAGCCAGAGCAGCTCTCCCTTCTGAACTAGCATTCGCTCATGCGAAGCCCTATCGATGTGTTGTCAGGAAGAGTCGGCGGCCTCACCAAGATGGAGATCGCGCGCCGGACCGTCCCCTGTTACAAACACGTCATCGAGAATGACGGCGAGGAGCGCCTCGCCCTGTGCATGCTCGTCGACTCGGGCAAGCTTTACCGCTTGCCCTTCGAAGACGTGAAGGGCATCAGGAGCCTGGAGATAAAAGCGCGCTTCCTGCGCGGCGAGATGGAACACCTGCGGCTTCGCGAATTCCAGCCAGGACTCTGCCGCTATGTCGAAAGAGCCGACAAAGCCGTCTGAGTCGCTCGTCCAGGGCCTGCTTGCGGAAAGGCGCGAGCTCAAAGTGGCGCTCGAGCGAATGCGAATCGAGCTTGAAGACGTGCGGCGTTCGAGCGGTGGGCCAGATCCGCGCATCCGCGACCTCGCCGCGGAGATCGAGCGGCTGAGATACCAGCTGGCCCAAGCCCGCGCAGAGGTGGGCCTGCTGCGCGAGCAGCGCGACGAGCTGCGGCAAGGCGTCGAGAAGGCGATGGAGCAGATCTCTCGACAGTAACCCCCCTGAAGTGGGGAGGGAGATCAGGTTCGGACCAAATAAAAAAGGGCCTCGTCGATCGAGGCCCTTTGCGAGATCAGCGAATTCTTACTTGGCCCAGCCCTCGACCATCGGTACGTACTGGGAGGCG
This sequence comes from Candidatus Dormiibacterota bacterium, assembly GCA_036844615.1. Lineage (GTDB taxonomy): Bacteria > Chloroflexota > Dormibacteria > Dormibacterales > Dormibacteraceae > Palsa-872. The sequence continues at coordinate 7,811 of DAIUFK010000046.1, read as the reverse complement.
ATGCCCTGGATGCCAGGGAAGGCGAAGCGCTTGCCTCCGGCCTGAAGCGCCAGGATGAGCCCGATTATCCAGGCGACGAACCAAATGAAGCCCCAGATCGCGGCCAGGATCGCAAGCGGAAAGAAGATGGCCGAGACGATCCAGAGAACTATGTAGATGGCAAGAAACGCGCCGTGGATGACCGTGGCGTTTGCAGCGTTGTACTTCACATCCGCGTCATCCTTCCCGACGAAGAGAAAGATCAGGCTCCCGATCGGCGGAAACAAAACCCACGCCAGGATCGTGTAAAGGTTCTTGTTGGCCCCTACAGCTCCTGGCGCCCCTCCCATGGGGGCAGGCTGTCCGGGCGGCGGCGGCGGCATCTGGGACATAGGTTTCCTCCTCGAAAGCGTGACGTGTTCGGTGCGGATTATGGGTCGAATGCCGCCAAAACGCCATAGCTTTGTCAGCCTTCGTCTCCGTTCCTCGTTCGCGCCGAACCCACTCTGCTAGGCTCCGAGCGAAATGACCGAGCCCGGTCAGGCCCCCCAAAACCCGCCCAGCCAGCCCCAGCCGGACGTCCCGGACTGGGCTCCGACGCTGACACCGACGAACCCGCCCGAGCCCGCCACAACACCACCTCCTCCGGCTGGGACGGCGCCGCTAACCCCTGCTCCCGGCGCGCCAGACGTGACCATGAAGCTGCCTACGCGCGCCCCCCAGCCGGCGCCTCCAACCACCCCCCCTGCTGCGCCGACGCCCGCGCATGCAGTCGACGCCACCATGCGCCTGCCGGTTCAACATCCCGACGCCACACCGCCGATGCCGCCTGCGGCGCCCGGCGGGAGACAGATCGGCAAGTATCGAGTGAAGGGAGAGTTGGGGCGGGGCGGGATGGGCGCGGTCTACCTTGCCGAGCAGCCGGGACTGGGGCGAGAGGTGGCGATCAAGGAGCTGATCCTTTCGCCGGCAGCAGACCCCACAGCCTTGATGCGGTTCCTGCAGGAAGCGCAGGTCATGGCCAGGACGAGCCACCCCAACCTGGTGCAGGTCCACGACCTCGAGCAGATCGGCGACGCCAACTACATCGTGCTCGAGTTTGTAAAGGGAAGATCCCTGAGGGACATGATCAACCAGGGGCCGGTCCCGCTGCCCCAGACCTTTGCCGTCATGCATGGCGTCCTGCAGGCGCTCGACTACGCGCACAGGCACGCGATAGTGCACCGCGATATGAAGCCGGAGAACGTGCTCCTGTCGGACGAGGGCAACGTCAAGGTAGCGGACTTCGGCATCGCGAGGCTGACCGACGATTCGGGCGCCGGGTCCACTGCGACCAAGACAGGCACGACGGTGGGCACGCCGCAGTACATGTCGCCGGAACAGGTTGCCTCGAGCAAGGTCGACGGCCGCAGCGACCTCTATTCGGCAGGGATCATGTTTTACGAGCTCGTCGTGGGCCAGCCTCCTTTCACCGCCTCTGAGGCGGACGGCCCTTTCACGCTGATGGCCAAGCACGTGCAGGCGCCACCCAAGCCTCCATCGGTTCACAAACCAGGGCTCGACATGCGCCTCGAAGAGGTGATCCTCAAGTCCCTGTCGAAACGCCCCGAGGAGCGCTTCCAGACCGGGGCCGAGTTTGACGACGCGATGTCGCGCATCGCCGACAGGCTGTGCCCCGGCTGGGCGAAAAGCCTCGACCCCGGCGCCGACCTTTCCAAGATGGTGCCGGCGACGGCTGCCGCCCAGGCTGCGTCACTGGCGTCCCCTCTCGGGGTGCCCGTCATGGCCCAACCGGTCGGTGGCGTGCCTGCGCACGCGGTCTACAACCCAGCTCCGCCCGTCAAGCCCGCCGCCAAGAAAGCTGCAGGCTGCCTCGGCATCCTCGTGGGTGTGTTCGCGTTAATGCCGGCTGTCTGCCTGCTGGTCGTAACCGCGCTTCACTAGTTCGCCGGTACCCGCTCAGAGCGGGGTAGGCGTTCCGAAAGGGGGGGTTGGCGCGATTGCTGCCTGGTCCGCCAGGGCCCGCTCGGCGTCGTCGCCGACGAGGATGTCGCTGGAGCCTGAGTTGCCTGCGGCGAGGACGGTCTGCTGCAGGTGCTGCTGCGTGTACTGCTGCGTGAAAGTCTGATGGGCCTCGGTCGCCATCTCGGTCGGAAACGGAACCCACGGCGACGTCGGTGTCTCACGGATGGCGGTGACCTGATAGATGCGAAACGTCTCGGCGGACTTGCCCTTCAGCTGTACCCCGGGCACCATGTCGACCGCTATGTAGTCCTTGCATGCGTCATAGGTGGGCTGGCCGATCAAAAGGTGGTAGGCGGGCGCATTGGCGCAGAAGCGGGCCGCTGTGTTCACCGTGTCACCGAGAGCCGTGTACTGCAGGCGGCTTCGTGAGCCCATGTTGCCGACGACAGCGGGCCCCGTGTTCACGCCGATGCCCCAGCGGATAGGCGGCAGTCCCTTGGCGAGAAGGCGGGCCTGGAGCTCCGGCGCGCGGTTGATGAGGTCGTAGGCGCAGCGGACCGCGAGCAGCGCGTGATTTTCCTGCAATCGCGGGGCGTTCCAGAAAGCGACTATCTCGTCGCCGACGTACTTGTCGACAGTCCCGTCCCAGGTGAAGATGATCCCGCTGAGGTGGTCCAGGTACATCTGGATCACGTTGACTACGTCGTCCGCCTCCATCCGCTCGGACATCGAGGTGAAACCGCGAACGTCGACGAACAGAAGAGTGATGTCGCGCCGCTCGCCTCCCCGCAGGATGTCCTCCACGCCGCCTCGCGTTTTGGCGAGCTGAGCCACGATCTCGGGTTTGAGGTAGTGGCCGAAGAGGGCTGTCACCTTCCGCTTCTCGCGGTCTTCATAGAGGAAGCGATAGGCGGTCACTCCGGAGTACGTGAGCGCGATGGCGAGCCAGGGATGGAACAGGTCGGGCACGAAGCTGTTGTTGGTGGCCAGGTAACTCACCACGAGCGTGAAGACGGCGAGTGCCAATCCGGTGGCCGCCAGGCCCCATAGCACCGATAGGCGCGCGACCGCGAGCGCCATCAGCACGGCCAGCACCAGGATCGATACGAAGATCAAGAGCGGCGACTCCGTGGTGAGGAATCTGGACGGAAGATGTGGGAGCGGAACCGCCTGCAGGAACATCTGGACCGCGTTGGCGTGAATCTCGACGCCTGGCATCTGCCTTCCGTTTGACCCTGCGCTGGGCGTGACCAGCTGCTGGTCCTGGAAGCCAGTCAGGTTGTAGGCCCCGATGAGAACGATGGTGTTGGAGAGGTCCATCGGAATGTGGCCCGCGACGACATCGCTGAAAGAGACGTATCGGCCGTTCGATTTGAAGTTGTCGGCGGGACCGGTGAAATTGATCAGAGCGGCGCCGGTGCCGTCCAGCTGCAACGGCTGGGTCCAGGTTTCGCCGAACGTCGCAGTTCCATCCGACTCCCGCAGCGTCGTCGCCGATTGAAGGTCGCCCTCGAGGGAGAAGGCGCGATAGGCGGCGAAGCTGAGGGGGTTGAGGATCGGGGTGCTGCAAATGCCGTCGGCAAAGCAGGCGGGCTGCACGAACATGGGCACTCGTCGAACGACGCCGTCGGCGTCGGGACGGAAATCGGTCGAGGCAAGGATGACGTTTGGGAACGGCTTCTGGCACGGAGCGTTTCTATTGGTATTGGCGTCCGCACACCGGAACGAGCGCAGCGGGATCTGGTCGATTCCCCTTGGCGTCGTGTTCGGTCCGGTCTGGACGAGCTTGCCATCCTCCACCACCGTGTTGTCGGCTCCATAGGACAGGACCACGGGAATTTTGCTGGCGGCCAGCGCTTTGGCAAATGCCACGTCGCCCGTGCTCTCGCGTTGATCCGAGAAGCCGATGTCGAACGCCACGACTGCCGCGCCGGCCTTCTCGAGGTTCTGCAGCGCGACGGCGTAATAGTTGCGGGGGATGGGGTAGGCGTTGAGGTCCTGGACGCTCTTGTTGTCCAGGCCGACGATGACGATGCTCGGGTGTGGTGTCGTGAGGTTGACCAGGCGGTCCTCCGGATGGACCGAGATGTTGAGGTGGCAGGAGGGGTCAAAGCTGTCCTGGTCGCATGACTGCTGCTGCGTGTAAAGCCAGAACATCGAGCCGCTGAGGACCAGCGCCAAGAGCACCGCCACGACGGTTCGATACGTGTACCAGTAGCGGATGTAGCGGCCCAAGGGCGCGACGGATCATAACCCCCGTACTCAAGTCTTGTGCCACGATCCGGCCATGACCGTGCGATGTGGCATTGCGGGCTGGATCGACAAGTCGCTGATCGACTCCAAGCTCTTCTATCCGATGGGCGCGACATCGAGCGAGGAGAGGCTGCATTTCTACGCGTCGGAGTTTCCGCTGGTCGAGGTCGATTCCACCTACTACGGCATGCCCAAGCCAGAGAACTCCGAGCTGTGGGTGGCGCGGACTGAGCCTGGGTTCCGGTTCGACGTCAAGTCGTTCTCGCTTTTCACCAACCACCCCACCAAACCGATGGCGCTGCCGAAGGACATCCGCGAGCAGCTGCCGGTCAAGCTTCGCGAGAAGAACATCTACCTGGAGCAAATGCCCGATGAGCTCGTCGACGAGTCATGGGACCGATTCCGCACCGCGCTCGAGCCGCTCCGGGCGGCAGGCCGTTTGGGCGCCGTCTTCTTTCAGTTTCCCCCCTGGTTCCTACCCTCGTCCAGGTCGCTCGCCTACATCGAGCAATGCCAGGAGCGCATGTTCGGGTTCCAGGTGGCGGTGGAGCTGCGCAAGCCTGAATGGATGGACGCCCGCCACCGCGAGGGCACGCTTGCGTTCCTGCGGACTCGCGACATACCTTACGTCGCGGTCGACGTGCCGCCCGGCCATAAGAGCAGCATGCCGCCGGTGTTCGACGTCACTTCGAGCAAGCTGGCGGTGGTGCGCTTTCACGGCCGCAATCACGAGACGTGGGACATCAAAGGCGCGCCGCCCAACCTCCGCTTCAGGCACGACTACAAGGACGAGGAGCTCATGGAGTGGGTGCCCCGCATCAAGGAGATGGAGCGCTCGGCCAAAGAGGTGCACGCGATCATGAACAACAACTACTCCAACTATTCGGTCAAGAACGCGCACCGCCTGGAGGAGCTGCTGGCCGCCTGGCAGAAGTAGGGCGGTGGCTGCCAGTAACGCCCCTCTCCCTGACCCTCTCCCCTGACGGGGAGAGGGACTATTTGATTGGCGGGAGTCCTGTGCCGACCAGGTGAGGCGACCTCAGGCGGCGCGCCTCGCCGAGGCTGTGATCCATGAGGCCGCCAAACAGTGGCTCGACCATATGCGCGAAGCGCAACGGCATGACTATCGCATCGCGTCGTGGGAAGCGCGCCGTGCGAACTATGAGGTTCGCCACCCAAGACGCGGAGTACATCGGGCCCAATGACGCTTCAGTCGAATCGAAGAACTCGGTCTTCGTCACGCCCGGGTACACGACGCACACCTTCACGCCGGTGCCTGAGAGCTCCCCCCGCAGGGCGTGTGACAGCCCGACGATGGCGTGCTTGGTGGCGGAGTACACGGCGGAGTAGGGCGAGGCTCGGAACCCGACCACAGACGAGACGTTGATGATCACGCCCTGCCGCCTGCTCATCATCGCCGGCAGCGCCGCCTGGGTGGTCGCGATCACGCCCTTCAGGTTGGTGGCGACCAACTCATCGATCTTGTCTTCGGGCATCTCCTGGAGACGCCCCATCCAGCCCACACCTGCGTTGTTGACGAGCACGTCGATGCGTTCGTGGTCGCGCAGGGCCGCCGCGATGAATGCGCGAGCGTCAGCCCTGTTACCGACGTCGAGGCGCCTGACGCTCACGTCGGGCGAGCCCTCTGCCTCGCACATCTGCGCGACCGAGTTCAGGCGGTCAAGGCGCCGCGCGCCGAGCGCAAGGCGCGCCCCTTTTCGAGCGAAGGCGAGTGCCGTGGCCTTCCCGATCCCGCTCGAGGCGCCCGTGATCACGACCACGGCGCCCTTAACTCGCACGACCGTAGCTTAGGTGGGGCCGGCTGTTCTGCTCTCAACCCCTAGACTTCGAGTCGTGAAGGCAGCGACTTTCCAGGGCGTGGGGGACGTCAAGGTGATCGACGTGCCGAAACCGTCGATCAAGGGGTCTGACGAGGCCCTGATCAAAGTAACCCTCGGTTCCATCTGCGGATCCGATTTGCATGCGTACCACGGGCGCATTCCGATGGTTGCGGGCGAACTGCTCGGCCACGAGTTCGTTGGAGTTATCGAAGAGGTCGGACCCTCGGTCAAGCGGTTCAAAGTCGGCGATCGGGTGGTCGTCAGCTTCTACACGTCTTGCGGCCATTGCGCCCTTTGTCGCAAGGGCTGGTTCAACCAATGTCTGAACATGGCCACTTTCGGATTTGGAGAGGTCCTAGGCGGTCTCGGCGGGGGACAGTCCGAATACGTGGTCGTGCCCCTTGCCGACCACTCGATGGAACTTATCCCTGAGGGCATGACGGATGAGCAAGCGATCTTCGTCGGCGACATCCTGGCCACGGGGTTCTTCGCGGCCGAACGGGCGGAGATCGAGCCCGGCGACGTGGTGGCCGTGATCGGCGCCGGACCAGTCGGCTTGATGGCAACGATGTGCGCGCAGCTCTTTGGACCTTCTCGGGTCTTCGTGGTGGATATGGTCGATTCGCGCCTCGAGGTGGCCCAGGAGCTCGGCGGTATTCCCATCAACGCCTCTCACGCGCACCCGGCTCAGACGATCGAACGTCTGACAGGAGGCATCGGTGCGGATTCCAGCATCGAAGCAGTCGGCGCCGCTTCGTCGGTCGACACAGCGATTCAGTGCGTCCGTGGAGGGGGCACGATCTCCATGGTTGGTGTGCCCAGCGAATTCACCGGGGATTTTCCCTACTACCACATGTGGGAGAAGTCGCTGACTTTCCGTTCCGGCCGGTGCAACGTGCAAAAGTACATGCGGCCGCTCCTTGACCTGATCGCCGCCGGACGCCTCAAGCCTGACGCGATCATCAGCCACCGCATGAAGCTGGACCAGGCGGAAGAGGCGTACCGGATGTTCGACGCCCGCGAAGCGACCAAGATCGTCCTCACGATCTAGCCGTCTTCCTCTAGTAGGCCTTCGCCGCTCCCTGATCGATTGCCATCAGGAAGCCGCGTGCACGCTCCGTCAGCGGGTAACGATTCTCCAGCTCGTGGAAGGCGGGCCCGTGGTCGCTGTGCTCAAGGTGGGCGAGCTCGTGGACGACGAGGAAGTCGACGACCCACTCGGGCAGAGGCGCGGCTCGCTGGGCGATGCGGATCGCCCCTGTCGTGTATGTGCAGCTGCCCCACAGATGGGACATGTCCGCAAATGCGATCGAGGTCCATCGCAGCCGTCCGCCGAAGTGGCGCTCGTTGAGCGAGCGGGCGCGCTGGGCGAGCCTGTCGTCTGATGGTCGAGCTCGCTCCATGCGTTTCTCGAGGCGCTGGCGCATCTCCTCCGCCCACCTCTCCCGCTCCGCGCCGGACATCCAGTCGGGAACCAGGAGCTCGAGCACTCCCGATCGAAGCCTGGCGGCGACCGTCCTGCGGCGCCGCCGGCTGGCAACTATGCGTATGGGTGGGATGAACGCGTTCTGATTCGTTTCCAAGACGTTGTGCTCCGTTTGTTGCTGAGACGCTTCTGACGGATTGTAGGCGGGCCGGCGCGAATAGGGAACGGCGGGTGTTAAGGGCCTCGCAGGTACCATTGCGCCAAAGCGTGCCTAGAAGCCTTGTCGTCGGAAATGGCAACGTGCTCGTGGGCTTCGACGCCAACTACTCGGTTCGTGACATCTACTT
>DAIUFK010000045.1:0-18677 GCA_036844615.1 Candidatus Dormiibacterota bacterium | reverse complement strand
GCGCACCTGACTGGGGGTCAGGTGGTCGGGGGTTCAAATCCCCCCTCCCCGACCACTCTAAAACTGACGGAGTTCGTTAACACTTGAGGCCTCCAGCGAAATGTAAGGAGGAGACCAGTTGACGGAACGAGAGCTAATGAGGAAGGCAGCCTGGCGAGGTCTGCCGCCGTGCGGGGATCGGCGCGGCACGGATCGTCCCTGCGGTGGAGTGAGAGTCGAACGCGAGCTCGAACGCGATAGTCGCAGCTAAAATTCGGTGCGCGATGCCGAAGGTGACGTTGGTCGGAGCCGGCAGTGCGGTTTTCGCGCGCCAGATCATCACCGACATCCTTGCGGTCGATGGCCTTGACGGTGGGGTCTTCGCTCTGGTTGACATCGACCCTGCTCGCCTTGATCTCGCACGCCGCATGGCTGAGCGGTTGGTCGAGATATCGGGGAAGTCATGGACGGTGGAGGCTTCGACCGACCGCCTCGACGTGCTGAAGGGAACTGACTACGTCGTCAACTCGATCGAGGTCGCGGGCCTGCAGAACGTCCGCCACGACTACGACATCCCGATGAAATATGGCGTCGATCAGTGCATCGGGGACACGATAGGGCCGGGCGGCATCTTCAAGGCGCTGCGCACTGGGCCGGCGTGGCTGGAGATAGTCGGTGACGTCGAGCGCCTCGCGCCGAGCGCCGTGATCTTGAACTACACGAACCCGATGTCGATCCTGACCCTGGCAGCCAGCCGCTCGTCGAGCCTGACGGTGGTCGGCCTGTGTCACAGCGTGCAGGGCACCTCGAAGCTTCTCGCCGAATTCCTGGACGTGCCTTACGAGGAGCTCGACTGGAAGTGTGCGGGCATCAACCACAACGCCTGGTTCACCAAACTCGAGCGCGATGGCAAGGACCTGTATCCGCTTCTTCGCGAGCGCGCCACGCAGCCGGAGATCTACGAGCGCGACCCGGTTCGTTTCGACCTGATGCTGCACCTTGGCGCGTTCGTCACAGAGTCAAGCGGGCACTTTTCTGAGTACGTTCCCTACTACCGCAAGCGCCAGGAGCTCTTGAAGAAATACACGCGGCCCGGTTACCTCGGCGAGAGCGGCTTCTACGCCAACAACTGGCCCGACTGGCGCAAGGCCAACGATGAGCGCATCCACTCAATGTTGCGAGGGGAGATGGAGATCCCGCTCGAGCGGAGCCACGAGTACGCCTCCTACATCATCGAGGCGATGGAGCACGGACGCACCACAAGCATCCACGGGAACGTGACCAACGCGGGATCGATCGAGAACCTGCCCGAGGGATGCGTAGAGGTCGAGTGCGAAGTTGGGCCCGAAGGCATCCGGCCCGTGAAGTTCGGCCACCTGCCCGAGCAACTTGCAGCCCTCAACCGTTCTCACATGGCTGTGCACGAGCTCGTGGTGCAGGCCCTCCTCGAGCGAGACCGCGGCAAAGCGATGTACGCGCTGATGCTCGACCCGCTGACTGCCGCCGTGTGTTCGCTCGAAGAGATCGTGAGCATGTTCAACGAGATGTGGGAAGCGGAGCGGACAAGCTTGGTGGCCTTCGAGTAGCTAGGCGACCGCTCTCCCGAAAGCGCGGGCGCCGATGATGAGCGCGAAGATCGAGAGGATCGCCATGAGCGCGACGCCTTTGAACACGCTCGGGTCGCTCAGGTGGTCATTGAACACAGCGCGCGCCGCGTCGACGGCGTAGGAAAGCGGGTTCGCCGCAGCGATGTTGCGAAGCCACTGCGGCGCCAGTCCAAGGGGCAGAAGCACCTCTGAGAGCAAGAGGATCGGAAGGCTCGACGTGAAGATCAAGGGCGCGTAGCTGTCCTCGCTGCGGACCCAAAGCGCAACCGCGTACGCGATCGATGCAGTCAGCAGTCCGATCAGGCCGATGAGCGGCACAAGATCCTTTACATCTACAAGGATTTCGGGCTGCAGCCCTGGCTCGGAACGAGCGCCGCGCGGAAGCACATCGTCAAGGTCTGGGCGGACGCGGCGCCACTCAACGAGTGGTTGAAGCGCAACGCAGGCTAAGCGCGGGCGCTTCCGAGAGCGGGTTGGGCCTCCCCGGTCAGGTGTCGCCAGAACTCCTCGAGCGTCCGCCCACCCTCTGACGGGCGCCGAATCGCGTTGATCGCTCGCACGCTCGTTGGCCCCGGCAGCCGCTTGAGGACACCCGAGGCAAGGTCGGTCTCAACCGCAAGCAAAGGCAGGGCCGCGTATCCGAGGCCGGCGATTGCCGCCGCCCGCACATATTCCGGGTGCCCGAGGTTCATCACCTCCGACAGGTCGTAGGCGCGACCCACCATCGAGCGAACTGTCAGTTCGGCTGCCCAGGTCTGTCCGCGACCGAGATATCGGTGCTTGGCGAGCTGCGTGGGCGTGACGCGCAGCAGCTGTGACAGTGGATGGTCGCGGTGGGCGACCAGGACGAGCTCATCATGGCCGAGCACCACCGTCATGAGGCCGGCGGGGGCCTCGCTCTCGATGAGCGCGCAATCCAGCGCGCCCGCGAGCACAAGCGCGCTGAGCGCCGCGGAAGGCTCCACCGTCACTGTCAGCTTCACCGAGGGGTATCGAGCCGAAAAGGCGGCAAGGCGAGAAGGCAGGTAGAAGCTGGCACAGGTCGGGCTGGCGCCCAGATCCAGGGAACCCGACTCAAGCGTCTTCATCGAACGGGCTGTGTCCTCCAGGATCTCAACTGAACGCAGGGCAGCTCTGCATGTGGTCGCAATTGCCCTGCCTGCGTCGGTGAGCCGAATCCCGCGGCCTGCACGCTCCAGCAGCTGGAGCCCGAGCGCTTTCTCGAAATGCCTGACCTGCTGCGTCACGGCGCCCTGGGTGAGAAAGAGGGACGCCGCCGCCCTGGAGATGTGCTCGGTCTCGGCCACCGCCACAAAGGAGCGAACCTGCTCGAGCGTGAACTGAGGTTTGGACAACTCAGCAAATATTAGCGAAGCTGATTGAATCGATTACAACAAGAATTGTCGCTAATTCTAAGAAAACAGGTTGGCGAACGTTGAACATGGTGCGGACATTCAGGGCACTCGGCCCAAGGGAGGGAAATTGTCGTGAGCCGCATCGTGTTCGGATCAAAGGGCAGCCAGCGCGGCCAGGGAATGGTCGAGTACGCACTGATCCTGGTTCTCGTTTCGATCGTGGTCATCGTGATTCTTCTAACCATGGGGAACCAGATCGCCAACGTCTTCTCCAACGTCGTCGCGGCGCTCGGCTAAGCAGCGATCACTCTCGTCCCGGGCTTGGCGACGTGCCCGGCCCGGGCCACACCAACAGCACGTCCTTCATAGTTTCGCCAGCGGATGCGCCAAAAAGCTGTCAAGCGTCGACGCGATGAAGGCTGGACCCGTCCTTGGTGGCGCGGCGCCGTCTTCTATGAGATCTACGTCCGAAGCTTCGCCGATTCCAACGACGATGGCATCGGGGACCTACCCGGGATCACGTCGCGGCTCGAGTACATCAAACGGCTTGGGGTGGATGCCATCTGGCTCACGCCGTTCTACCCCTCGCCTCAAAAAGATCATGGCTATGACATTTCCGATTACTTCGACGTCAACCCGGAGTACGGCACTCTCAAGGATTTCGACAAGCTGGTGACGCGGGCCCACGACCTCCGTCTCAAGGTGCTCGTCGACCTCGTCCCCAACCACACCTCCGATCAGCACCCCTGGTTTCAGGCTGCCCTTTCCGGGCCCGATGATCCGCATCGCACCTGGTACTACTTCGCGGAAGGCAAGCCCGACGGGTCTCCCCCAAACAACTGGGAGTCAGCCTTCAGCGGGCCGGCCTGGACGAAGGACAGTCGCAGCGGCAAGTGGTACTTGCACCTGTTCGCGCCCGAGCAACCGGACCTGAACTGGTGGAATCCCAAGGTGCCCGCAGAGTTCGAGAAGATCGTCAAGTTCTGGCTGGACCGGGGCGCCGACGGTTACAGGATCGACGTGGCGTCAGCCCTGTTCAAGCGCAAGGACCTCGCCGACCGACCCACGATCGCCAACCCGCTGACCGGGCTGCCCGTCCCTGATTCCAAGTTCATGATCATCGATCAGCCGGAGGTGCACGGGGTCTACCGAGCGTGGCGCCGCATCCTGAACAGCTATAAGCCTCCGAGGGTCCTCGTGGGCGAGATCTTCGATCCGTCGCGACAGGCGCGCTACATCCTCCCGGACCAGCTGGACATGGCCTTCGCAATGGTCAGGGCGCGTTGGAGCGCATCGCTTTGGAAGCGGTCGATCGAGGCGGACAGGCACGCCTCACCAGGGCCGGTGGCAGCCCCCAGCTGGACGCAGTCCAACCACGACGTGATAAGGCACGTGACGCGGCTGGGCGGCGGCTTCCTGGGTCGGTCCCGCGCCCGCGCCGCCCTGCTCCTCCTGCTTGGGCTGCCTGGCCAGGTGTTCCTTTACCAGGGCGAGGAGCTCGGGCTGGAGGAGGCAGAGGTCCCGCCGAAGGACCGCCAGGACCCGATCTACATAGTGAGCGGGGGCAAGGAGGCGGGCCGCGACGGATGCCGCGTCCCGTTGCCATGGCACAAGGGGCAACCCAACGCCGGCTTTTCTAAAGCGGCCCCGTGGCTTCCGATGCCTGCAGGCTGGGACAGCCTGGCAGTCGATGCGCAAGCCGGGTCGACAGGCTCCATGCTCGTCTTCTACAAGCGCGCCCTCGCCTTGAGGCGGTCGCTGGTCGGCATGCTTCCGGGCAGGCTGAGATGGTGCCCGGCGCCCGAAGGGGTCCTGGTCTATGAGCACGGGCGGCTGACCGTCGCCGTCAACTTCCTGGCTCGCACGGTGGAGCTGCCGGCGCGCGGTCGCCTGCTCGTCACGACCCATGCCCTGGCGAGATGCCGCAACGGAAGGCTTACGCTGCCTGCCAACTCAGGCGCCTGGCTCGATCGGCTGGCCGGCGTCTGACCGCCAACGTCAACTTGCCTGGCGGGTCCAGGTAGCCAGGCTACCGGAGGAACTGCGAGGCGATTTTGGCTAAGTTATCGCTAGCATCGGCCTGGTTTGAGCTTGCCCCGCCGCCGCGCCAGGGCGGTCGTTAACGACCCCATAACCTACCCCCGGTCGGCAACCGGTAATCTTCGTGACATGGCGGTGGGGGTGCACATCGACCCGGACGAAACAGGCCCGGCTGCGGTCCCTGAGGCGCCCCGCTACCTCAACCGCGAGCTCTCGCGCCTTGATTTTGACGAGCGCGTCCTCGCGATGGCGGCCGATCCCAGGGTGCCCCTTCTGGAGAGGGTTCGTTTCCTGGCGATCTTCAGCCAGAACCTCGACGACTTCTTCCAGGTCCGTGTGGCGGGGCTCAAGGAGCAGGTGCTGGCGGCGGTTGCCGCGGCCTCGCCCGATGGGATGTCGCCCCTCGAACAGCTTCGCTCCATCCGCAGCCGGGTCGAAGGCCTCGTCGAGCGCCAGGTCAGGCTCTTCAATGAGGAGATAGTTCCCGAGCTGGCGGAGGCGGGCATCGTCATCGTGCGCGCCAACGAGGTGAGCAAGAAGGAGCTCAGCCAGCTCCACACGGTCTTTCGCCAGCAGATCTTCCCTGTGCTGACTCCGCTTGCAGTCGATCCAGGCCATCCCTTCCCTTACATCTCGCACCTCTCGCTGAACCTCGCGGTCATGGTCCGCGACCCTCAGCGCCATCAGCAACGCTTTGCCCGCGTCAAGGTGCCTCCCGTACTCCCGCGGTTCATCCCGCTTGTCGAGGGCATGCGCTACGTGCCTCTCGAAGACGTCATCGCCCTTCACATGCAGGCTCTTTTTCCCGGCATGGAGGTCGTCGCGCACTACCCGTTCCGGGTCACTCGAGACGGCGACCTCGACGAGATCGACAGCGATGCCGAGGACCTTCTCGCCGCGATCCAGACCGAGCTTCGACGCCGCAGGCGTCATGCGCGCGTCGTCCGTCTCGAGGTCGACCCAGGCATGTCGGCTGAGGTGCTGGAGCTGCTGACGCGCGAGCTGGAGCTGCAGCCGAGCGACGTATACCAGGCAAAGGGCCTCCTCGACCTCGGCAGCGTGGTCGCGCTGTCCCATCTTGACCGGCCCGACCTGAAGGAAGAGCCATGGACGCCGACGACGCAGCCCCGGCTGCGCGGGCTGGGATTTGAGGTCCCCGACCTTTTCGCCGTGCTTCGGTCAGGCGATCTTCTCGCGCACCATCCCTATGACTCTTTTGCAACCTCGGTCGAGGCCTTCATCGACCACGCGGCGAGCGACCCCAACGTGCTTGCGATCAAGCAGACGCTGTACAGGACCTCCGGTCCTGCCAGCCCCATCGTGCGAGCTCTCATCCGCGCGGCCGAGGCTGGCAAGCAGGTGGTCGCGCTGGTCGAGCTCAAAGCTCGCGGCGACGAGCAGGCGAACATCGCCTGGGCGCGTGCGCTTGAAGAAGCCAACGTGCACGTCGTGTACGGCCTTGTCGGGCTGAAGACCCACGCGAAGGTGACGCTCGTGGTGAGACGCGAAGGCAGGCGCATCCAGCACTACCTCCACGTCGGCACCGGCAACTACAACCCGAGCACCGCGCACCTCTACGAGGACGTGAGCCTGCTCTCGGCGGACGCCGACCTTGGGGCTGACGTCACCGAGCTGTTCAACCTTCTCACCGGCTACAGTCGGCAGCATCGGTATCGCAAGCTGCTGGTGGCGCCGACCAGCCTCCGAACCGGCATTCGGCAGCTCATCGAGCGCGAAGCGGTGGTCGGCGGCAGGATCATCATAAAGGTCAACAACCTCGTCGATCCCGAGATGATCGACTCGCTTTATGCCGCTTCGCAGGCTGGGGCCCAGATCGACCTCATAGTGCGCAGCATGTGTTCACTGAGGCCAGGCGTCCCCGGGCAGTCGGACCGGATCCGAGTGCGTTCAATCGTCGGGAGATTTCTTGAGCACTCGCGCATGTTCTGCTTCGGCGGAGCGCAGCCCGAGTACTACTTTGGATCCTCAGACCTGATGCCGCGAAACCTCGACCGCAGGGTGGAGGCTGTGGTGCCGGTCACCGATGCGAAGTTGTGCGAGCGGCTCGCGCAGATCTTCGAGACATTGCTCGCCGACGACGTCCTGGCATGGGAGCTCGGTCCTGATGGCACGTGGAAGCACGTGACCTCTGTCAAGGGCCTCAACTCCCAAAAGCGCTTCCAGGAGCTCGCGCTGGAGAGTGCCCGCGGCAACGGGGTGGTGCACGGCGTCCCGAATGCTCGAGCGTGAGGTAAAGCTCGGGGCTGGACCTGCGTTCCACCTCCCGGACCTCAACGGGGTGGTTGACGGAGCCAGCGTCACCGCTCCGGAAGCAGTGCGGCTCGAGACGGTCTACTACGACACGGCCGACCTGCGTCTTGCGCGATGGGGCGTCTCCCTGCGTCATCGCGCCGGCGAAGGCTGGACCTTGAAGCTCCCGCCCACCCGCACGTCGAGCGACGGGCAGAACCAGACGCTCCTCGAGCGCGACGAGCTGACGTTCCATGGTGGAGCGAAGAAGCCTCCACCGGCGGCGATCGCCATCGTCCGCGCCTACGTCCGCAACGCAGAGCTGCTGCCTGTGGCCCGCCTGTCGACGGTGCGCAGGCGAGTCAGGGTGCTCGACAGGACCGGCGCTCGGCTGGCGGAGGTGGTGGATGACGAGGTCTCGGTGCGGGACGGCCGCCGCGTCGCGGCCCGTTTCAGGGAGATCGAGGTTGAGGTCGCAGGATCCGAGCAAGACGGCGATGGGATCGTGGCCCCGCTGGTGGCGCGCTTGCGTGGCGCCGGGGCCGGGGCGCCGGATCCGACTCCCAAGCACATCAGAGCCCTCGGGCCGCGCGCGCTGGAGCCGCCAGAGGTCTCGCCGTCGGCGGTGCAGGCAGACTCACCTGCGCGGGACGTGATCCGCAGCGTCATCGCGCAGTCCGTCGCCGCCCTGCTCTATCACGACCCGCTTGTGCGCACGAGCGGCGACCCGGAGGCGGTCCACCAGGCTCGAGTGGCGACCCGCAAGCTGAGGTCCCACCTGCGGACGTTTGGGCCGCTGCTCGATCCCGAGTGGACCGACCCGCTGCGTTCCGAGCTTGGCTGGTTGGCGATGAGTCTCGGCGCAGTGCGCGACCAGGAGGTGCTGCTCGAGAGGCTGCGCGAAAGGGCGAAGTCTCTCCCCGCCAACGACTTGCGGTCGGCCGTCGGGGTCCTTCATCTTCTGGAGGTGGACATCGAATCCCTGCGGAAGCGGCTCATGACGGACCTCGACTCGACACGCTATGTCGACCTGCTCGAGAGGCTGGTGGCTGCAGCGCATTCGCCGGCCGCGCTTCCCGAAGCGGACCAGCCGGCAGGCACTGTGCTGCCGGCGCTGGCCACCGGGCCGTGGCGACGCCTGCGGTCCGCCGTCAAGAACCTCGCCGATCCGCCTGCCGATGCAGACCTGCATCGCATTCGCATCCTTGCCAAGCGCGCGAGGTACGCGGCCGAGGCAATCGCGCCGGTGGCGGGCGACAGCGCCGCTGCTTTCGGCCGCGCCGCTGCCAGGCTCCAGACGATCCTGGGCGAGCACCAGGACAGCGTCACCGCCCAGGCCTGGCTGCGCGGTACTCGCATCAGCGGGCGGAGAGCATTTGTCGCAGGAGAGCTCATCGCCATGGAGCACGTCGCCGCGGAAGACGCGCGCAAGAAGTGGCCCAAGATCTGGAAGTCGCTGGACCGCAAGAACCTGCGCGCCTGGATGCCGTGACGCCGGCCCTCTGGCGGCACCCCTGATGCCGACCCTCTACTTCGTCAGGCACGCGAAAGCGGCGAGTCGCACCAATTGGGATGAGGATGATCGCGCCCGTCCGCTCACCAAGAATGGCCTCAAGCAGGCGGATGGGCTGGTTTCGACGCTCGGACCGTACGCGATGTCGGCGATTCTTTCGAGCCCGTACGAACGTTGCGTGCAGACTGTCGAACCTCTTGCGCGCGCCAGGCGGCTCAAGGTCCAGGAGACGCGACACCTGGCCGAGGGCGCGCGGTTGAAAGGCGCCTTTCGATTCATCGAAGATCCTGAGCTCGACGACACAGTTCTCTGCACCCACGGAGACGTCATCCAGGAGCTGATCGAAGACCTGATCAGGCGGCGGATCGTCAAGGCCTCGCACATGGCCCTCGACAAAGGCTCGACCTGGGTGGTCGAGGTCGAGGACGGTTCGCCGGTCGGCGCTCGCTACATCCCAGCGCCGTGATCGCGCTGGCGACGGCGACGCGTGCAGCGCTCGCCGCCGCCGCCGATCCCGAACGCGCGCCGCGCGTGCAGGCCTACATGAAATCGGAGATGCCCTACCGCGGCATTTCCGCACCCGACATGCGCGCGATCTGCAAGAGCGTCTTTGCCGAGCACCCTCTTTCATCCTGCGACGAGTGGTGGTCCGCGGTGCTCGAGCTGTGGCGGGATGCCCGGTTTCGCGAGGAGCGCTACGCAGCGATTGAGCTCGTGGCTCACCGGCCCCATCGCGACTGCAGGATGCCCGACGTGTTGCCGATGTACGAGGAGATGATCGTCGACGGTGCCTGGTGGGATCACGTCGACGCGATGGCGCATCACGTGGGCAACCTGCTCCGGACCCACCCCGCGCAGATGCGACCTGTGATGCGCGCGTGGAGCACCGACAAGGATCCATGGAAGCGGCGCGTCTCGATCATCTGCCAGGCCTCTTTCAAGAAGGACACCGACCTCGACCTGCTCTACTCCAACATCGAGCCCAACCTAGCTGACCGGAACTTCTTCATTCGCAAGGCCATCGGCTGGGCCCTGCGCTCCTACGCGTGGACCGATCCCAAGGAGGTCGAGCGCTACGTGAAGGCGAATGAGGCGAGGCTAAGCGGCCTGAGCCGCCGCGAAGCGCTGAAGAATATCAATAAGGGCTCCCTCCCCCCAAGGGGAGGAGGGGTCGGTGAGCATTCAGTAAGGCCATCCTTAACGCCGCTTGCGCGCCGGGATTTGAGCTCAGGACGCCCTCGCACCAACAGGAGTTAGCCTTCCACCTGTGACAGTCACGCTGCGCGGCGCCGGCATTGGCGAGGAGCAGGTGGTGGCGGTGGCCCGACACGGCGAGAAGGTCGCCCTTGCCGCCGCGGCCCGCACCAGGATGGAGCGCAGCAGGACCCGTGTCGAGCGGGCGGCGGCGTCCCGAGAGCCTGTTTACGGCGTCTCAACAGGGTTCGGAGCTCTTGCCGGCACCAGGGTCGCCCCCCTCCGGCAGCCCGAGCTCCAGCTGGCGCTGATCCGTTCTCACGCCGCGGGCATGGGACCGCCTGTCGACGACGAGGTGGTGCGCGCGACGATGTTGCTCCGGGCTCGCACCCTTTCGATGGGACTGTCGGGCGTCAGGCCGGCCGTGGCTGAAGCACTGATCGCTCTTCTCAACGCACAGATCACGCCGGTCGTGCCGAGGCATGGGTCAGTCGGCTGCAGCGGCGATCTCGCACCGCTCGCCCACATCGCGCTGGCGCTGGTGGGAGAGGGCGAGGTCGCGGATTCGGAAGGCGTCAGGAAACCGGCGCTTCAGGCTCTGAAGGCGGCCAAGATCAAGCCACTGAAGCTCGAGACGAAAGAGGGCCTTTCGTTGATCAACGGCACCGATGGGATGCTCGGCATGCTCGCGCTCGCGTGCGCCGACGCGGAGAGGTGCTTCCGCGTCGCCGACATCACAGCTGCCATGTCGGCAGAGGCGCTGATGGGGACCGACCGCACGTATCAGGCGAAGCTGCACGAGATCCGCCCGCACCCGGGCCAGGTCGCCAGCGCAGCCAACCTGGTGCGGCTCATGCGCGGCTCGGGCATCGTCGCGTCGCACCGCCACTCGCAGCACGCGGTCCAGGATTCCTACTCCGTTCGATGCAGCCCTCAGGTGGCAGGCGCCGCGCGGGACACGCTGGATTTCGCGCGACGAACCGCGGCGATCGAGCTGGCGTCGGTGGTCGACAACCCCGTCGTGCTTGAGAGCGGAGAGGTGGAGTCCACCGGCAACTTTCACGGCGAGCCACTTGCGTTCGCCGCCGACTTCCTTGCCATCGCCGCCGCGGAGGTGGGCGCCATCTCGGAACGCCGGCTCGACAGGCTGCTGGATCCGCATCGCTCAGAGGGCCTCCCGCCGTTCCTCGCGGAAGCACCAGGGGTCAACTCAGGACTCATGGTGGCCCAGTACACGGCGGCAGCGCTCGTGGCCGAGAACCGGCGGCTTGCCGCGCCGGCAAGCGTCGACTCGATCCCCACGTCGGGCATGCAGGAGGACCACGTGTCGATGGGTTGGGGCGCCGCGCTGAAGCTGCGGACAGTCCTCGACAACCTCATGCACATCCTCGCCATCGAGCTTGCCGCGTCCTCGCGGGCGCTCGACCTGCGCCGCCCGCTCGAGCCCGCGCCCGCCACCGCGGCAGTCAGAGATCTCGTACGGAAGCACGTTGAAGGCCCAGGTCCCGACCGATTCCTCGCTCCGGAGCTGGCTGCGACCGAGGCTCTCGTGCGGAGCGGGGCAGTGCTGGAGGCCGCCGAGGCAGTGACCGGCAAGCTGAAGTGACGCACAACATAAGGGCCCCTCGCGGTTCGAAGCTCGCGTGCATGGGCTGGTCGCAGGAAGCGGCAATGCGGATGTTGATGAACAACCTCGATCCCGAGGTCGCGGAGCGGCCGGAGGACCTCGTCGTCTACGGCGGCACCGGCCGCGCCGCACGATCGTGGGACGCCTTCGATGCCATCGTCAGCGAGCTGAAGGTGCTGAAGGGCGACCAGACGCTCCTGGTGCAGTCAGGCAAGCCGGTGGGCGTCTTCGACACCCACGAGTGGGCACCGAGAGTCCTCATCTCCAACTCGATGCTGGTGCCCGAATGGGCGACCTGGGACGAGTTCCGCCGCCTGGAGGCACTCGGTCTGACGATGTACGGCCAGATGACGGCCGGCTCGTGGATCTATATCGGCACGCAAGGCATCCTGCAGGGCACGTACGAGACTTTCGCCGCCATTGCGCGAAAGCGCTTTGAGGGTTCGTTGGCAGGCACGATCACTCTCACCGCCGGTCTCGGCGGCATGGGTGGTGCGCAGCCGCTCGCGGTCACGCTCAATGGCGGAGTCGCCATCTGCGTGGAGGCGGATGACGATCGCATCAGGCGCCGCATCGAGCACCGTTACCTCGACGTTCGCGCAGATGACCTCGAACACGCGCTGCGGCTGGCGACCGAGGCGAAGGCCGCAAAGCTTGCTCTATCGATCGGGCTGCACGGCAATGCCGCTGAGATAGTCCCGGTTCTTGCCGCTCGCTCCTTCGACGTGGATATCGTCACCGACCAGACCCCTGCCCACGATCCGTTGAGCTACATCCCCGCCGGGCTCAGCCCGGAAGATGCGCAAGAGCTCAGGCTCGACGATCCGGGTGCCTACATCGCCCGCGCCCGCGAGAGCATGGCGCGCCATGTGGACGGGATGGTCGCGTTTCTGGACAAAGGCGCCGAGGTCTTCGACTACGGCAACAGCCTCCGAGCGGAAGCTCGACTCGGCGGCGCCGCACGCGCATTCGACTTCCCTGGCTTTGTGCCTGCCTACATCCGGCCGCTCTTCTGCGAGGGCAAAGGTCCGTTCCGATGGGTGGCCCTGTCGGGGGACCCGGCCGACATCGCCGCCACAGACCGCGCAATCGTCGAGGAGTTCTCCGACGACCCGGCCCTTGTGCGCTGGATCAAGGCCGCGGGTGAGCGTGTCAGCTTCCAGGGCCTGCCCGCGCGAATCTGCTGGCTCGGCTATGGCGAGCGCGCGCGTGCGGGGCTGCGATTCAACGAGTTGGTCAGATCGGGCGCGGTCAAAGCGCCGATTGTGATTGGGCGCGATCACCTCGACTCAGGCTCGGTGGCGTCCCCATATCGCGAGACTGAAGCGATGCTTGACGGCTCGGATGCGATCGCAGACTGGCCCATCCTGAATGCACTTCTGAACACCTCGAGCGGGGCATCCTGGGTGAGCGTTCACCACGGCGGCGGGGTCGGCATCGGACGCTCGATCCATGCGGGGATGGTCGTTGTGGCAGACGGGAGCGATGAGGCCGCGCGCAAGCTCGAGCGTGTGCTCACCAACGACCCGGGCACTGGCGTCATGCGCCACGCCGACGCCGGCTACCAGCGGGCGATTAACGTCGCGGACGAGCGCGGCGTCCACATCCCCATGCGCGCATAGGCAGGTGAACGGCTCCGGCGTATGGCATGCCGAGGAGGCCTGGGTGGGTCACCGCGCCGAGAACGTCCTGATCGAGGTCGAAAACGGCCGCATCAAAGCGGTGACCGAAAGCATGAAGGCACCCGCCGGTGCGCTGCGGCTGAAAGGTTGGACGATACCCGGCTTTGCCAACGTCCACAGCCACGCATTTCAACACTCTCTGCGCGGGACCACCGAATCAGGTGGCGGCGACTTCTGGGAGTGGCGGCAGCAGATGTACCGGGCAGCCGAAAACTGGGACCCTGAGCGGTACCTGAAGCGCTGCAGGCTGGTTTTTCGAGAGATGCTTGAGGCGGGGATCACCGCAGTCGGCGAGTTCCACTACCTGCATGGTTCGGGCAATGAGCTCGGCGAGGCACTGATCCGTGCGGCGGCACAGGAGGGCATCCGGATCACATTGATCGACTCCTGCTACCTGCATGGCGGAGTCGACGGACGGCCGCTCGAGGGCGCCCAGAAGTCGTTCTCAGACGGGGATGTTGACCGCTGGGCGCAACGCGTGGATTCGCTCGAGGATGGCGAAGGCGTGCGGATCGCGGCAGCGATCCATAGCGTGCGAGCGGTGGATCCTCCCTCAATGCGGACAGTGGCTGAGTGGGCGCGCAAACGGAAAGCGCCTCTGCACATCCACCTGGCTGAACAGCCGGCGGAGGTCGACGAGTGTCTGGCGGTCGAAGGCTGCACGCCCGCTCAGCTGCTCGAGCGCGAGGGAATCCTCGGCCCTGACCTCACCGCCATTCACGCGATCCACGTCGACGACGACGACGTCGGGCTGCTGGGCCGGCACAAGGTCTCGATCTGCGCCTGCCCAACGAGCGAGCGAGACCTCGGCGACCGGGTCGGCCTGTTGCACCGCATTGCTGATGCGGGGAGCCCGTTGTGCGTGGGCAGCGATTCAAACGCTGTCATCGACATGCTCGAGGAGGCGCGAGGTTTGGAGCTCGACCAGCGTCGCGCGACGGGCCGTCGCGTCCTTCACCAACCCGACGAGCTGTTTCGAGCCGCCACCATCGGCGGCATGCGCTCCCTCGGTTGGGATGCGGGCGAGCTGAAGGCGGGAATGCTGGCGGACTTCATCACCATCGACCAGCCGCAGCTCGCGATGCCACGTGAGCTCGACCTCGGCTACCTGGTGTTTTGCTGCTCGAGTCGCGACGTCACCAACGTGGTCGTCGGCGGAGTCACTGCGGTTTCGCGATGAGGCGACTCACCAAAATCGGCCGGCTGTTCACTGGCACGCCGGCGGGTGTCATCGAGAAGGCTTCGGTGATCGTCGACGACGAGCGTATAGCCTGGTGCGGCCGCGAAGGCGATGAGCCTATCGAGCTGCTCGGCTACGTCAGCGAGGATGAGGATTGCGGCGGCGGATTGGTCACCGCGGGCCTTGTCGACGCCCACACGCATCCCGTGTACGCCGGAGATCGCATGGCTGAGGTGGCGATGCGGACTGCGGGCGCCTCGTACTCAGAGGTCGCGAAAGCCGGCGGAGGTATACGCGCCACGGTCAAGGCAACGCGCGAGGCTGCGCCCGACGCTCTGGAGAAGGCGACCGGACAGCGACTGGCGCGATGGCTGGAAGGCGGGGCCACGACAGTGGAGGCAAAGACGGGCTATCACCTCGAGCACGACGGAGAGCTGGAATCCGTGCGCATCCTCGACCGCCTCGGCAGGCGCACCGACCTGCCGCGCATCGAGGTCACGTTCCTTGCCGCCCACGCCCTTCCACCCGACCGCGGCGCCAAGCTCGGCAAGTACGCGAAGGAGGTGGCCGGCTGGTGCCATGAAGCGCACGAGGCAGGGGCGCGGTTCTGCGATGTCTTCTGCGACCAGGGCTACTTCAGCGTCGACCAGTCGCGCCGAATCCTCAAGGCAGGGCTCGAGGCAAAGCTGATCCCCCGGCTGCACGCGGACGAGCTCGCCAGGACAGGAGGCTCGCGCCTCGCGGCTGAGATGCATGCTGCTTCCGCCGACCACCTGCTGTGCGCGAACCGCGGCGACGCCGTCGCCCTGGCGCGTGCCGGCGTGGTCGCGACGCTTGCGCCCGGAACCGCCGTGTCGATCGGCAAGCTGCCTCCCGTCAAGGAGCTTTCCGCGGCGGGCGCCGTGATCGCGCTGGGGACCGACCACAACCCCGGAACCAGCGGCATCACCAGCATGAGCCTCGTCGTGGCCTTGGCAGTGGGCGTTTTCAAAATGTCGGCCGAGCAGGCACTTATCGCAGCCACGGTGGGCGGCGCCCTTTCAATCTCGCGCTCAGATCGGGGCGCGGTGGCGCCCGCAATGCTCGCCGACCTCGTCCTTTGGGAGGCCGAGCATGAGGGCGCGTTCGCCTGGGCCTATGGTCTCAAACCGCGCAAGGTCTGGCGCGGTGGAGCGTCAATCGCGTGAGTAACCTTGCAAGAAAGTGGCAAACAAGGTACAAGTTGCTTACAAAAGACCGCCGATTAACAATCCGATTTACCAAGATGCGGTCGAGATGGAGGAATGCTACTAGTGTCTAAGTGGAACCCGCTTGCGTTGAAGCTCGTGATGTGGGGCATGGGCTTGTTGATAGTTGTGGGCTCGGGGCTGGGCTTCATTGGGGGCACCTTTTTCGGGTTCGACGCCTCGTGGGGCGTCACAGGCTCGGTCGCTGGAATCGCATTCGGGGCCGGCATCATGATCGCGGGGTTCGACCCCGAAGGTAACGTGAGCTGGGTCCGAGCCATAATTCTCTACGCGATTCTCGAGGTCATCTACCAGATCATCGACCAGATAGCCATCGGCAAGTTCGACATCATTCCCTTCCTTGTCGCAGTCATCGTCGCAGCCCTTCTACTCTTCCTTTACCCCAACAAGAGCGCTCTCTGGATGAGCGGCAGCAACACGATGGCCCACAAGGCCTAAGCACCAATCGCGTCCAAGGGGCAGCCTCGGCTGCCCCTTTTTTTATGTCTGATGTCCGGGTCCTCCCCGCACGCCGGGGAGGTGGCCCGACGGGCCGGAGGGGGCGCTCAATCTGGCAAAGCCGACCCGCGCATATCCTCCCCACGCAGTGGGGAGGCGCGCATTAAATCAGGTCCCGTCCTCAGCGCGCGGGAGGGGGCCTCGCCGTCAGGCCGTCCCCGGCTCTAACGAGCCGGAGCCGGCCTGCCGACGGAGCTTCGGCGCCCATGCGGCCCATCCCCGTTGTTGCTGCCTCCGCTCCTCGCTTACGAACTTGCAGTGCGCGCGCTCCGGTGCTCGGCAGCGCCTAGGAGCTGAACCACCTGGACACCGAATCTCTCGCCGTCAGGCCGTCCCCGGCTCGTCTCCACTGACGATCCAGCGGCCGCCGCCTCCTGCCGACACCAGGTCGTCGGCGGCCTGAGGGCCCCACGAGCCTCTGGCGTACGGCTCGGGATGGCCTTCGGCCTCCCAGGACTTGATCAGAGGGTCGACGATCTCCCACTGCAGCTCGATCTCTTCCGCTCCGGGAAAAGCCGAGTGGCCGCCCGCGAGCACCTCTGACAGAACGTTCTCGTAAGCGTCGGGTAGCGGCGCCTTCGTCAGGCCTTTGTAGTCGAGCTTCATGCCCGCGGGCACCATCTCGAAGCGCGTGCCCGGCCGTTTGGCGCCGATGCGGATGGTGATGCCCTCGTCGGGCTGGATGCGGATCACTATCAATGACGGCACGCCGCGCTGTCGGTTGCCGCCGATGCGCAGGTGCGGCGCGTCGCGTAGCTTGATCACCACCTCGGTAACGCGACGCTTTAGAGCTTTGCCAGTGCGCAGAAAGATCGGAACGCCATCCCAGCGCCAGTTCTCTATCGAGAGGCGAGCCGCCGCGTACGTCTCGCGCCTCGAATCATTGGCGACTGCATCCTCGTCGAGGTAGCCGATGTATTGTCCGCGGACCGCAAAGGTCGGAATGATAGGGGACATTGCGCGCAGCGCTGCGCGCTTGGCGCGTCGTACGTACTCGGCGTCGAAAGTGGTGGGCGGCTCCATCGTGACCAGCGCGAGTAGCTGGAGCATGTGGTTCTGGATCACGTCGCGCACTGCGCCTGTTTGGTCGTAATAGCCTGCCCGTTTCCGGATGCCTTCCTCTTCGGCGACTGTGATCTGGATCGTCTCGACAAGGTTGCGATTCCAAACCGGCTCGAACAGCGAGTTCGAGAACCTGAAGGCGAGCACGTTCTGGACTGTGTCCTTGGCGAGGTAGTGATCGATGCGAAAGATCTGCTGCTCATCGAAGGCCTTCGCCAGCTGCGCGTTCAGCTTGCGAGCGGACTCGAGGTCGTGGCCGAGCGGCTTCTCGACGACCACGCGGCGGCTGGGGTCGCCCCTAGAGGTCAGCTTTGCCTGGCCGAGCGCGCGGATGATGTCGCCGGCCGTCTCGGGTGGCGTCGCCATGTAAAAGATCACGTGCTCGGCCCCTGCAAGCATCTTCTTCAGGCCCGCGAAAGTGGCTTGCGACTTGTAATCGACTCGTGTCCACTCCGCCGACGTGGCCAAGCGCTGGCTCCCGCTACGCTTCTTCACGATGTCGCGGAAGTGGGCTGTGGATTGGGCGGTCCGGCCCGCTCCGATGATGCGAAGCACCATCCCATCAGGGGTCGCGAGGCGCTTCAGCGATGGCAGGATTTTGCGCTGGGCGAGGTCGCCTGAGGCGCCGAAGATCACGAGGTCGATGCGCGGGCTCACCCTCAAATCCTAGTGTGCGACAACGTCAGTCCCTGAGATCTCGTCGTGGACGGAACGGCGCCGGAAGAGGGCGATTGGCAGCAATGCAAGCCTCACCATCGCCTGGCCTGCGCTGAGGCGCGAGCCGTCGACGGACACCACCCGCTGCTTCAGCAGCGCGCCGCCAAGCGTGCGTCCTGAGAAGGTCCAGCACGCCAGGTGGTAGCCGGTCACGACGCCCACCAGCACCGGGACACGCTTGCGGCGTGCGATGATCGCGGTCAGCCCAATACACAGTCCGAGGTCGATCGCGGCGGCGGCGAGGCGCCTTTGCGGATCCGCAGGAACCCCAGGTCCAAGCTCCCTTCCACGCGTTCGAAGGAGGTGCAGCCGCGTCCACAGTCGATGGATCGGGAGTTGCGTCAGCGCATAGACGGAGCGCGGCAGCATCGGTCGATAGCCTTCGACAGACGCCACCAGCCGGCCGTAGAGCCTCTCGATTCGCAGGCGGCCGCCGGGTGCGCGCGCCAGCAGCCCACCTTCGATCGGCCACTGCACGCTGTTTGGAGTCACTTTTGGGCGACCGAAGCGGATCAGCTCGAGGGGGCCGAGCCAGACCGAGTTGTCGCGTGCACGCACCAGGCCGAGCGTGAGGGCGCGGATGTCGTCCCAGTAACCGTCTCTGAGCGCCTTGCCCGTGATCGCGTGGGGCATAGCCACCGAATCGTCGATCGCCACCCTGCCGTCAGTCCACCGCATAGGCACAGTGTCCCGCTTCGGAGGATCGGCCGAAAGTCGCCGGATCGG
>DAIUFK010000044.1:7672-18730 GCA_036844615.1 Candidatus Dormiibacterota bacterium | reverse complement strand
AGTTCAGGGGTGACGGTTTCTCAGAACTAACACAGCCGCCATCGTCTGACTTGACATTAGTTCCGGTCGTGCCTGAATCTTATGGACCTGGGGCCGATTAGGGTTGCCGCCGTCTGGTTTCCGATTGGGGGATGTGGAAGTGGGTATTTTGTTTTCGCGGACGCTGTCCGCGTTCGCACTGACCGCCGCTCTTGTCGTCGCTGCAGTTGGGCCGATCCCGGCCTTTGCGGTCGGCAGCGGAGGCGGAGGCGACACCCCTACGCTGCAGCCAGGCGCTGTCCCGCCTGAGCTTGACGACGAGAACGAGGCGCGGCTGCTTCAGCTGGACCAGTCTTTCATCGCCTCCAGGACCGCCGGCGACAACCAGCTTTCGGTACAGGCGGCGGGAGCTCTCCGCTCAGCGGCCGCAAACGCTGCCAAGCAGCTCAAGTCCGCACCTCCGGCAGGCCCGACGACCTTCAACGCGCCGTGGACTGCCATCGGCCCTGACCCCATCGGCCAGATCGCCCGCAGTGACAACGCCCTCATCCCCGTGAGCGGCCGAATCGGAGCGCTCGCGATCCGGAAGAACGGCCAGTTCATCCTGGGCGCGGCCCAGGGCGGAATCTGGCTCTTCAACTCAACCACCCATCGTTGGACCAACCAGACCGACAATCTGCCCTCACTCTCGACAGGTGCGCTCGCCGTGGCGCCCTCAAACGACCTTGTCGTTTATGACGGCACCGGTGAAGGCGCACTGTCGGGCGACAGCTACTTCGGCAACGGCATCCTGAAGTCGACCGATGGCGGCGTCACGTGGGCGCACGTATCGGGTGACTTCTTCATCGGTGTGTCAATCTCGAGGCTGGCGGTCGACCCCGGCGACGCCAATCACCTCTACGCCGCGGTGCTCCGCGGCCGTGGCGGCGACCGCCGCGTCTCGCCGCCGATCCACTCGGCTTACGGCCTGTGGGAGTCGAAGGACGGCGGGGTCACCTGGACCTTGATCAAGCCGGCGCCCTCGTTCTCGCTCGGCGCGACCGACATTCGGATGGACCCCCAGAACCCAACGACGCTGTACTCCTCCTTCTGGAGCGACGCGATCTACAAGAGCACCAACGGCGGCGCGACCTGGGCGCCGATCATGAACGGCCTCCCGGCCGGCGCCAATTTCAGTGCCGTCCCGACTCGCTTCTCCCTGGGGCTCTCGCATCCAGCCGGCCAGCCGGCGATCCTCTACACGGGATTCGACTGGGTCGACGCGGCGGGTCATCACCAGGCAGCGCGTATCTTCAAGTCCACCGACGAGGGTGGGTCCTGGTCGGTGCTTCCAACCGGCACCGGCAACAACAGCGTGCTCGACTACTGCACCTCACAGTGCTTCTACGACAACGTCGTCGAGCCTGACCCCACCAACCCGAACGTCCTTTTCGTCGCCGGCTCCTTCGGCTACAACCTCAGCCCGCCGTCAGGCGGCATCTTCCGCTCTGACGACGGCGGCCAGACCTGGAAGAACATCGGCTGGGACCTTCACCCAGACTTCCACGCCCTTGCCTTCGACCCCAGCAACTCTGCCAACGTCCTCATCGGCAACGACGGGGGCGTCTGGTACAGCACCAACCGCGGCGGGCGCCCGAACGCGTCCGATCCGCTCAGTGCTGTCGACTGGCACGACTACAACGGTGGCGGCCTCCAGATAACCCAGTTCACCTCGATCGCCACCAACCCCACCCGCCAGGCGCGCATCTGGGGCGGCAGCCAGGACAACGGCACCGAGCGGAAGGCAGCCGCGACCAACCAATGGTTCGACATGGCTTCTGGCGATGGCGGCCAGGTGCTTGTCGATCCCACCGATTCGCACTACATCTATGGCACCTACTTCGGCATCTCCCCGTACCGCATCACCGACAGCGGTGACTCCTTCTTCACCAACCAGTTCATCGAGAACGGCATCAACCTCAGCGACCGCTCCGAGTTCTACACCCCGTTCACGATGAACAAGCTGAACCCGAACCAGCTGTTCCTAGGCACCTTCAGGCTCTACCGAACAGACAACGCGAAGGCGGGTTCGGCGGGGGCAGTGAAATGGACAGCGATAAGCCCTGACCTCACAAGCGGGTGCACCGGGACCGCTCCCAACGGCGCCCGCAACTGCACGCTGTCGGCCATCGGCGTGGGTGGCGGCACAGCGGTGTACACGGGCTCCCTCGACGGATACGTCTACGTGAGCACCGACGCCCAGGTCAACAACAACTCCACGTGGACGCGTGTCGGCCTCGCCGGCGGCAGCGCCGGCAGCTCTGGCACCGGCAGCACAGGGCTCAAGGCGAACGCGACCTTGCCGCGCCGGCCCGTGGCGTGGATCGCCGTCGACCGCAGCAACTACCGGATCGCCTACCTCGCCTACAACGGCTACAACGCGGCGACGCCGCACCAGCCGGGTCACGTCTTCAAGACTGCCGACGGCGGCGCGAGCTGGACCGACATCAGCGGCAACCTGCCTGACAACCCTGTCAACTCCATCACCCTCGACCCGGCATACCCGAACACGCTTTACGCGGCGACCGACGTGGGGCCGTTCGTGACCTTCAACGGCGGGGCCACCTGGTCTGCGCTGGGCACCACAGGGTTCCCGATTGTCGCCATCGACCAGATCGACCTCGACACGGCCCACCGGGTCATCGTCGCCGGGACCCACGGCCGCGGCGCTTTCAAGATCACCGACACCAGCGCGCCCGCGCCTGCGCTGGTCATCTCCAAGGTTGACGCCGGAGTCCCGGTCGGGCCCGGCAGCAACATCGACTACACGATCACGGTCAGGAACATCGGCAACGCCACCGCCACCGGGGTGACGATCAAGGACCCGATCCCTGCCAACACGAGCTTTGTCTCAGCCAGCGGTGGAGGCACATTCTCGGCAGGCATCGTCACCTGGAGCGGCCTGACCTTGGCAGCCGGCGCCAGCGTCTCGCTGCACCTCACGGTGCAGATCAGCTCCTCACTGAAGAGCAAAGACACCTCCATCGTCGACGACGGCTACACCGTGACGTCGGCGCAGGGGGCTTCAGCCTCTGGCTCGCCCACTGTCACGCCAATCGCTCCGCCGTACGCGGTAACCCTCACGCCTGCCTCGCAGACCGGAGGCGCGCACGTCGGGAACAGCGTCAACTACACCGTGACGATCCAGAACCTCGGTTACAAGACCGACAGCTACACGATGACCTCCGCCGGCGGGACCTATACGGTCACCATCCTCGACTCGACCTGCACGACGGCCATCACGACAACGCCGAGCGTGATCGCCGGCGGCACCACCAACGTGTGCGTCAGGGTGGACGTCCCGGCAGGCGCGGCCAGCGGTGACTCGAGCACGTCGACGATTACCGCAACCTCGGTTGGCAGCCCGACAGTCAGTGCATCCGGCACCGTGAAGACGATCGCCGTGACCGTCGACACGCTTCTCGTCGACCAGGACGGGAACACTCCCAACGTGCAGTCCTACTACACGACAGCCCTGACGTCGGCAGGGGTGCAGTTCGCGACCTGGGACCTTGGCACCGACGCCAACCTGCCGCCCAAGTACATGACAGCCTTCAAGAACATCGTTTGGTTCACAGGCAACAGCTACCCGGGGCCGATAACTCCATATGAGGCAAATCTCGCCGCGTACCTTGACGGTGGCGGGCACCTGTTCCTCTCGGGACAGGACCTGCTCGACCAGGGTGCCGGCACAACGGACTTCGTCCACAACTACCTCCACGTCACGTGGGACGGCAGCGAGACGCAGAATGACAAGGCGACCGCTCACGTCAGTGGCGTGGCCGGGAACCCGGTGACCGGCACTGTCGGCACAGTACCGCTCGACATCACGGTCTTGGGCAACAATTTCATGGACGAGATCACTCCGAATGGAACCGCGACCTCTGCGTTCACCGATGACGCGCACGCGACAGACGCTTTGACTTACAGCGGCGTATATCGGGTGGTGTTCCTCGCCTTCCCGTTTGAGGAATACGGCACGGCTACCGACAAGTCAAACCTGGTTTCGAATGTGATGACCTTCTTCGCCGGATAGCCACAATCTCTCGCTGAAAAGCAAAACGGGGCCGGCGCAGTGCCGGCCCCGTTCTCGTTCTTGGTGTTTGGCTAGACGATTGCCGGCGCGGGGATCAGACCGAGCTGGGTCGCCATCTCGAGCTGGTCATAGTACAGGCGTGATTCGGTGATCTTGCCGTCCTCGACCTTGAAGATCTGGACGCCGTAGCCGACGAACTTCTTGTGCGTGGGCTTGACAGTGCCCATCGGGGTCTCGAGGGTGCCGGCGTGCACGCCCTCCATGACGATCTCCTGGATGATCCACGGCGAGCTGACGATCTCGCTGCGAACTGTCATCTTGCCCTGGGGGTAGGCGTTCAGCCAGCGCATCGCGAAGGCTGTTGCGTCCTTGGAGTTGTTGGCCTTGAAGCCCGGAGCATCGAACTTGATGTGGGGGGCGTGAATCGACTGCAGTGCAGCCTCATCGTGCGCGTTGAAAGCGGATACGAATCGTGTGGCGGCGTTTTTGGTCTCGGGCATGCGTCTCCTCCTTAGGGAGTGGTCGCGAAGCGGGAGGGCCAAGGAGATTTACGGACGGCTACTGCCATCGGTGGCCGGCAACCGCGCGAGAGCGCTGGCTCTCACCTCAGTCCAGGGGATCGAGTGACGAGTATAACACAACTTGCTAATGACGGGCTCATATTGTGCCAGTCGGCCATTTCATAGATCGATCTGGTCGAACGTCAGGCGAGGCGTGGCAAGGCGCGGCCACGAGGGGCATCCGCACTAAGCGCCGGTGCGCTGGAGCTACGAGGAGGCGGTGTTCGCGCGGGCCAACAGGGGCATCGGCTGGCGAGGCCTTGCATCGTCAGTGCGGGGGCGGTCCGCGCGCTGTCGCCGAGCCGGCGCGGGCGCGGCAACCATCGGGTTGAGCAGACGCCGAAGGTCGGATTCGAGTCGTCGATCGAATTCGTTCATTTGTATTAGAAACGCCTCCCACAAGCGCAGTACTCGAAGGGGACTTCGAAGCTGACCTACTGCAACTGTGCGATTGAAAATCCGCCCAACAGTACGGCGACCGCCTGGGGGTGCCTGCGCGACATTAGGACCGTACAAAGCGGCATCTCAACCGGGGGGTTTTCGAAGATGGCAGAGACGGTATCGGAGTCAGGCGCCTCATTCCACCAGCGCGAGCACACGACGTACCAGCCCGGCAACGAAGCGGACTTCGAGCGGCTCTACCAGACCTCATATGGAAAGATCCTGGGCACGCTCACAGCGATGCTCGGGGACCGGGCGGCGGCTGAGGATTGCGCTCAGGACGCGTTCGAGCGGGCATACAAGAAGTGGGACACGTGGCAGCCGATCGCTCCGGCCGAGGCATGGGTCCACCGGATCGCCATCAACGCAGCGGTCTCCCATCAGCGCAAGATGCGCCTGCGCGAGGTCGGTGAGGTCATCCGACGCATCGGGCGCCCCGGCCTCGGACCGGACCCTCAGGCATCCGTCGAGCACCGCGACCTCGCGGACGCCCTTGCCCTCCTCCCGCCCAAGCAGGCGGCGGCGATAGTGCTCCGCCACTACCACGGATACACCAACCGCGCGATCGCCCAGGCGTTGGGCATCCCAGAGCGGACTGTCGCTTCGCGACTCGCCGTCGCCAAGGCCCGCCTGCGGGTCATGCTGCAGCACGCGAACGAGGAGCCAGCGGCAAGAGAGTCGGGCCTGATGGTGGCCGCCGACTAAGTCGGTTGCGCGTTTAACCGTCCCGCAGTAAGGTTTTTCCTGAGGCGCCATGGCACCGGCGCCCTGGGATCGGGGATTGAGGAGACGTGAACATGAGGCGATTGCGTTGGCCCACGCTCGCGGCGATTCTTGCAGTTGGACTCTCCACCGGGGTGACCGCCATACCCAGTGGCGCGCAGGTGACCACGGTGGCGACTTCGCAATCCAGCTGCCAGCTCAACTCGATAGGCGGCCAGATCAAGCATGTGGTCTACCTGCAGTTCGACAACACTCACTACCTTCGTGACAACTCGAGCGTGGCCTCGGACCTCGAGCAGATGCCCCATCTGCTCAATTTCCTGACGTCCAACGGGACGCTCTTCACCAACGACCACACGATCCTCATCTCGCACACCGCGGGCGGCATCCTCTCGACGATGACCGGCCTGTACCCGGACCGGCAGGGCGTCACCGTCTCGAACAGCTACTTCTACCAGCCCCCGAGCAAGGTGCCTGCATTCAGCAGCGCCTTCAAGTACTGGACCGACCTGGTGGATGACTCGACAGGCGCCAGGGATCCGCTACCGAACATGGTCACGGACGGGCAGAAGACGACACCAGCCCCGTGGGTGCCATACACGCGTGCGGGGTGTGACGTGGGCGCCGTGTCCCTGGCCAACGTCGAGCTGGAGAACACAGCCACCGGCCCCTTCGGGGACATGTCAGAGGTCTTCGGCACCGGCTCGCCGGAGTGGAATGCAGCGGTCGCCTCGAATGCCGCACCGTCAGGCACCTCCGCCCGGGCCAAGGCGCTCACCGACTATGTCGGCATCGCCATCCACTGCGGACAGGGTGGCGGTATATGCGCGAGCAACATCACCGACGTTGCGAACTCGAGGGCGGACAGGCTGCCTGACGAGCCCGGCACGTACCTGGGCTACCAGGGACTGTTCGGAGCGAAGTACGTCAACCCGGCAATCAACGACGGCAACACGTTCGTCAACAACATGTCCGGCGCGCCAGTGACCGATCCATTCGGGCAACCTGGATTCCCGGGGTTCGACGGCGCCCTCGCGACCAACACCCTCGGCTATCTCGCCCAGATGCAGGAGGCGGGCGTTCCCGTCACCTACGGCTACATCTCCGACGTCCACGACAACCACACCTCCGCGTTTCCGGCTCCTTTCAATCCGAGCTTCCCGCGTGCCTCGGGTCCGGGCGAGTCCGACAGTGTCGCCTCGCTCCAGGCGTACGACAACGCGTTCAACCTGTTCTTTCAGCGCCTTGCTGCGCATGGGATCGACAAGAGCAACACGATGTTCGTGGTCACCGTCGATGAAGGCGATCGTTTCGCCGGCGGCATCGGGATGCCGCAGACGGACGGCACCCTTGCGTACGCGCACTCGAACTGCTCATGGACCACGACACCCGCATGCCCCTCGAACCAGATCGGCGAGGTGAACATCAACATCAAGCCGAAGCTGCCGGCCGGCTCGCCTTCATTCGTCCTGCACAGCGACTCGGCACCCACTTTCTACGTCAATGGACAGCCCGCCCGCACAGACCCGGCGCTGCGCAAGCTCGAGCGCGACGTCGCAGGCATCAGCGCGATCGATCCTTATGCAGGCTCAACGTCTGCGCCTGTCTTCGTGCGCATGGCCGATTCGGTCGAGCAGCAGGCGCTACACATGGTCAACACGGATCCAGCCCGGACGCCGAGCTTCACCGCGTTCGGGAACCCTGACTATTTCATCACCTCCGCGAATACCGGACCCTCATGTGGCAGCAATCCCTGCATCGACTACCACTTCGCGTGGAGCCACGGAGACATTCAGCCCGAGATCGGCACGACCTGGGTCGGCCTGGTCGGCCCCGGCATCGCCAAGAACGGGATTGACTCCTCGACCTGGACGGACCACACGAACGTGAGGCCGACGATGATGACCCTGCTTGGCTTGAAGGACGACTACCGCCACGACGGCAGGGTCTTGACGGAGGCTCTCGACAAGCACGCGATTCCGCAGAGGCTATTCGAGCACCGCAACACGACGAATGACCTCGCGGCGACCTACGAGCAGTTGAACGCACCCTTCGGGCAGTTCGGCATGAACACGCTCACTGCGTCGACACGAGGCGTCACGAGCCCCGACGACGCCGTTTACAACAGCATCGAAAGCTCGATCCAGGATCTGACCGCCCAGCGGGACGCGCTCGCCCTGAAGATCGCAACCGCGCTTGATGACGCGGCCTTCAACAACCAAGAGATAAAGGAGAAAGACGCCAAGGACTGGATCTCCCAGGCGCAAACATTGCTGAACCAGGCCGCTGCCCTGGCAGCCGGCTAACTCCCGCTCACGTCACGAGGATCCCCTCTCCCCGCAAGGGGAGAGGGTTAGGGAGCGGGGCGTCCGTTAGGCACGTCCGATGACCTTGTCGTCAGGGTGCGGCGCGAAAATCAGAACGTCGACAGGGCTTTGGGGCACCTAAGGCTGCCCGCCGCATTGATGTGCTGAAGCCGTCGGGCTTGGAGCGTTCTGGACCGGCGATGGTTGAGCTGGTGAGGCCTGGCTGGGCGATGGCGCGGCGAGGGCCAGGTGGGCTTTGATAAAAGCCGTCGGGTTCACGAAGCGATAAGGGAAAGCTGGAAATCCATCGCAGCCCGCAGGCGGCAGGGCTCCGCGCCACGCATTTGGCTCGTCATCGCCGCGGAATACCGCGAAGTGAAGGTGAGTTCGGCTGCCCATGCTTGCGATGTCCGCGAACACCTCACCTTTGGTGACCACCTTGCCTGGCCGAAATCCCGGTCGCGGCCACACGTGCCAGTACTGCGTGAGGACTATGCCCTGCGAAGTCTGGTGCCGGATGAGCACCCCGCCTTTAAAGATTGGATCCACGATGTAGCCGGCGATCACCCCGTTGGCGGCTGCCCGCACCGGCTGGATACCCGTGCGGATGTCGACACCTGTGTGAAGCCAGACCGCCCCCGTCGCCGAGCAGCGTCGAAGGACAGTGCCGTCGCAAAGGCGCCACTGGCTGCCAAATCCGAGGCAGTGCGGGGCCCAGGTGGGCAGAGGAAGCTGGAAATAGTCGGCTCGCTGGACTGATGCCGTCAACTGCGGAACAGGGGCGGAGGCGCACCCTGTGGTCGCGCAGGTGGAAATGAGCACCCAGACCGTCGCAAGGGCAATGGCCGCGGCCGCTGGTACCCTCGTGATCGGCCGAGGGCCAGGGTGCCTGCCGGTCAAGCGGTCAAGCAAGAAGCCACGCGCGCGGCAACCCTCGCGTTGTTGACCACCAGGTCGACGTTGAGGTCCAGGGAGCGTCCCCCGCTGAGCTCGGCCACGCGGGCCAGCAGGCGCGGGGTCACCTCCGGACCCGTGACATCACCAAGCTCCCTTACCGCGCGCAGAACGACGTCTTCGGCGCCTTCAAGCTCGCCCGGCGGCGGGATGGCGACGACGATGCCGCGCGAGCCGGAGGCCCACGCCGCGCGCAGCACCGCCGCGGTTTCCTCAGGTCCGTCGACCCTCGCGCCGACAGGGTGGCCGCTTCGGCTCATGTAGAAGGCCGGCAGCTCGTCGCAGCCATATCCCAGGACGGGCACCGAAAGGCTTTCCAGCCGCTCGAGCGTCAGCGCCAGGTCGAGGATGATCTTGGCGCCGGCGCAGAAAACCGCCACCGCGGTGCGGCCGAGCTCGACGAGGTCTGCGGACTGGTCTTCCGGATGCCCGCGGTGGACGCCGCCGATGCCGCCCGTGGCGAAGCATCGAATTCCGGCCATCCCCGCAGCTCGCATGGTGGCAGCCACCGTCGTCGCCCCGACTGCCCCACGCGCGAGCGCAGGGCCGAGGTCGCGGGAGCTCACCTTGATCGCGCCGGCGGCGATGCGCTCGAGCTCCGCGGTGGTCAGGCCGACTCGGATCATGCCGTCGAGCACCGCTACGGTGGCAGGCACCGCTCCCTCTTCTCTTATCGCGGCTTCGCAGTCGTGCGCAGCTCGCAGGTTGTGGGGAGCCGGGAGCCCCTGGCCCACTATCGACGTCTCCAGGGCGACCACCGGAAGGCCTTTCGCCAGCGCGTCGGCGACCTCATCGGAAACCTTGAGCAGTTTGCTCAACTCGGGCGCGCGCCGGCTCGCGTCACGGCGCCCGAGGCGACGACTACAGCCCGTTCCGCCGCCTCGGTCGGCGTCGCGCCTTCGAGATAGGAGACGCAGAACGCGGCGGCCAGGGCGTCGCCGGCGCCGGTGGGGTCAACCTCTCGCACCTGGGGGGCGGCGATCTGCTGGCCGGAGACCTTGCAGCCCAGTGAGCCCAACTTGAGGACGGGTACCTTGGCCAGCTCTTCCATGGGCACGCCAAGGGTTTCAGATTCGGCCACCGTCGCGAAGAGAAGGTCGGGTTTGAGGCGGGCCAGCTCGCCCGCAAAGCGCGACGCCCCGTACTCGCGCAGCCCGGCCACCGACGACAGGTCGATCGACAGCAGGCCGCGGGAGCTCCGCACCATTTCGACGGCCGCGAGCGCGGCGCTCGCCAGAGGCTCGGTGAAAAGCGAGTACGCCGGGACGTGCAGCAGGTTCACGCCGTGGAACCAGTGCCTGCGGAGGTCGTTCGGCCGCAGACCTGCGCTGGCTCCCCTTTGGGTCGCCATCGTCCTCTCGCCTCCTGGGCCGACCAGCACCGCGATCATGCCGGTCGGCTCCGCTCCCCACACCGCGAGGACCTCCACGCCGACTGCCTCCAGCTCGGTCACCAGCCGCCTGCCGCGATCATCGTCCCCCACCCTTGTAACAAGGCGCACGGGCGAGCCGAGAGCTGCCGCCCATGCGCAATAGTTGGCAGCCTGCCCGCCACCTCCGACCCTGATCACCGCCGGATTGTCATCGTCAGGCCGCAACGCTCCCTCGGGGACGATGGTGATGTCCAGGACAAGGTCCCCGATCGACAGGATCATCGGTGGTGGAGGCCTGCCCGTAACTCGGTGTCTGCCATCGCGTTCAATGAAACAGCATGCGCGGACCCTGGGATCGGTTCAGGTGGGTTGGAAGGCGGCAGATCTTCGCCTCGGCTGCCGCACTCGTTACAGCTGCCACAGCGACCGGTCTGCTTGTTGTGTCGGCACACACTGCCGAAGGAGCCGGCCCATGCCCGAGCTTTCCAGGGAAACCCTCTGGCGCGACTGCCACATGCTCGTCGGATGCGAGGCTGGTTGCCGGAGACGGCGGCACAATGATCCTTTCGCTGCCCGCAGGAGCCAGCCCCTGTCCGAATGTGCCGGGGAAGGAGCCGTCGAGCCCATTTGCCTCGTGCTCCACGGACA
>DAIUFK010000044.1:0-7572 GCA_036844615.1 Candidatus Dormiibacterota bacterium | reverse complement strand
CCGAATGTGCCGGGGAAGGAGCCGTCGAGCCCATTTGCCTCGTGCTCCACGGACACTCCAGTCGCCACCGACGAAGGCGGCACCACTGTCGTTTCGCTGCCCGCCGGAACGACTCCGTGTCCGAGCCGACCGGGGAAACCGTCAAGCCCTAATGCGACGTGCTCTGGATACGCGCCGCCCCCCTAGCGTAGACCCCGGCCGACCCCGTCGCGGATACTGGTGGCCATGAGCGATCCCCCCGGCTGGCTGGCACCCCCGCCACCGTCGGCGCCGCCGCCGCCGCCGCCGCCGCCGCCTCCTTCGGTGCCGCCCGCCCCACCTCCAGAGGCTGAGCCCGCCCCGCAGCTCTGGGGGGTCAAGCCGGCTCAGGTGCACGACTACCCGTGGGTCAAAGTCGTGGTGGCGGTGCTCGTGATCGGGGCCGTGGGCTGGGCCCTCAGCAGTCTCCTGTTTCCGGGATTCCGCACTCCGCCCGCGTTCCCGACCCCGACCCCGACCCCGGCTGGAGTCGAGTACGCCCGGGCCTCAACGTTCTGGAATGATGGGGAGCAGCCGGCGCTTATCGAGGTGGTTCGTGCATTGCCGGCGATCAGCACGAACTGCAAGGGAAATCTGACCGTTGCGTGTCAAACCGCGATCACTGCGATGGACGTGAAGCTGCAATATGCGCTGGCGGTCATCAAGAACGGGGACATCCCGGCGTGCATGACGACTCACCTCGCAAGGTACAAGGGCGATCTCCTGGCGATGGACGGCGGCTTACAGATCTCGCTCATCGGCTTCAAAACCGGCGACAGGGATAAGGTCGCCCAGGGCCTCGACCAGTTCCGCACAGCCGTGCTCACGCTGCCCGACGACACCGCTGCAGTCACCAACGACGTGAAGGTGCTTTGTAACTAGCCCCCGTTGCCGGCGCCCGGGAAGCCGCCGCCGCCGCCGCCGGGTCCCCTGCCACCGAGCCCCGTCGTGCAGGTGCCCGAGGGACCTGCCGGCGTGATGGTGATCGAGGTCGCCTGCACGTTGCCTGCCGCGTCACGCGATCCGTTGGCGCGGATGCACTGACCGTTCTGGAGGTCGGCTGCCGACACCGTCGCCATCTTGGTGACGACTGCGGCGCTCGCCACTGTGATCTTCTGGCTGACGTTCGCCTGCGTCAGCACCGTGACCGAGACGCCGCTCACCGCAGTGACCTCGCCGCTCACGAAAGTGCCGTTCGGCTGGCCACCTGGGCGTGGAGTCGTGCTGGGGCGTGGGGTGGGGGTTGGCCTCGGGCTCGCGCCAGGGCTCGGCACTAAGTTGCGGGCCGCGCACCCGGTCGCAGCTTTTGGAGAGATGCTCACCGTGGTCGCGGTTATCGTGCCCGCGGCGTCCTTGACACCACTCGCCAGGATGCAAGTTCCGCGGATGATGTCGCCAAGGCTGGCGATCGACGTCTTGGTGAACGTGGTGTCTGTGGTGTAGGTGACAGTCGTGTCGCCGTTAGGACCGGTCAGGATGAGGGTCTGGCCGTTGATCTGCACGAGCTGTCCCGAGGCACCGTTGCGGGCTGCGTTGCCCGCCCCCGGGCTCGGTGAGCTCGAGCCGGTGTTCGCTGAGGCGCCGCATGAGGCAAGGACGAAGGCGGCGACGGCGATGGCTGGGATGAATCGGTTCATGGTGTCCTTTTCCCTGGTTACTGGGCTCGCAGCGCTTCGATCGGGGCGAGCCTTGCCGCCCTCAGCGCCGGGTAGACTCCGAAGACGAGGCCGACCGCCACAGCCACGGCGACCGCGACAAGGACCGGCAGCGGGGTGATGGTGACGGCGATGTTCGCGGTGCGCGGGACTATGTAGCCGGCGGCAAGCCCTGTGGCCACCCCCAGCAGCCCGCCGACCGCGGTGAGCACTCCAGCCTCGATCACGAACTGCCGGAAGAGATCGCCAGGCGTCGCGCCGAGGGCCTTGCGCAAGCCGATCTCGCCGGTACGCTCAGTGACCGACACCAGCATGATGTTCATCACGCCGATCCCACCCACGAGGAGTGAGATCGCTGCGACGCTCGCCAGCAGGATCGTGAGCGTCTGGGTGACTGCCTGCGCTGTGCTCAACACCTGCGTCGAGCTGGTGATCGAGTAGTCAGCCTGCGACGGGTTCGTGATGTGATGGGTCTGCAGCAGGACCTGGTTTGCCTCCAGGTAGGCAGACCCAAGGGTCGCCTGGCTCGTCGCGCTCAGCAGGATTCGCTGCACAGTGCCGACACCTCCCACGAGCTCGCTCTGGGCAGTGGTGATGGGCACGACAGCGAGGTCGTCCTGGTTTCCGAAGCCCTGGCTTCCCGCCGAGGCAAGGATGCCGATGACCTGGAATGGGATCTGCTTGACGGTGATGAGGTCACCGACTCCCGCGCCAAGGTTGGCGGCCGTCGTCGACCCGAGGACGATCACCTGCGCTTGCCTGCTTACGTCCGCCGCGGTGATGAACGAGCCGCTGCCCATGCCACGCGAATTGGCAGCCAGCCAGTCAGGCGTGCTGCCGGAAACGGTGGTGCTCCAGTTGCTGGACGCGCTCACCAGCGAAGCCCTTCCTTGCGAGACTGGTGCGACAGCCGCGACGTCCGGCGCATTCTGCCTGTCGAGCAGTCCGGCGACGTCGGACATCGTCAGCGTGTTGGCGCTGCCGCCGCCTCCGAACACGCCGCCTGACACCGTGCTCCCCGGCGAGATCGTCAGAAGGTTTGTGCCGAGTGACGAGATACGGGCGGTGACGCTGTCGGAGGAGGCCTGCCCGATGCCGACGGTGGAGATGACCGCGGCGACGCCGAAGAGGATGCCAAGCGTCGTCAGCACCGACCGCAGCCGGTGGCCGAGCAGGCTGCGCAGGCCGGTCTCGATGGTGTGCAGCAGGCTCACGCTGCTGCGCCCTGGACGAGCCTGCCGTCTCGCATGACCACAGTGCGCCGCGCCACCGGCGCCACCTCCGGATCGTGGGTGATGATGACGATAGTCCTGCCCTGCTGGTTGAGCTCGCGGAGGACCGCAAGGACGTCGCGGCTCGAGGCGGTGTCGAGGTTGCCCGTCGGCTCGTCGGCCAGGATGAGGTCCGGGTCGGTTACCAGCGCGCGGGCGATGGCCACCCTCTGTTGCTGGCCGCCCGAAAGCTGGGTGGGCCTGTGGTCGACGCGGTTGCTGAGGCCCACCTGGTCGAGCGCCTGCAGGGCGAGGTCGCGCCGGC
Source organism: Candidatus Dormiibacterota bacterium (assembly GCA_036844615.1). Classification (GTDB taxonomy): domain Bacteria; phylum Chloroflexota; class Dormibacteria; order Dormibacterales; family Dormibacteraceae; genus Palsa-872. The sequence goes on along the minus strand of DAIUFK010000044.1, from coordinate 4,363 downwards.
TGTCCGCAGCTCTATAGAGCAGGGGGAGCTCGACGTTGCGCCAGGCGGAGAGCTTGGGAAGGAGCTGGAATTGCTGAAAGACAAATCCGATCCGCCGGTTGCGGACGTGCGCAAGCTGTGTCTCGTTCAACCGGCTGACATCCTCGCCGCCAAACCAGTAGCGTCCCGAGGTCGGAGTGTCGAGGCAGCCCAGGATGTTCATGAGCGTCGACTTGCCAGATCCTGACGGGCCCATCACCGCGAGCATTTCGCCTGCCGCGACTCCGAGTGAGAAATCGTTGAGCGCCACGACCGCGGCATCGCCAGACCCGTAAACCTTGGTGATCGAATCGAGACGGATCAGGTCGTCCGTCTCAAGGCTGATCATCCGCCGCCGCGCGCGGCACCGCCGCCGGCGCCTCCCCTCGTTCCACCGCCTCCGAGGACGGTGCCGGCGCCGCTGCTCGGCACGGAGCTCGTGACCACCGCGATTACGACCACCTGGTTCAGCTGGAGGCCGGACAGGATCTCGGTCCGGGTTGGATCCGACGCGCCAACCTCGACCGAGACGGACCTCGGCGCGCCGTTCTCGAGTATCTGGACCGTGTTGCCGGCAGCGGTCGTGTGCACCGCGCTGGTCGGCACCGTGAGCACGTGGACCACCTGGTTGACGACGATGCTTGCAGTCGCCGAGACGCCAGGCTTGATCGAGTTGCTTGTGTCATTGAGCTGTGCCGTCACCCCAAAGGTCGCCACGCCTGACGTGATGGTCGCCGCCGGCGAGATGGCGGTCACCTTGCCCAGCACAGCCTGCGCGGAACCGGCTGGCGTGATCTGCGCGGTCTGTCCGATGGCGACCAGGTTGACCTGCGAGTCGCTGACGGTTCCGGTCACCTCGTAGGCGCCTGGCGTGTAGACGACCATCGAGTAGGTGGACCCGCCGTTGGTGACCGACTGGCCTTCTTTGATGTTCACCTGGGAGACGACGCCGGCGATGGGCGAGGTCATCCTTGCGCCGTCCAGCTGGTGCTGAAGAGTGTTCACGTCAACCTGGTCGATCTGGATCTGCGCCTGGTCGATCTGAATCGTCTGCGGTGAGATGCTGGTGGCAAGAAATGCGGCGAGGGAGCTCTTGGCCGCTGCGAGCTGCTGCGCGGCCGAGGCGAGCTGGGCGGCCGACTGGTCGTTGCTCTGCTGGGCCTTCACCTGCGCCATGGCGAGAGACTGCTGGTCCTGGGCGCATGTCGGGCCGGCTGGGCAGTTCGCGTCGACCACGCTCTGAGCGGCAGCCACCTGCTGCGCGTTTATCGCCTTGGTGTCGGCATAGCTGATCTTGGCGTTGTTGACGCTGACCTGGGCGGCGGAGACCGGGTTCTTGGCAGATGCCAGGTTCTGCGCGGTCGGCCCAGCCTCGTCCTGCGCCAGCTTCGACTTCGCCGCCGAGAGGGTGGCTTTGGCCTGTGACAGCTGCGCCGCCAGGATCGTCGGATCGAGCGCGGCAAGCAGCTCGCCCTTGACCACTGTCTCGCCGACCGACACCTCGACCAGCGAGACGGTGCCGGAGGAGGGGAAGTTGAGGTCGGCTTCGGTGACCGGAGCCAGGTTGCCCGCCAGGCCGATGGTCTGGGTGATCGTTCCGTACGTGACCAGGGCCGTCCGGTAGGTGGTGGTCGGCCGCCCCGCCTGCGCGTACACGACTGAGCCGCCAAAGATCGCGAAGACCAGGACCAGGACCAGGAGGACCTTTCGCTTGAGGAAATTGGACTTTAGGCGCGCTCTCATGCGCCTGCGGGAAGGATCAGTAATCGCCTTCGGGCCACGCCGCAACGATCGGGTTTCCGGCTGTGAGGACAGTCAGAGAGACCTGAGAACCTGCTGAGAGTTTCCCGGCACCCCTGCCCGGTTGCGGCTTAGCGCATCGCTCCCTTGACCGTCTTTACGATCCGCGCGACGTTCGGCATCGCCTCGTCCTCCATCGGCTGAGCGGCCGGCAGCGGGACGTGAGGAGTGGTAATGCGGATGATGGGTCCGTCGAGGTCGTCGAAGCACTCTTCGGCCACGATGGAGGCGATCTCCGCGCCCCAGCCGCAGAGTCGTGGGTTCTCCTCAACCGTGAACAGGTGGCCGGTCTTCCTCACCTCCGCCAGGATCGTGCGCGTGTCGAGCGGGACGAGGCTTCGAACATCGATCACGGTGGCCTGGATGCCCAGGCGCTCGAGCTCGACCGCGGCGGCTAGAGCCCTCGGCACCATCGCCGCGAGCGCCACTATCGTGCAGTCCTTGCCCTCGCGGCGGACAGCCGCCGTGCCGAGCTTCTCGAGGTGCTCGCCGTCAGGTACTTCGTCCTTGATTCCATACAGCGACTTCTGTTCGAAGAACACGACTGGATCCGGGTCGCGGATGGCCGCTGCGAGCAGGCCTTTCGCGTCAGCCGGCGTGGAGGGGGCGACGACTTTCAGGCCAGGCACCGCCATCGCCCAGTTCTCAAGGCTCTGGGAATGCTGCGCGCCAAAGCGTGAGCCGCCGCCGTTCGCGGTGCGGATGACGAGTGGCAGCGAGACCTGGCCGTCGGTCATGTAGCGCGTCTTCGCCACCTGGTTCGCGATCATGTCCCAGCAGGTCGCGAGAAAGTCCGAGAACATGATCTCGACGACAGGCCTCAGCCCTGTCATCGCAGCCCCCATCGCCGCGCCGACTATCGCCTGCTCGGAGATCGGCGTGTCGCGCACGCGCTCCGGCCCGAATTGGTCCAGCAGGCCGACAGTCGCCTTGAACACGCCACCCGCGGCGGCCACGTCCTCGCCGATGAAGTAGACAGTCGGGTCGCGCTTCATCTCCTGCGCGATACCTGCGGCCACCGCCTCGCGAAAGGTCAGTTCCGCCACGCCGAGCCCCCGTCGCTCCATACCTGGGATTCGATGTCGTCGATCTTCGCGTCCGGCGCGTTGCGCGCCTCATCAGTCGCCTCGTCCACCTTTTTCCGCGTCTCTTCGTCGATCTTCCGCAGTGCTTCCGCTTCGACGCCGCTTGACGTGAGGCGCTGGCGATAGATCTGGATCGGGTCGCGGCTCATCCATTCGCGCACCTCGTCCTTCGGTCGATATGTCGCGGGGTCGCCTCGTGAGTGACCGCCGTGGCGGTAGGTGAGCGCCTCGACCAGCGAGGGCCCATCACCCGACCGAGCCTTGGCGATGGTCTTGACCGCTGTGTCGTGCATCACGTCAGCGTCGTTGCCGTCGACAAGGATCGACTCGAGGCCGTAGGCGGCCGCGCGGTCGGCGGCAGGATGCTCGACAGCGGTCACCGACCGGATCGGCGTGTATTCCATGTAGTGGTTGTTCTCGCACACGAAGACCACTGGCAGCTTCCAGACAACTGCGAGGTTGAGTGCCTCGTGGAAGGCACCAATGTTGGTGGTGCCGTCGCCGAAGAAGCAGACAGCCACCTGCCCGGACTTGCGCACCTGCGCCGACCACGCAGCACCGGCGGCGATGGGCAGGTGCGCCCCGACTATCGCGTAAGAGCCCATGGCGCCGCGCGTGACATCGGTGAGGTGCATCGACCCGCCCTTGCCATGCATCATGCCGTTCGCGCGGCCGAGCAGCTCTCCCATCGCGGCGGCCATGGAGGCGCCTCGGGCCAGCGTGTGGGCGTGGCCGCGATACGTGCAGAACGTGTAGTCGTCCTCCCGCATCGCGACTGCGTAGCCCGCCGCGATCGCCTCCTGGCCCAGCGCGAGATGGCTGGTGCCTTTGATCAGGTTCTCCATGAAGAGGTCATAGGCGCGTTGCTCGAAGTCCCTGAGCTCAACCATCAACCGGTAGAGCCGCAGCCGCGTCTCGTCATCGAGCCCTCCCTCTCCCCTGCGGGGAGAGGGTTGGGGAGCGGGGCGTGAGCTGGATCGACCACTCAATATGGGTTTGCGATCATCAGCTCTTCGGCGGGGAAGAGCGTGATCACCTCGTGGCCCTTGGCAGTCACCACCAGCTCCTCCTCGATCCGCGCTGCCGAATGGCCGTCGTCCGCCGGGCAATAGGTCTCCAGGGCGAATACCATGCCTTCCTTTATCTCCACGGGGTCCTTGAGCGAGTTCAGCCGGCTGATGATCGGCCGTTCGTGAAGGGCGACCCCCAGGCCGTGCCCGAATTGCAGTGCGAAAGCCTCCATCTCGCTGTCGAAGCCGAACTCCTGCGCCTTCGGCCACACCTTGGCGATCTGATCCGTGCTGACGCCGGGCTTGACCAGCTCGATGGACGCGTCGATCCATTCGCGCGCCTGCTTGTAAGCATCACGCTGGCTCTGTGTCGCGCGCCCGACATTGAACGTCCTGTAGTAGCAGGTGCGGTATCCGTTGAACGACTGGATGATGTCGAAGAAGGCCTGG
>DAIUFK010000043.1:9302-18903 GCA_036844615.1 Candidatus Dormiibacterota bacterium | reverse complement strand
CTCATCTTCGGGCCCGACATGGTCAAGGAGCCCGTCATCTACCAGATGGGCAAGCAGTTCGAGATCGTCACCAACATCCGGCGCGCTGACGTCACCCGTGACCAGGGCTGGGTCCTTCTCGAGATCACCGGTGAGGCCGAGGAGCTGGACCGTGGGGTCGAGTACCTTGAGTCGCGCGGCGTGAAGGTCGAGCCCGCTGAGGGCGACCTGGTCGAGTAGGCGCTCCGCAGAAGCGGGGACCGCTCTCCTCCATTTGGTAACTTGGCCGCTGTGAGGATCGCTGTTGCGATGTCTGGCGGGGTCGATTCGTCGGTCGCGGCTGCCTTGCTGCAGGCCCAGGGACATGACGTCGTGGGCATCACGCTGCAGCAGTGGCCTCGCGACAACGCTGAGGAAAACCAGCGCAACGCGGGGTGCTGTTCGCTCAACGCGGTGGAGGATGCGCGGCGCGTTGCCTCTCTACTCGACATTCCTTACTACTGCTGGAACCTCGAGAAAGAGTTCGGTGAGAGGGTGATCGAGCCTTTCCACCGCGACTACCTTGAGGGCAGAACGCCCAACCCGTGCGTCCGCTGCAACGCATTCGTGCGCTTCGACCTGATGCTCAACCGCGTGCTCGACCTCGGGTTCGACAAGCTCGCGACAGGGCACTACGCAAGGATCCTCGACCGGCCTTCAGGACCCGAGCTGCACCAGGGTTTGGATCCTGCCAAAGACCAGTCGTACATGCTCTACCACCTCGACCGCGAGCGACTGGCGAGCATCCTCTTCCCGCTCGGCGGCATGGACAAGCGCGAGGTGCGGGAGCATGCGCGGGAGTTCGGTCTGCCGGTCGCCAACAAGGCGGAGAGCCAGGAGATCTGCTTCGTCCCCCGTGGCGAGACCGCTCGCTACCTTTCGCAGCGGCTGCCCGTCCGCGAGGGCGCTGTCGTCGACTCGGCCGGGCGCGAGCTTGGAAAGCACCGCGGCACCCCCGTCTACACAGTCGGCCAGCGCAGCGGTTTTGGGGACTTGCGTGAAGCCGGCCCCTGGTACGTGCTGAAGATCGACGCGCCGGCGAACCGGTTGGTGGTCGGGCGTCGAGAGGAGCTCGCGGCGCGGGAGGTCGAGCTTCGCGACGTGACCTTCATCGAGGGCTCTGTTGCCGAACCCATCGAATGTGAGGCGCGCTTGCGGTACCACGCGCCTGCGATCGCTGCCGTCTACAGGGCAGGCAGGCTGTCGCTCCAGGACTCTTTCATGGGCGCGGCGCCGGGGCAGGCCGCCGTGCTGTATTCGGGGAGTCGCGTGCTGGGCGGAGGGATCATCGCCTCGGCCAGGGCGTAACCGGCCTTGATCGAAACCGACCGTTTGACAATCCGGCTGGCCCAGGTGGCCGATGTCCCGGAGATCATCCGCTACTACGGTGAGAATCGCGAACACCTTCGGCCCTTCTCGCCAACGTTTGCCCCTGATTCCCTGGATGAGTCGATCTGGCTGGAACAGGTGCGCGTGCGCCTGCGCGAGTTCGCCGCGCGCGAATCGTTTCGCGCATTCATTTACGCGAAGGCGGCTCCCGAGAGGATCGCCGGCAACCTCAACCTGACGCAGGTGCATCGCGGCGCCTTCCAATCGTGCGTCCTCGGCTACAACCTCGCGCACGAGGCAGAGGGGAAGGGCTACATGACCGAGGCGGTCGACGGCGCGGTCGCGTTCGCCTTCGGAACCTGGAAGCTGCACCGGGTCGCTGCCAACTACATGCCGCGGAACTCTCGAAGCGCCGCAGTGCTGAGGCGCTGCGGGTTTCAAATCGAGGGCCAGGCAAGCGCCTACTTGATGATCAACGGCAGGTGGGAGGACCACGTCCTGGCGGCGATCACCAACCAAGACCTGCCGGCGATCTGATCTTGGCGCCCCCGGATATCGCCCTGGCGCTGTTTCGCTGGCTCGAGTATGCGGGGCTCATCGGCACGATCGGCTCGATGGTTGTGCGGCGGCTAAGCGCCCAGCGTCCACGCATCGGATGGGCCCGGCCACCGATGCACTACATGCTCGCCGTCGCGCTCGCCGGCGGCCTTGGCGTGATCGTCGTTGAAGCCTTTGTCGCGGGAGGTTCGGCCTTCGGCGCCATCGCCTATCTCGCAGGCGGTCCAGTCGGTTGGGTTCGCATCGGGCGCGTGGTCGCGGAGGGCGCTGCGCTTTTCGTCTGCATCCGCGGATTGAGGATGGTGGCTCCTCTTGCCATCTTCGCGACAGCCTCTCTCGCGTTCGCCGGCCATTCAGCGGCGGTGCAGCCTGCGGCCGGCGCCATCTTCACTGATGCGATCCACGTGCTCTCGGCAGGGGTATGGGCGGGAGGCATCATGGCCCTTGCAACCCTGAAGCCGGCGGGCGGATGGGGTGGGGAGGAGAGCCGGGCATTGCTCGAGCGTTTTGCGCAGGTTGCCCCGCTGGCGTTCGCGATGACTGCGCTGACCGGCATCGTGAGCGCAACCTCCGAGGTGAACGGGATCAGCGATCTGTGGGCGACGCCTTATGGATTGGTCCTGAGCGCAAAGTCAGCGGGCGTCCTCTTGATGCTCGTCCTTTCGGCGCTCGCCTTTCGGCGACGCCTGGCGTTCGCGCGGGTCGAGGCCGCCGTCGCCCTCGCAGTGCTTGGGGCGACAGCTGTGCTCGCCGCATACCCACTTCCGCCCGCTCGATCAGTGGGTGTTATCGCCGCCAGCGATACTTCGACCGTGCTCAATAGCGAGGGTGTACCTGTTAACGCCCCGGCGCGCAAGCGGCGTTAGGGATGGGCCTTACCGAATGCTCCCCGACCCTCCCCCCGGACGGGGGGAGGGAGATATTCGGTGATTGAGCCCGGCGGCTACGCCGTCTCCAGGCGCAACGACGGCATGGCCGTCGCCTCCCTCGTCACAGGGATCACGTCGATCGTCTGCTGCGGGTTGGTGACTGGAATTCCCGCGATCATCCTCGGCCTCCTCTCGCGCAACCGGATCGCTCGCAGCTCGGGAACTCTTGGCGGTGGTGGAATGGCGATCGCCGGGGTGATCCTCGGCTTCGCCGGTTCAGTCATCTGGGTCTTCATCGCTGCCTTTGGGATCTACACCTTCGCGCAGATCGGAAACCACCCGCCGACGCGCGCGGCGATCCCCTGCGATCAGCTGGAGCACACAGCAGTCCACTACCACCTCGCCGTGCAGATATTCGTGGGCGGACAAGAGTTGCCCATCCCAACCGACGTCGGCCGTCCGGGCTTTTGCTTTTACTGGATCCACATGCACGCCGGCAGCCCTGACGTCGTACACATAGAGGCGCCTGACCAGCGTACCTATACGCTCGCCGACTTCTTCGACGTCTGGGCGGCGTCGTTGAAGCAGCCGGCACGGATTGACAGCCGGCATGTCGGCACTATCACGCTTACGACAGGTCAGACCCTCGTCGTTTTCGTCGACGGCCATCGATACGGCCCGGATCCGGCGGGGATCGCGCTGCTGCCGCATACGGTCATCCAGCTCGAGATCAGCCCGCCGGCGCTCGACCCACCTCCACCTTTCGTCTTCTCACCGGGCCTGTAGCGGCATAGAATCGCGGCGTGCCGACGGTCCGCGAGGTCATGAGCACCGAGCTGCACACGGTGAACCCGTCGACGACGGTCGGCGAGGCGGTGGCCTTGATGGCCCAGTACCGCATCGGGTCGACCGTGGTGATGGATGGAAACCGTCTGGCTGGCATCTTCACCGAGCGCGACACGGTCCGGGCGATCTCGCAGTCCCACGATGCGCCTGCACACGAGGTCTCGAGCTGGATGACTCGCGACCCGATGACCGTCGGCCCAGACGAGGACGTTGAAAAGGCGCTTGACACCATGCTCAGCCATGGGTTTCGCCACCTCCCCGTGGTCGACGGCGGCGAGGTGATTGGCATCGTTTCGATCCGCGACTTGGCGGGCTAGGTTATTCGCGGGCGGAGCCACCTCCCCCCTTGAGGTGGGAGGGAAGATTGCCCGTGCTGACTGGCAAGGAACGCCATTTCTGGTCGTTCTACAAGCGTGTTTCGTCGTGGGCGCCGCTTCAAGGCGACGACGGAGCCGAGCACGTCAGGGGTCGATGAGCAGCCGTCCTGGTCAACCGGGGTGGAGCCAGAGCCGGTCTTAGTCGCACCTAAGACTGCTTTGCTTCGCTATGACTCGCCACCATGGCTGGTCAATCGGGAGTTGAGGCAGCACCAGCGCGAGCGCTCGCACGCCGCCTCTCCGCTGCGGGGAGTGTCGACGCAGGAGGTCCTGGCGGCGCTGGCAGCCGTGTTCACCCCACCGGAGCTGGATTGGGAGCTCGTGGGCGTCGCGTTCGTGCACGCGGAGGCGGCGCAGTCGACCCTCGCTCATCTGCCGGTCGAGGTGAAGGTGGAAGAGGCGCCGCCGTGGGCCGGTGAAGCGCAACCGGCTCCCGCTGAGGTCCCACCACCGATGCCCACCGCCCGCACGTCCAAGCCGCCGAAACCGCGCAAGTGGCTCCCCGAGCACGACGAGATCATGGCCGCGGTGAGCGTTATGTCGTGGGAGGGCTATCGATCTTTGATCTCCGACATGTTTCGCGGGGACGGCTACGAGGTGTTTGGGGGAGAGGGTCCCGATTCCGACGTCATCGACATGGAGGTCGTGCGCGGAGCAGAGCGGATGCTCGTCAGCTGCCAATTGCGCGGCATGAGCCCAATCGGCGTCGAGCCCCTTGCCGAGATGGCTCAGGTGGCTCTCCGGAGCGGGGCGGATGGCGTGTTCATCATCTCGGACGGCGACTTTGCAGACGAGGCGTGGTCGCTTGCGGATGGACGGTCGCTGGTCCTCATCGATCGGGAGGCCCTTCTAAGCCTGGTGCTCGACTTCACTCTCGGTGCCGGCCGGGAGAAGAGCCTGAGGACGCAGGTGCGCAGGCTCTTCTCGAGCGTGCAATCTGGAACCAGGCGGAGGGCAGGCTAGAAACCTCCCACTTCTCGCGCCATTAAACTGAGCGATTCCCGCCCCCACGTGGTTTCGCGCGCCATAAAAAGCGCAGGAGTTGTTCCGGCTTGGGTCTACTCGCGCTAAGGCGCTACCTGCCATACATGCGGCCATACGTCGGCTTGCTGGCAATCTTCGGCATAGCGCAGCTCGGAAGCCTCGGGGCCTCCGCTGCGATACCGAAGGTGATCCAGTACATCATCGACGGGCCGATCACCCAGCACCAGCCGAGCCAGATGCTGCCGGGGGCGAGCGTGCTTGTGGCCATCGGCGTGCTCGAGTTCATCTTCATCTACCTGCGGCGCAACTACTCAGGTGTTGCTTCGCTAAGGATGGAGACGGATCTCCGCAACGATTTCTACGCGCACCTCCAGAACCTGCACGTCGCGTTCCACGACAACTGGCAGTCAGGACAGCTGCTATCGCGCGCGATCTCGGACATCGCGACGGTGCGCCGCTTCGTCAGCTACGGATTGATCTGGTTCCTGCAAACGCTCGTCACCTTCGCGGTCGTCTTTGTCCTCATGGCGAGCCTGGACTGGCGCCTCGCCATCGCCGTCGTCGCTTGCATGCTGCCCATCGCCTACTTCAGCCACGCCTTCAATGAGAAGTACAAGGTCATCGCGCGCCGGCAGCAGGACCAGCAGGGCGACCTCACCACGATCATCGAAGAGATGGCGACAGGCGTCCGCATCATCAAGGCGTTCGGCAGGATGCGCCTGGTCCAGGACCGCTACGAGGCGCAGGCAGGCCTTCTACGCGAGACCAACCTCGAGGGGATCAGCGCCAGGGCGCTCGTATGGACCCAGCTGACTTTTCTTCCATATTTGGCGCTCGTTGTAGTGCTCATCCTTGGAGGTATCAACGTCGTCCAGGGCACGCTGACGATCGGTGGCCTTGTCGCTTTCATGAGCTACGTCTTCATGCTCGCGTGGCCGATGGACGCCATCGGCTGGGTCCTGTCGATGAGCGAAGAGTGCAGGACCGCATCCGAGCGGCTCAACGAGGTGCTTGACTCGCGGCCCGAGATTGCCGACCGGCCTGGCGCCCGGTCGATGGAGCGCAGCAGGGGCAGGGTCGAGTTTCGCGGCGTTGGATTCAAATACCCCAGCTCGGACGAGTGGATCCTCAGGGACCTCAACCTCTCACTCGAACCTGGCGAGACCGTGGGGCTCGTCGGTCGCACGGGAAGTGGCAAGACGACGCTCGCCTATCTGCTGCCTCGCCTGTATGACGTCGCCGAGGGCCAGGTGCTCCTCGACGGAGTGGATGTGCGGGATATCCACCTTCGGTCCCTGCGGTCGCATATCGGCGTCGCCTTCGAAGATCCGATCCTGTTCTCGGCGTCGATTCACGAGAACCTGGTCATGGGGCGCCCAATCGTCGACGACGCCGAATTGAAGCGCGCGATCGAGGTGGCCCAGGCCGGGTTCGTGTGGGAGCTGCCGTGGGGCCTAGAGACGCGAGTTGGCGAGCAGGGCTACACGCTGTCCGGCGGCCAGCGGCAGAGGTTGGCGCTGGCGCGCGCGGTGCTGGGCAGCCCGCAGGTGCTGGTCCTCGACGATCCGCTGTCATCTGTCGACGTGCACACGGAGGCGGTGATCGAGGAGGCGCTGACGACCGTGCTGGAGGGGGTCACCGCACTCCTCGTCGTCCACCGACCGTCGACACTCGCGCTTGCCGACCGTGTGGCCTTGCTCGATCGGGGCACGGTCGTCGCCACCGGAACGCACACCGAGCTGATGAAGTCGAACGAGCTCTATCGAGCTTTGCTATCGCAGGACTACGAGACCTCCGAGCAGGTGTTTGCTTGAGCACAGTCGCACCGGCGGATGGATGGCGCGGAGTCGCCACGGAGGAGGTCGACGAGTTCTCGGCCAGCGTGGCCGGGCTATTGCGCAAGCGCAGCCGGCGCCTCTTGGCCACGCTCGCACGCCCATACCGATGGCAGCTCGTTCTCGCAGGAGCACTCATCCTCATCCGCTCGGCCGCCTACCTGTCGATTCCATACCTTGTCGGCGTCGGCATCGACCGCGGCATCAGGCCGGGAAGAACCGGCGACATCGTTGCCCTCGCTGAGGTTGGCGCCGCCCTCATCGGGGTCCTCGTCATCAATGCAGCGGCGAACTTCGTGTTCCTGCGCCTGTCAGGGCGCATCGGGCAGGACGCATTGATGGACCTGAGGAAGATGCTTTTCGCGCACGTTCAAGAGCTCTCCATTTCCTTCTATGAGCGCTACACGTCAGGGCGCATCATCTCTCGCCTCACCTCAGACATCGAGGCGCTGAACGAGCTGCTGGCGACGGGCCTGACGTCGGCTATCACGTCGGTGCTGTCGGTGGTGGCGATCACCGCGATCCTGTTGCACCTCGATACGCGCCTGGGCCTCGTGACGCTGCTTGCGATGCCAGTCGTGCTCGGGCTTACCGCGTGGTTCCGGCATAACTCCGCCCTCTCGTACCGGGCGGTGCGGCGGGCGATTGTCCTGGTGATCGTGCATTACGTCGAGTCGCTGGGTGGCATACGTGCCGTGCACGCGTTCCGGCGCGAGCCCCGAAACCAGGAGATCTTCGAGGACGTCAACGGGCGCTACAGGGACGCCAACATCTGGTCCAACCGCCTTGCTTCCACGTTCAGCCCCGGGATCATCCTCCTCGGGCGCCTGACGACCACGCTGGTTCTCGTGTTCGGTGGGAGCCTGGTGGTGCAGGACCAGCTGACCCTTGGGGTGCTGACCGCTTTCATCCTCTACCTGCGGCAGTTCTTCGAGCCGATGCAGGACCTTGCGCAGTTCTACAACACGTTCCAGGCCGCGGGGGCGGCGCTCGAGAAGCTCGCCGGGGTGATGGAGGAGGCGCCGACGGTGCCCGAGCCGTCGGAGCCGGTCAGGTTGGGGGAGATCAAAGGGTCGGTCGAGTTCGAGCACGTGACCTTTGCATACCGCGAAAAGCCTGTGCTGCACGACATCGACCTGGTGATCCCGGCGGGCCAGATCATCGCGCTGGTGGGGGAGACGGGGGCGGGCAAGACGACCATCGCGCGCTTGATCGCGCGCTTCTATGACGCCACGTCTGGGCGCATCACGCTCGACGGGGTCGACCTGCGTTCGATCGCGGTGGCGGAGCTGCGCCGGGCGATCGTCATCGTGACCCAGGAGAGCTTCCTTTTCTCGGGCACGGTGGGGGACAACCTGCTGTTCGGTAGGCCCGAGGCGACGCGAGAGGAGATGATCACCGCGGCACGCGCGATCGGTGCTCATGAGTTCATCAGCGCACTGCCCAACGGGTATGACACCGATGTGAGGCGTCGTGGTGTAAGGCTGTCGTCGGGTCAGAGGCAGCTTGTCGCTTTCGCGCGCGCGTTCCTTGCCGATCCGAGGGTGCTGATCCTCGATGAGGCGACTTCTTCGCTCGACCTGCCTTCGGAGCGCCTCGTGCAGCACGCGCTGCGAACATTGCTTCGGGGTAGGACGGCGATGATCATCGCCCACCGCCTTTCCACGGTCGACATCGCCGATCGCGTGCTCGTTATCGATGCGGGACAGGTCGTCGAGGATGGAGCGCCGTCCGAGCTCCGTGAGGAGGGAGGGCGCTATGGGTCGCTGCACAGGGCGTGGCTCAAGTCGCTGGCTTGAGTGCAAAGGGGTCCGGCTGTCGCCGGACCCCTTCCGCGTAGAAAAGGGACGCGCTCACGTCCCCACCCCCATCCCCTCCGGCTGAGGGGGGAAGTCCCCCCTCGGGGTGTCGGGCCTGGCGGAGCCAGCTCCCGCCACACCCCCCTGCGCGGAGCGGGGAGGGGAGTAGTGCTCTCTTCGGCCTATAAGTAGAAACGCCGCCAGCTCACCGGCGTAAAGCCGAGCTGCGACAGGATGGGCTTTGACATCGAGCCTGCGTGGACGACAAGGCCCGCGGCGCCTTCGCGGCGGGCGATCTCCAGCCTCGCGGCCACCAGCGCTCGATATATGCCCTGGCCGCGGAACTTCGGTCGCACCGCTCCGCCGTTGATGAACGCGCCGCGGGGAGGGAACAGGGACAGCGAGCCCGACCCCGCAGGCTCGCCGTGCACTGTGGCCAGCAGCAGGCGCCGGTTGCCTGCGGCGACCGAGTCCTTGCGGCGCCGCTCGTTCATTGCCACCAGCTCGGGGTCGTCGCCGCGGTGGGTTGAGTCGAAAGCCTCGGCTGCCGCATCGTTTGCTGCCTTGAACGCGGCGGGATCGGCCAGCGCGTCCACCAGCTCGAGCCCCGAGACCGTCGGGGCATCGATGGTGGCGCTTGCGGACAGGACCATAACGGCCGCCTCGGGGCCGTGCGGGTCCGGGCGGAAGCCATGAGCCTCGAGCCGGGTCGCGAAGTCGGCTGGCAGGGTGCCCGGATCGATGACCCACATGACCGGGAGGTTCCGTGCGGCAACCGTCGCCCGAGCTTCTTCGATTGCAAAGTCAGCCTCGTCTGGGTTGCAGCGGATCCACGAGACACTGTTGGGCCCAGGGATGGGAAAGTCGGGCATCAGAGTGATTCTGTAGTGCGGGGTGACGATCACCTCCACCCCGGGCGAGGATTCCTGCCGGTGGTTTTCGGCGAAGTCGGTCAGCTTCTCCAACGTTCAGCCATTTTGGCGCGG
>DAIUFK010000043.1:0-9202 GCA_036844615.1 Candidatus Dormiibacterota bacterium | reverse complement strand
GCTTATGCATTTGCCGCGATCGAGTCGCCGCCGACTCGGGGGGCCGTTGTCGCCGTGCTGGGTGCCATTGCAATTGCCGGTACCGGGCTCCTGTATCCTTTCCGGCTTGGAACCGGCGGCGTCGTCGATTAGCCGGTAAGAGGCCACTCTCACCAACCACGGAGTACCGATGGACTCCCTCCACGCGATCGGCTTCTACGTGTCCGCCGCAGTGTCTGTGGCCGGTGGGCTCTCTGTAGCGTTCCTTGCCGGCCGCTCAAGGCGAGGCCTCGGGCTAGCGGTCGTCGCGATCGGCGTGGCAGGCATCTACCTCTCGCTGTCGGCGGGCTTCGCTGCGCTCGTTGCGCTCGTCTGCTATGGGAGCTGCGCGCTGCTTCTGGCGGGGTCCGCATATCGGGCTGTCGAGCCGTTGGCAGGCTCGCGCTGGCGCCAGGCGGGCGCCCTCGGCGCCGCGGCCCTAATGGTGCTGATCGCGTACGCCGCATATGGCGCCGATTTCGCCAGTGCCAAGTACTTCGGCGGCTGGTTCGGGAGCGCAGCCCTGGGCCGGAGTCTCTTTGCCCATGATGCCCTCGCGACCGAAGCCGTTGCCGCCCTGATCCTTGTCGCGCTGGTCGGTGGGACCGTGGCATGGCGCGCAAGGGAGCGCTCCAGGTGAGCGTCGGCCTGGTCTCCGTGTTCTTTGCCGCGGCCGCGCTGGTCGGGGTCGGGGCATTTATCGCCACCTGGAGACGTGAACTGACCCATGCGCTGGCAGGGATTCCTCTGATGTTCGCAGGCGCCGGAACCGCGTTCGCTGGAGTGTCGCGCTTTGCGGCAGCGCCGGCAGGTGGCTCGCAGCTGCTGGGGCAGGAGGTCGCCGCACTGCTGTCGGTCGCGGCGCTGGCGGCTGTAGCTCTTGGAGTCGGCCTGGCGGGCCGGGTGGGCCCTCGCTGAACCTGCTCGTCGCTGCCGGCGACATCCTCACGGCAGCCTCGGGCGCCGCCTCCGGCGCGCGTCCTGGCGGCTTCAATTTCGACCCGTTCGTGGCTCTCGGATGGTCGGTGCCCGTGCTGGTGATCGCTCCGCTCGCCGCGTTCGTGCTGGCGATCTCGGGTGTGCGAACCCGGCGGTCCGCATCCAACCTCGCGATGTTCGGCGCACTGGTCACCCTCCTGCTCACGCTGCTCGTGGGTTGGGGTCTGGCGAAGAAGAGCGCACCTTTCACGATCTTCTACCACTACCTCAGCCTGCCGGTCACCGTCACCGGCCCCATCAACTTCCAGGCCTTCGTGATCGACATCGTGCTTCGGGTCGATCACCTGACAGTGGTCGCGCTCCTCGTTGTCGAGCTGTGCGTGATCGGAGCGCTCGGCTGGCATCGGGTGATGGGAAGGGTCGAGGCTGGGGCCGCGCGCTTCAACGCGCTGGTCAGCCTGTTCTTGTTCGGCACCGTTGGGACGCTGGTGAGCAACGACCTCGTCGAGCTGTTCGCGTTCTGGGGCCTCACCGGCGCCACGACCTATCTGCTGCTGGCGCATCGCTGGGGCGCCGACGCTGCTGCTCGCAGCACGCGCGTCGCCTTCGCTCTGCCTTTCCTCACCGACCTCTTCCTGCTTTGCGGCATCGGCGTTCTGTATTCGCGGTACGGCGTTCAGACCATCACTGCTCTCATCCCGATCCTTCACACCACCCCGGCGGCAACCGCCAAGGCTCTCGCCATCGCCTCCGTCCTCCTATTCGTTGGCATCGCGGGCCGCCTCGCGCTCTGGCCTTTGCAGTCATGGGTGACGCGCACCGCGGTCGCCGCGCCGGCGGCAGCGTCTGCGATGACCCAGGCGGTGTGGTCGGTGATCGCCATCGTCGTGCTATTTCGAATCATGCCGATAGTCGGCGCATCCAATGCCCAGACCTTGCGAGCTCTCCTTTATGCATGCGGTGCGGCTGCAGTGATAGCTCCGTTGTTCGCGCTCGTCACCAATGAGCCCCGCCGAGCTATCGCCTTCCTGGGATCTGGGGTTGCGGCGGTGGGCGCCGCAGTCGTGGTTGAGGGCTCCCAGAAGGCCGGCTTCACCTATACGTTCGCGATCGCCGGCGTTGCCTGTGTCTTCGCTGCGGCGCTCGCGCGCGTAGCAGGCGCGCTTGCCGCGTCCGCTCTTGCCGCCGCGATGCGAACCGACGACCTCGCAGAGATGGGCGGTGCCTGGCAGCGCATGCGCGGTAGCGCCCTCGCGCTCCTCGCTTCTGGATTGGTCCTTGGGCTCAGCGCGTCAGGCGCGCTCGCATATTCGGTGGCCTCCAACTCAAAGCTGGGGCTGATCCTCGGCGAGGCTGTGCTGCTTGTTTCTGTCGGCTCGCTGCGGATCTTCCTCGCGATTGCGATCGGGCCGCTTCGACGGCGCCGAGCTTTCGAACCTGATCGAGTGCGCGAGGTGCCCGCGGGCTCGCTGGCATGGCCGTACTGGCTTGCTCTCGTCGGCGCCGCGCTGGTGGCGGCTTCCCTGGTTCGCAGCTGGCTGGACTTCCTCGACGTCGGCCACAAGCATCCGGTCCCGAGCACCGCCACCTACCTCGTGTGGGTCGCTGTCGCGTCGATCGGCTTCGCCGCCGCGGTGATTGCATACAGCGCGAGCAAGGACGGCGCGGTGCGGGCGTCGACAGGTCTTGGGCGGTGGACCGATCGGTTCGTTGCGCTTGCGTTCGGATCGGTCGGCCGATTCGCCGTGGAACCCGCAGCGAGCCTCGCCGACGGCACCAGCAACTGGATCCCAACGCGCGATGACGCGCTGGGACGCTCCGCCGTTGCCACCGGGCGAATCGTCGCGGCCGCCTCGCGCGTTCCCGCGCTGCCTGCGGTGATTCTGCTCGCGGTGCTGCTCGCGGCTGCTGTGGCCCTGCTGTCGCCAGGAGTGTTCAGGTGATAGCCGCGAACTTCGCCGCGGTGATTCACGCTGCAAGCCCGAATCCCGCGCCGGTGACGGTCGGAGGTACCGGGATTTTCACCTCGTCGCTGCTCCTGAGCATCCTGGTCTGGACACCCGTCGTCGTCGCCGGCCTCATCGCCGTCCTGCCCAATCCGCGCGGCCGGTACGACGCGCTCATGAAGCAGATCGCGTTCTTCACCAACCTGGGGCTCCTCTTCGTCCTGTGGGTCGCCTACAACCAGTTCGAGAACTTCTTGACCACCGTTCAGTTCGAAGAGAAGGTGTCGTGGCTGCCTGCGATCGGCGCTGTGTATCACCTCGGGGTCGACGGCCCGGGCATGGTGATGCTCATCCTGTCGGGCCTGGTCGGGCTCGCCTCGGTCCTCGCGTCGTTTGGAGTGCGCGAGCGCGTGCGCTCGTATTTCTGCCTGCTCCTTCTGTCCGAGGCTTGCGTGAACGGCGTTGTTGTAGCGCACGACATGTTCGTGCTGCTCCTGTTCTGGGGCGCCTCAACCATCCCGCTTGCGTTGCTGGTCCTGGGATGGGGCGGCCCCCGTCGCGAGGCGGCAGCCTGGAGGCTCGTTGCGTACTGGGGCGTCGGCACCATTGCGCTTCTCATTGCCACGATGGCCCTGTATGCGGCGACCGGCAGCAGCAGCTTCGACATGGACGTGCTCCTGAAGACCACGCTGAGCCCGCGCATGCAGTTGGCCATCGGCGCGGCGGTATTGGTAGCGGCGGCGACCCGCCTACCGCTGTTCCCATTTCATGGCTGGGTGCGCGACCTGTTCTCGGAGGCTCCCGTCGGCGTTTCAGTGATCATTGCCGGCAGCGCCACGCGTCTCGGCGCCTACGTCCTGCTGCGGGTTCTCGTCGGCGCCGAGCCGGTCGCGGCGCAGCTTCTTTCGCCGCTCGTTGCCGTGCTCGCGGCGGTCACCATCGCTTACGCCGGCCTGGTGGTTCTGCGGTCCAATGACCTGCGCCAAGCGGCAGCGAACCTTGCGCTGGTTCCCGGGGGGGTCACCGTGCTCGGCCTCGCGGCACTTTCCCCGCTGGCCATCGGCGGCAGCGTACTTTCGATTTTCTCGGGTGGGCTGGCGGCTGCCCTGATCGTTGGGGTGTGCGCGACCATTGCTGATCGGGCGCAGTCACGAAATCTTCGCGTCTTGAGAGGCCTTGCGCCGCGAATGCCGAACCTGACCTGGCTCATGCTGTTGGCCGTATTCGGTCTGCTCGGGGTGCCCCTCATGGCGTCATATCCAGCGGAGGCCATGACGTTTCTCGGCTCGTTCAAGACCCAGCCTGTCGCCGCGTTCGCGGTCGCGGCAGGCCTCGCCCTGGTGGCGGCCAGCCTTGTCGTGCTGGTGCACCGCATGCTCTTCGGGCTGCCGAATCCCGACGCGCCGGGCGTCTCGGACTCGGCGCTGGGTGAAACCTGGTTTCTCGGTCTGCTGGCGGGCGGTCTGCTTTGGGTGGGTGTGTTCCCCGGGGGTCCCAAGCTGCCGGGAACCGACCAGCCGATCTTCGACCCAGGCCTCGTCAACACGATGGCGGCAGGCCTCACCGACATCGCCGACCCATACGCGGTGGGCAAGTGATCAAACAGCTGGTGCTCGTCCCCGAGGCAATCGTCGCCGCGGCAGCTGTCCTGCTTTTGCTGTCGGCGCGGTTTGGCGCCTCCCGCTCGCTTCGCCAATATCTGCCGGCGTTCGTCGCCGGCGTGGTCGTCGTCGCGTTCCTCCTCGAGCTGTGGTTGGGGGCCGCATTGGTAAGCCTTTTCGGCGGCGCCTTCGTGCAGGACCGGTTTGCCCTCTTCGCCAAGGCGGCGGTTCTGCTCGCCGCAGCCACAGCGATAGCGGTGGCGGATTGGAGCGCCGAGGATTCAATCTCGATCGGCCTCGCGATGCCACTGCTTGCCGCGTTCGGCGTGATGGTCGCGGCATCGGCGGGCGACTTCGTCTCCCTGTGGGCCGGCCTAGAGGTTGCCGCGGCTGCAGGTGTGGTGCTGGTTGGGCTTCGACGCCCTGACCTCGGGCTTCGCCTGCTGATCACAGGGGGCCTCGCCACAGGGCTGCTCGTGGTCGGCTTTGCTTTTGTCTATGCCACAGCGGGCACCGCCGACCTCTCGACCGCTCGCCAGGTGATGCAGTCGGCAGCGCCTACGCTGCCGCTGGCGATCCCCATCCTTCTGCTTCTCGGCGGACTTGCAGTGCGCGCAGGAATCGCGCCTTTCCACATCGCGAGCGTGCCCGCGAGCCTTGGTGCCACACCGCTCGGGGCAGGACTTGTGCTCGGGCTGGTGGCGGTGGCAGCGCTGGTCGTGACGATCAAGCTTGTCGCGATCCTCACCGCGGTGCCCCAGGCGTTCTCGCCGTATCTCGCAGTCATCGCTGCGGTGGCGATGTTGGGAGGGGGCGCGGCAGCCCTCGCGGTGCGGGCCCCTCGCGCGAGGCTCGCGTACCTTGCCGTTGGCCAGGCCGGGTGGATTGCCGCGGGCCTATCGACCCATTACCGCGGCGGGCTTGGCGGAGCTCTTTTCCTCCTCGGCGCCTTTGCGCTCGCCGCCACCTGCGGACCTGCGGTCCTGGGTGGGGTGGAGGGTGGCGAGGCCTCTCTCGCCGGCATGGGCGTTCTGCGCCCGGCTCGCGCCGCCGGGATCGCAATGGCCTTCCTGTCCCTCGCCGGAGCGCCGCCGCTGGCAGGCTTCTTCGGGCAGTTCGCAGTCGCCGCGGCGCTCGCCCAGGCCGGTCACTTCGAGCTTCTTGCAGTCGGGGTGCTCGGCTCTGTGCTGAGCCTGGTCGCGGCGCTGGGAACCCTTCGCGTCCTCTATATCCAGAGCCCGCCTGAGGAGGGACGCCGCGCCTTCGGGTTCGCGCTGCCCGCCTGGACCCGCTTCTCGACCGCCGGCGCAGTCGTTCTCTGCGCAGCAATTGCCGCTTACGGGGTGTTCGGGAACCCGATCCTTGGCCTCGCCTACCAGGGAGCAGAGGCGCTGGGCCTTCGGTAGACTGCGCCCACAAGCGTCGCAGCACACGTCCTAGAAAACGTCCTGGAGGTCCCGCCTTTGACCGTGGCGACTCGTCGCAGCCGCCGCTCCGCCCGTCGCCTGGCGGCCGCGCCGCCGGCCAAACGGCGTCGCCGCTCGAGCCCGCAGAACCGCGGGCCGCGTGGCAGCGCCTCGCACCCCTGGTTGGCTCGGGCACTTCTCGTCGTCCTCATCGCGGTCACGGCGGCAGGCCTGATCGGGACTGGCGGGACCATCGGGGTGATCGACTACTTTGCGGGCGACCTCCCCTCGATCGAAGCGCTGCAAGCCGGAAACCTGACCCAGACCAGCCGGATATTCGACCGCAACGGCAAGCTGATCGAGGCCCTCTATCACCAGAACCGAACGGTGGTTCCGCTGAGCAAGATCAGCGTGAAGCTCCAGAGGGCCACCATCGATACCGAGGATCGGACCTTCTACGACAACTCGGGTGTCGATTACCGAAGGCTCGCCGTCGCTGTCGCCTACGACCTCACCCACCGCTCGGCGACCCTTGGCGGGTCGACGATCACGCAGCAGGTGGTGAAGAACAACGTCCTCGACACCCAGGAGGCCCAGAGCAAAACCATCAGCCGCAAGTTCCGCGAGCTGGTGCTCGCGGAGGAGATGGAGCGCAGGTATTCCAAACAGCAGATCCTGGAGCTGTACCTCAACACGATCAGCTACGGCAACGGCGCGTATGGCGCGGAGGCGGCGGCGGAAACCTACTTCCGGGTCCACGCCAGCGATCTGAGCTGGGCGCAGGCGAGCTTCCTCGCCGGGCTGCCGCAAGCGCCTTCCGACTACGACCCGTTCGGCACTCCGGATCAGCTTGCCGCGACCAACGAGAGGTGGCGCCAGGTGCTCGACGGCATGGTCGAGGTCGGTGACATCACGCTCACAGACTCGATCGACATCTTCAACAGCGACCTGGTGGCAAAGATGATCGCGGCGCGCAAGAAGATGCCAGTGCAGCACAACGCGCTCACCGCTCATTTCGTCGACTACATCGAGCAGTACATAACCGCTCGCTACGGGGAGCAGGCTCTATACGAAGGTGGCCTCAACATCACTACCACCCTCGACCTCAGCACGCAGGCGCTCGCCGACAAGTGGGTCAAGGCAGGTGTGCGCGCCTACGCCGGACGCGGCGTGAACACGGGCGCGATGCTGGTGATGAACCCGAACGACGGCGAGATCCTGGCGATGATCGGCAGCGCCAACTACAACAACCCATCGATTCGAGGCCAGATAAACCTCACCGGCGTGGAGCCTCTTGGCTGGCGAGGGGTCGGCTCCTCTTTCAAGGTCTACACCTACGCTGCCGCCATCAACGCCGGCCTCATCAACCCCGCGACGCTGCTCAATGACGCGACAGGGGTCATCGGCGGCTACACGTTCAACGACTGGGACTCCAGGCACGAGGGCTACATCACGCTGCGGAAGGCCCTTGCCGAGTCCCGCAACCTGCCTGCGCTGTGGACCTACAAGGGGGAGGGCGGCGACCGCGTGGTGTCGTTCATGCATGACCTCGGCATCACCGCAAAGATCGAGAATCCCGATGGCGTGGCGACCACGCTGGGTCATGACGCCATCTCGATGGCTCAGCACCTCGCAGCGTATTCGGCGTTCGACAATGGCGGTTACAAAGTCACCCCGCAACCTGTGCTTAAGGTGACTGACCCGAGCGGCAAGGTTCTGGAGCAGCTCAAGCCTTCGGCCCCTCGTGTCCAGGTGATCAGCCCCGAGCTCGGCTACGTGATGACCGACCTGTTGAGAGGGCCGGTGAAGCTTTATCTCGGCGATCTCGGCAGCCGGCCGGTGGCAGGCAAGTCAGGGACGACGGAGGCTTACACCGGCTCGATCTTTATCGGCTACACGCCGAACCTGGCGGTTGCCGCGTCGCTCATGCACATCGACGCCGGCGCCAAATGCAAGTCCGGGTTTGCGTATCTCGCGACGAACTTCCCGCCGTCGGGCTGGCAGTGCCCGACCTCTGTCCTGTTCGGAGAGAACGTTGGGATCTCGGTGTGGAAGCCCTTCCTCGAGGAGTACTACTCGAAGCATCCGTGGCCCGCGTTGTGGGCCAAGCCGTCAGGGGTGGTGACGCGAACCGTGTGCTTCTACGACGGCGGCCGCGTGGCCACCGGGGGCTACAACGAGATCTTCATCAAGGGCGTCGACGAGCCGAGCTATCCCTGCGGGGCCAACCCTCCGCCGGGGGCGCCTGCATACGTGCCTCCATCACCGAGCCCGTCGCCAATCCCAAGCCCTTCGGCCAAGCCGCCGAGCCCTTCGACTACGCCCGCCCCCTAGTCTGGAATCGGTGAAGCTCAACCGGGCCGGAGTCATCTTCGGGGTCGTTTATCTGCTCCTGGGGTTCGCGTGGATCGCCGGCACTGATCCTGGGCCCCCTTACCTGTTGGCCGGCTGGTTTGTCATGGTCGCGGTGATCGGAGCTTTCATTCCGAGGGTGGCCAACCAGGTGTCGCTCGCCCGCGCGCACCTGGCGGCGCCGGCGCTCGCATATTCACTGGTGCCCGGACGCCTGGGACTCCTCGCGGTGGTGCTGGCGCTCGCCGGCCTGAGCGACCTCGTCGACGGGACGATCGCCCGCCGCTTCGACGAGCCTTCCACCCTCGGCGGAGGGTTGGACCCGGTGGTCGACGGGGTGCTGCTCGGAGCTGTGGCCATCGGCCTTTCGATTGGTGGCGCCATGCCGCTGTGGCTCGCCATCGTGATCGTCGCGCGCTATCTCGTGCCGGCGGCAGCAGGCCTCGTGCTGATCGCGGCTCACCGCCGGCCAGAGCTGCGCCACACGGTGACCGGGCAGATCTCGACCTCGCTGATCATCGTGCTGGTGGGAGGCATTTGCCTCTTCCGCTTCCTCAATCAGGACGCGAGCAACGTCGTCACCGGCGCCGAGATCGCCATACCGATCTCCACTGCAGCCACCTTCGTGCACCTTGGCTGGGTGGCGTGGCGGTCGGTCGCACCCGAGCCCGCCGACGGTTTACCGCGCTAAGTGGGCGCGGTGCCTCTTGATCGAGCCGCGTGACCGCTCTTCCAAGGGCTCGCGTAACATGGCAGATGGTCGCGCTAAGTGGGGTGCTGGCGGTACCCTGAACCGGCAATCCGCCTTAGCCGGACCGAATTCCCGCGCTGAGGTCTGGGCTCTCACGCCTGGCCGCGGCAAACGGCGTTGAAGGTCGGGACCTGCGCAGCTCGGGTCTCCGAACCCCGTCAGGTCCGGAAGGAAGCAGCGGTAAGGAGA
>DAIUFK010000042.1:0-19680 GCA_036844615.1 Candidatus Dormiibacterota bacterium | reverse complement strand
CGCCCCGCTAGCTCAGTGGATAGAGCATCTGCCTTCTAAGCAGAGGGTCCGGGGTTCGAATCCCTGGCGGGGCACCAATCAGGGGTTGCGTGAATCCCGCCAGATGATGATCTCGTTCTTCCGCTGCCTGAGGAAGTCAGGGCAGCGACCGTCGCCGGTGCCGGCCAGCCCGCCGTCCGGGTGGCAGATCACGTGGCCGGCGACGTCGTAGAGATCGCCGAACACATCGCAGCACCGCGGAGGCACGTAGTAAACAACCTGTCCGGCGTAGTCGTAGCTCGCGACATACGCGGGCGGATTCGCCACGGGTCGGCCTTCGAGGTCGTGAATGATCGCAGCGATTGACTCTGGCACCGGCACCTTGCCCGACCCGGTGCCCGGCGCCGCCGCACCGCAACCTGCAACCGCAAGCGCCACCACGAGAACCCAGGCTTTGATGAATATCAAACGGGGGCTGACGGGAGCTCGTAACACGACAAAGAGGTCAGCGGGCGAGGTCGCGAACCTCGAAGTGGGTTGCAGTCACGGTGGATGAGTGAAGCGCCTCGCTCGTGACCAGGAGATCAGTAAGCCACCCCGCGCCGGGCATCGCCGTCGCAGTATCAAGGATGTCAGCGAGCTTCTGCGTTCCGGCAAAGAGGACCAGGCGGGTCGTCTTCAGGTCAGCCAGGGTCGCGCACATGCCCTGGACCGCCAGAGGCGCGCTGCCAAGCCTCACCGCCGAGTTCCCGTGCTTCAGGATCTGCGGGGTGGTCGGGATGCCTCCATCGCGGCGGTCCACCTGCCAGTCGCCGCCGGTGCTGACCAGAAAGTCATAACGGAGCTCCGCCGCGCCGGTACCGCGCCAGCAGCTGACTCCATAGCCTGCCCCAATTGGCGCGTCGGTCGATTGCGTCGCAGTGACCGAGATCGCCACCTGCTGCACTGGCGTCTCATAAGGAGCATCGGCGAAATGATCCACGGCACCCTTGGCGACTATCGAGTAGCCTCCCGGTGCGTACGCGAACGTGGTACCCGAGGGCAGCGTCTCGGTCGACCACCCTGACGATGCGTTGTGGAAGTCGTCCGAGAAGACCACAGCGCCGCGCTGTGTGGTCACAACGGTGGACGCGGTGACGGGTCCCAACGCCGTTGGCGCCGGCGCGAGTCCTGGCGCGCCTGACCCGAATAAGACCACGCCGACCGCGACCAAGACCACCGCCAACAGGGCCACCACCGCGCCGACCACGACGAACATGCCGACGCGCGATCGAGCTTGAGGCCCGGAAGGCGGCAGAGGTGGGGGAGGCGGGACGTCCATCGGCTACGACGTTTTGGCTTTCTTTGCAGGTTTCTTCAGGACATTGCCGGCGACTGTGGCTGCGGGCGTCTCGGCTTCCGCGCTGTCGGCGCGCGCCGGCTTCGCCGGCCCCTTCACCCGCCATCTCGCGATCCAGCTCGGGCCCAGCGCTCCCATACGCGCCTTGCCGAGGTTGCTCTGCATCACCCACGCCACATCCTTGTCAGTCGATCGGAGCCACTTCTCGATCAGCGGGCGCCCCGCCTCGGGCTCGGCGGCAGCGGCCACGCTCCAGCAGTAACCCAGGGCCTGTCTCAGGACCCTGAAATCCTCGCCCTTGCGCGCGCTTGTCGCCGCGAGCGACTTGGTGATCCTGTCGAGAATGCGCAGCACCCGCGTCACGTGCTCGGGCTCAGTCAGCAGACTTGGCTCGCACAATCCCGCGGCTGCGGCGCGTTGGAGGTAGGGGCCGTCCGCCGACCACCTCTCCATCTCGGCGAGCAGGCGCGGCATGCTGTGGCGCCCGAGGTGCTGAAGCGCGATGGAGACTCCCTCGCGCACGCGCCAGCGAGGGTCTGAGGCGAGCTCTCGCAACCACGACATCACAGGCACCGGATCGGAGACGGCGAGGTGGCCCAGGCCGGCGGTTCCGCACAGGGCGAGGAACTCGTCGCTCGACGCCGACAACCGCCACAGTCGCTCCGGATCCGCCTCTTCACCCACTGCCTCGACCAGCTCGAGGTTGGCGCGGGGACCGGGGAGGCCGGAATTCTTCTTCAGGTACGCCTCCCATTCGGGTAGCTTTCTGAGCTCAGCGCGGTACTGCTCGACCCGTCCCATCTACAAAACCGATCCTAACGGCGTGCATAGGCGTGAGTACAAGCCCGCGCTATCTCGTGCTCCTTCGTAGTTAGATAGCCACCGATGATGGACACCACCTCCAGGCCTGCTGCTGTGGCTCTCGGAATAAGGCTCGAGGTGGCGACTGTCGTCTGGATGGCTGCCGAGGCCGCGATCGCGGTGGTCGCGGGCATCATGGCGCGGAGCGTGCTGCTTGGCGCATTCGGCTTTGACTCGGTGATCGAGCTCATGAGCGGCCTTGTGCTGTTGTGGCGATTGTCGGCCGAGTCGCGAGGCGGGGGAGTCGAAAGGGTCGAGCGAGCCGAGCACGCGACAGCGCGCGCCTCGGCGGCGCTCCTGCTTGCTCTCTGCGCATTCGTCGTCACGACATCAGTCGTTGGGCTCCTCGCCGGGTTCAAGCCCGAAGGATCAATTCTCGGGATCGGTGTAGCAGCCGTCGCGGTCGTCGCCATGCCCGCGCTCGCCTTTGGGAAGTCTCGCGCCAACCGGCTCATCGGGAGCGCGTCCTTGCGTGCGGACATCGCTGAGACGATCACCTGCGCCTACATGGCCGGCGTCACCCTGCTTGGCGTCGTCTTGAGCATGGTCCTCGGCCTCTGGTGGGTTCAATACCTTTTCGCGCTTGCGCTGTTGATCTGGCTCGTGCCCGAAGCTCGCGAGGCGCTAGAGGCCGCACGAAGCACGCATCGATGAGGCAATCGACTCTCATCCCATTCATCTTTTGGAGGGCTGTGCAATGGAAGTGATCGATTTCGTCCACCATCCCCATCCCCATACGGAGCAGAGAAAGCTGCAGCCTCCTCCGAAGGTCGCCGACCAGCACGTCGGCATCAACGGACGCCTGGGCGCCGCGATCACTCGCAGAGTCGGCACGATGTGGGCTTTTTACATCGCCGCAGTGACGATGGCGACGTGGATGGTGCTCGCGGGTTTTGCGTGGGGCCCGCTCCACGCAATCGACCCCTACCCGTTCGCCTTCCTGCTCTTCCTGGGCAACATCGTCCAGCTCCTGCTCATGTTCGTGATCATGGTCGGCCAGCAGGTCCTCGGCGCCGCCTCTGACAAGCGCGCAGTGGTCACCTACCAGGATGCGGAGGCGATCCTGCATGAGTGTCTGCAGATGCAAGATCACCTCACGGCGCAGGACGCCGCGCTGGCGCGGATCGTCCAGCGCATGGAGCAGCTGGAGGCGAAGATGGAGAAGGCCGCGGGATAATGGTCCCAGTTGCCCTTGGGCGCTGTGGGTGAGCAGGCCGGATGGTTGTGGAGGACCGCTTCAGCGGTGATTCGATGAGTGAGCAGATGCACGACGGACAGATCGACGGATCGCCTCGTCAGGGTGGGAACGATCGCGGGCTACGGGAAAAGCGGAGGCTGATGCTGACGCAGATCCTGAAGAGCCCGGTCCTCAACCCCGCCGGGGACGAGCTGGGCCGCCTCGAGGACCTGATCGTCAAGCTCGGCGAAGGCGGATACCCGCCGGTGACCGGGTTGAAGGTACGCATCGGCGGCAGCGACGTCTACGTCGGCATGCAGGACGTCGAGAAGGTCGCGCCCGGAGAGGTGCGGCTGAGCAGCAACACGCTGAACACGGGGGCATTTCAGCGGCGCCCCGGCGAGGTGCTCCTCGCCGCCGACGTGTACGGCCGCCACCTGATGGACGTGGCTCGCGGTCGCATCGTCCAGGCGCACGACCTTGTTTTGGGGCACGCAGAAGAAGGGTGGGTGCTGCTTGGCGTGGACAGAAGCCCACGGGCGATGCTGCGCCGCCTGGTTCCCCGGCGTGCGCGACCGGACCTACGCAAGCATGCGATCCTGGACTGGAAGGACGTCCAGCCCTTCATGGGCCACGTCCCGACCGCCAAGCTCCTGGTGCCGCTCCAGCGGCTGCGAAGGCTGCACCCCGCGCAGATCGCCGACCTCGTGGAGAGCGCTTCGCACGAAGAAGGCGAGGAGATCATCCACGCGGTCGAGAGCGACGTGGAGCTGACGGCTGACGTTTTCGAAGAGCTCGACACCGAGCATCAGCTCGAGTTTTTGAAGAACCGCTCGAACGAGGAGGCGGCAAAGGTTCTTGGGCGAATGGCGCCTGACGACGCCGCCGACCTGCTGGGAGAGCTCGACCACGACCGCTTGACGCCGGTGCTGAGCATGATGCCGGCTCCGCAGCAGCACAAGCTGCGCAAGCTTCTCCAGTACCACCCGACGACCGCCGGCGGCATGATGAACCCCGACTTCGTTTCGGTTTTCCGCGGTGCATCAGCATCGGAGGCGCTGGAGCATGTGCGCACTGACGACAAAGCACCACATCAGCTGCTGAGCACTGTGTTCGTGACGGAGGCTGACGGCAAGCTGATCGGAAGCCTCGGAGTTGTCGACCTGCTGCGAGGCGATCCCGGCCGCAAGGTCGAGGATGATCCGGAGCTCATCGACCTGAGGGTCAGCGCCGGCGCCGACCTTGCGGACGTCACGCTCATGATGGCCGATTACAACCTCACGGCCCTGGCCGTGACCGACAGCGCCTCGAACCTGGTGGGCGCGATCTCGGTCGACGACCTGCTGGAGGCTCTAGTGCCAGAGAACTGGCGCAACCGCGTCGAAGCGAGCAGCGGGGTCTGACCCGCAGTGGCCGAGCGCGGGCCGGTGAGAGGCGACTCCCATCCGGTCCCTACCTCGGCGATTCCCGAAGAGGCCCAGGGCGGCGACATCCATGGCGCGTTTGGCACGATCCGCCTTGGCGACCAGGCGCCACGCCGGACCTGGCGCCGGCGGCTTCTCACTCTTGCGGCGATCGTGGGTCCCGGTCTCATCGTCATGGTCGGCGACAACGACGCAGGCGGTGTGTCCACCTACGCGCAGGCCGGCCAGGACTATGGCTACTCGCTCCTGTGGACTCTCGTCCTCCTCGTCCCGGTCCTGATCGTCAATCAGGAGATGGTCGTCAGGCTCGGAGCCGTGACAGGCGTCGGCCAGGCGAGGCTGATCAAGGAGAGGTTCGGAAGCTTCTGGGGCTGGTTCTCGGTCGGCGGCCTTTTCCTACTGAACTTTCTCATCATCAGCACCGAGTTCATCGGGGTCAGCATGGCCGGCGATTACTTCGGACTCAGCCCGTACATCGTGGTGCCGGTCTCGGCCCTCCTGCTGATCGGCATAACCGTCACCGGGAACTTCAGGCGCTGGGAACGCGCGATGTTCGTGTTCCTCTTCGCCAGCCTGCTCGTCCTGCCGCTCGCGTTCCTGAGCCATCCCGATCCTGTCGCGGCGTTGAAGGGGTTTGTCCAACCGGGCATCACTGGAGGCCTCACGTCGAACGCGGCGCTTCTGATCATCGCGATAGTCGGCACTACCGTCGCACCTTGGCAGCTTTTCTTTCAGCAGTCCAACGTGATCGACAAGCGCATCACACCGCGCTGGCTCGAGTACGAGAAGGCCGATACCGCGCTCGGCGCGCTGGTCGTGGTGATCGGCGCCGCCGCGATCATGATCGCCGCAGCATCAGCCTTCTCGGGCACCTTCGATTTCGGCCACTATAAAGATGCGCTGCACATCGCTCGAGGGCTCGGCAGCCACATCTCTCCTGTGGTCGGCACGATCTTTGCGCTGGTCCTCTTCGACGCATCGATAGTCGGCGCGTCAGCCGTTACGCTGGCGACCTCGTACGCGTTCGGCGACATGTTCGGACTCCGCCATTCCCTGCACAGGGGCATCGGCGACGCGAAGCTCTTCTATGGCTCGTACGCGGCGACGGTCGCGGTTGCCGCCGCAATCGTTCTCATCCCCCGCGCTCCGCTCGGCCTGATCACCACCGCCGTGCAGGCGCTGGCAGGCATCCTGCTGCCCAGCGCGACAGTTTTCGTGGTGCTTCTCTGCAACGATCGCGATATTCTCGGCCCCTGGGTCAACAGGACCTGGTTGAACGTCGTCGCCGCGATCATAGTCAGCGTTCTTCTCCTCCTCTCGATGGTGCTTGTCGTCTCGACTGCGATTCCATCGGTTGACGTCAACAGGCTTGTCCTAGTCCTCGGCGGGGTGATGGGGCTCGTCCTTCTGGCGGGGGGAGCCTTGGCTTGGCGCGGCACGAAGGGCACCGTGAGCGGGCCCGAGTTCTCGCGCGCCGAACGCGAGAGCTGGCGGATGCCCGCCCTTGTGCTGCTCGAGCGCCCGAGGTGGTCGGCGCCAAGGCGGATCGCGATGATGGCGATGGGCGCCTATCTCGTCGTGGCAGTTGCTCTCCTTGCAGTGAAGGCGGTGCAGCTGGCCCTCGGCCACTAACCGTCCCGTCAGAAAGTCGAGTCCGCGGCCCGGGTAGAATTCACCCCAGTGCTCGGTAATCGACCGGGCCACCGCGCCCGAGCTTCACAGGGGCGCCTACGGCCTTTACGCATCCTGACACTTGCAATCACTGCCTTCGCCCTGTCGGTGGCTGCCGGCGGTTTCGCGTACTTCCTACCTGCGGTGCAGGAGGCGATCGACGCCACCAGCCAGGTCGTAGAGGTGGCTTCGCCCACCCCCACGCCAACCGGTGTGGCGCCCTCGGCAAAGCCCACGCCTCGCGCCCCGGGGACTTTCACCGTGCTTCTGCTCGGTTCGGACAACGACTCCAAGTTCATCGGCGACCACGTGCTGACTCAGTCGATGATCGTCGTCCGCTTCAATCCGGCGACGAAGAAGGTGGTGATGCTTTCGATCCCGCGCGACCTATGGGTGCCGCTGTCAACAGGGGGTATAGGCAAGATCGACGGGGCCTACTCGTATGGCGGCCCGGGCGCCGCGATCGCCACTGTCGAGAACAACTTTGGCATCCATATCGACGATTACATCTGGATCGGCCTCGCGGGCCTCGTCCACGTGATCGACGCAATCGGGGGCGTGGACGTCGTGACCAGCCATCCGGTCCTTGACGATTTCTACCCAAAGGACCTCGGGAGCGGCGACCCTTACGCGTATCAGCGCGTAGCGGTGATGGCGGGACCTCAGCACCTGTCCGGCACCAATGCCCTTGAGTACGTTCGCTCTCGCCACAACGACATCCAGAGCGATTTCGGACGCTCGGAACGACAGCAGCAGGTGCTGCTTGCTCTTCGCGCGAAAGCTACAGGGATCAAGGCAGAGGACGTGCCGTCGCTGGCAGCCTCCCTGAAAGGCCAGATCAAGACGAGCATGAATTTGCAGCGGATCGCAACGCTGCTCCCCATCGTGGGCAGCCTCGACCTCAAGAACATCCAGCAAATCGTCCTGCTCGCGCCTTACACCCACGCGTGCGGGTGCCCGCAGGGATACGTCGTACCGGTGTGGGGTCAGATCCTCCCTCTGGTGCATCAGTACTTCCCGTGATCTCGAGGCTACTTCTGGGCGCGGGCCTGGTGATCCTGATGGTGGTTTCGAGCGTGGGCTCGTACATGTATCTCGGGTCGCGCCAGTCCAACCTCGCCTCTGCTCCCAAAGAGCCGACTGCCGCCTCCCCGACGCCGGGGGCCTTTCATCTCCCGGGGACCCTTTTCCTGGCGCAGGGGGGAGCCATCTACAGCCTCAGCGCAGGACGCTTCCATCAGATCACCAGTGGTGCAGGCTGGACCCAGCTCGCCAACTATCCCGGAGACAATCTCCTGGCGGTCAAGCGCAGCCTCCTCTTCTCGGATGTCTACGTCCTGAACCGGTTCGGCAAAGTGCTCAAGAAGTTCACCAACAACAATGTGCCGGCGAGCAACCCCGACCCGAGCGCCAGGCATTGGGCCTTCTACCCGCGGCTGAGTTACAACAGCAAGACGCTTTTCATGAGCTATGACAAGCCGAAGGCCGGCTTCGATGTGCCGATGTCGATCTGGGCGATGCCCGTCGGAGGGTCTTTCGCCCAAGCGCGGCTATGGACAGTGTCGATCGACTACACGGGTGGTGATATGGCGGCCCTGCCACTGCCATCGGGCGGGATCATCTACACGAAGTATCTGTACAACAACGCCAAGATCGTGAGCGAGGTCTGGCTCTCCCCTGGGCCCGAGCGGGATTACGGCTGCTACCCCCTGTGCATCGAGCCTCCGCCTGGGCAGTCGGGCATCGGGAGGGCGCTGACCACCCCTGCTGAAGACTGCTCTCAGCCTTCGCTGTCGCCAGACCATAAGACCATCGCCATGATCTGCTCTCGCCAGACACAGGCCTCATACCTCACGCTGGCGACCTTCAACGGCTCGAAGCTGGGCCCGCGCCGGTACGTGATTACGAATCAGCTGGTGGCACAGCCAACCTGGGCGCCCGATGGAAGCGGCATCGCCTACCTGGCGCCGGCGCAGCTCGGCCAGGGATTCCAGCTGTGGTTCCTGCCGAAGCTCGCTTACGCGCCGCCCATCCCGAGCCCCTTACCGGTCCAGGTTCCAACCCCGGGCGGCCCTGTAAACAGCCCCGGCCCAATCCCAAGTCCGACCGCGGCGCCGCCTGCGCTCGTCGTCAAGCCTGTCCAGATCACGACAAGCCTCGCCTTTGACGCGACATCGCCATTGGCATGGATACCCTAGGCGGCGCTTCGCGCGCCTTCCTCTGCGCGCAAAGCGGCGTTGAGGATGGGCCTTACTGAATGCATCGCCGGGCGCTTCGCGCGCGGACCCGGCCCTGAATTCCGATCATCGAAGGCGGGGCGCAGCAATAGGGCCGGCGCTCTCTTTCCGGTATATGGAAGGGACTTGTTTTAGAAGAGTCTCTCCTAGCAACGTCTGGGAGTCATTTGGGACAAAGTCATGGCCGGGGGGACCCCGGCCAACCCTGCCGAGCTGGAAGTCGGAGATGTTGCGATCTGCGGGCGGTCTAGTGCGTTAGCTGCACGACGCGGGAGCTGGGCCCGGGGCCACTACCGGTTCGGCGGCGGCCGCCGCCGCCTGGTCGGGCGTGATGATGTTGTGGGACACCATCGCGGCGAGGACGCTGGCGCGTCGAGCGGCCGCCAGCGCAGGGTCGATCGTCGGGTCGTAGAGAGAAGGCGCCTGGGTCACACCTGCGAGGAGTGCGTACTGACCGATGCTCAGGTTGGAGAGCGGCTTGTGGAAGTAGGCGCACGCGGCGGCACTCACGCCGTATCGGTTGTACCCCGTCGTGATCTCACTCAGGTAGTCCGCCATGATCCGGCTCTTGCCGATCCTCTGCTCGACCTTGAGGGCGACCACGATGTCGATGAACTTGTTGTAGCCCTCGTTGGTCCCATTGAGGTAGACGTCCTTGACCAACTGCTCAGTGATCGTCGAACCTCCCTGGCAGAGGCATTGGTGGGTGGCGTCGTAAAGGAATGCGCGCCCAAGCCCAATCGAGTCGATCCCATGGTGAGAATAGAAGCGCTCGTCCTCCGTCGCCACCACCGCCTGGGCCAGCAGCGGTGGGACCTCGCTCTCGGCCAGCAGGACGGTCCCATGAGACCTTGCCGCGGCAAGGACCCTCTGCTGCACGTCGTCGGCCGACGGCGTCGACACCCAGAGGGTGAGCATGCTGGGTGCGGCCAATGTCAGGAGGACAATCAGCGTCAAAACCAGTCGTTGGGCCGGCACCGGAAGCCAGCTCATGCCGCTCGCCCCACTTGCAACTGAACGGCAACCTGGCGCAACCAGTTACGGAGGGATGAAATCCTTAAGACGTGCACTCGTTAAGTAGCAGGTTTAGACTCACAATCAGATCACAAACTCGGTAATCGTCCGAGCGGGAGAGTCGTGACTCGTTCAGGCCGGCAGGCAGTCGGCGAATTGAAGGTCAGCGTACTTGGCGCCCTGGATATCCAAGGCGTTGACAAGCATGCGCTCGGCAGCCGGAAGGCGCGCACCCTCATCAAGGTGCTTGCGGTGGCTCGAGGCCAGCCGGTTCCAGTCCCCCGCCTGGTCGACTGCCTGTGGCCGCACAGGCCGCCTGCCCGGCCTTCGCAGCAGATCTCGGTGCTGGTGAGCCGCCTGCGCTCTGTGCTCGGAGCTGAGCGGCTGCCCCGCTCGGATGCCGGGTATCAGCTGCTGGCGGACTGGATCGACCTCGACGTCGCCAACCACCTGGCCGCCGCCGCTTCGCGGCGTCTCGCCGCACAAAACTATGCCAGCGCCCGCCTTGCGGCGGAAGCGGCGCTCGCGCTCATGCGCGGGGACCTGCTTGCGGATGAGCCTGATTCGCCCTGGGCAGACGAGGAGAGGGCCGCTGTCGCAAAGCTGAGCCTTGACGTCCGCAGGACCGCAGCGCGGGCCGCCCTCGCGATCGGCGATTTTGCCGCTGCCCGCGAGATGAGCGAGGCGGTCGTCGCCGCGGACCCGTATGACGAGGGCGCGCTGCAGGTCTTCATGGCTGCGTTGGCGCACGGAGGGCAGCCGGGCAGCGCACTTGCCACCTTCGCTCGCGCACGCAAGCGCCTCCGAGAAGACCTTGGCGTAGACCCATCGCCGGCCACTGACGCCGTCCACAAGGCGATCCTGCAAGGCAAGCCGATACCCGGCCTCGTCATCGCGGTGGCGATGAATCACGGCAGGGACCCGGGAGCACCCATGCAGACCGCTATCGAACCGCTGGGCGCCGGCCTCGCAGGGAGGACGGATGAGCTCGCGGTCCTCGACGCCGCGTTCGCCCAGGTGGCGGCCGGCGGTATCAGGCTTGTTGTAGTCGAAGGGGACAGTGGCATCGGCAAGACTCGGCTCGTCACCCATTGGGCGATGCACGCCAGGACCGAGGAGACGAAGGTGCTGCTGGTCAGCTGCGCGGGACTCGACCGCATGGTGCCTCTGCATCCATTGGTGGCGGCGCTCGAGCAGTTCGTGGATGGAGATCGCCGCCGCGCGCAGGCGCTGTTCGGTCCGCAGCACGCCTTCCGCACCCTGCTCGAAGGCCCGAGGGCCGATCCCACGCCTGCCGTCATCGCACCGGCGCTCAATGCCAGTGTCCGCCGGCGGATGTTCGAGATGATGCTCGGCACCTTCGCCCACATCTCGTCATCTGGGCCGATTGCGGTGGTGCTCGACGACATTCATCTTGCCGGCGAGCTCACCCGTGCCTGGGTTGACTTCGCGAGGGCCCGGCCGTCGGGCGTCCCGCTCCTCATCGTCGTCACTCAGTTGTTGAACAGCCGTCCATCCCAGCGGGTCGACGACAGAATCACGCTGGGTCCGCTCGACGTTGCCTCAGCCAGCGAGATTGTCGGCGCCAGCCGCGCGGCGGAGCTTCACGCCCTCACCGGTGGCAATCCGCTCTTCCTGAGGCAGCTCGCGGTCACCGACCAGCACACGGGGCTGCCGGCAACGATCAGACAGGCGGTGGACGCCCGCTGCGAGCTGCTCGGCCCGGCGGCACGCACCCTCCGCACGGCGGCCACCATCGGTTCCGTCGTCGATCCCGACCTCCTGATGGAGGTGCTGAACCTCCATCCTGTGGACCTCTTCGCCCATCTCGAGGCTGGGGTGAAAGCCCTGTTCCTGGATGAGGGGGCCGGCGCCTTCACCTTCCACCACGAGCTGGTGCGTGACGCGTTGGCGGCCGGCCTCACCGGCCCGTGGCGAGCCCACGTGCACAGGACGGTTGCTCGTTTGATGGAGGCGCGGCAGGCGCCCGATGCGATCCGGGTCGCGCACCATGCCAAGCTTGGGGGTGACGTCACGCAGGCGGTGTCCACGCTGATGGTCGCCGCACGCACGTGCTTCCGGCGACGGGACTATGCAGAGGCCGAGCGGTTGCTCACCGATGCGATCGAGCTCGAGGACAACGCCGACAGCCGGCTGCTTCGCGCTGAGGTCCGCATCACCATGGGCCAGTTCGCCCGTGCCGCCGAGGATGCGCGCGCCGCGATCGTCCGTGGAGCCGGCGCGGCGGGCATGGAGACAGCTGCCTGGTGCGCCTACTACCTTGGCGATTTCGACTACGCGCTGACTTTGGCTGAGGAGGGCGCCGCCCTCGCCGACTCGACCAGCACACGGGCGCGTTGCCTCGTGATCTCCGGTCGCCTACTCCATGCGGAAGGCGAGCTGGAGGAGTCGGAGCGGCGTTACGCCGACGCTCGTAAGCTGGCCGACGAAAGCGGCCTGAGCACCCTTGCGGCCGTGTGGCTCGCCGCCCTCCGCTGCGACCAGGGGCGCGCTCGCGACGCGCTCCAGCTGCTGCAGCTCCCGCCGTCCGCGACCGATGACGTCGACCAGCCGCTGACAACGCGTCACCGGCAGCTGACGCTTGCGCGGGCGCACATGATGCTGGGTCACGTGGCCGAAGCCCTGTCTGCTCTGGATCTGCTCACTCTCGAGGTCTGCGCTGCAGAGGTCGCCCAATTCGGCCCGAACGGGGCCAACCTGAGGGCCGCGATCCTGGTGACGATGGGCGACATGGAGGCCGCTGACGCGATCAACCTCAAGGAGTTGGAGGAGGCCCGGGCAGGCCACCTCCGTCCACTCCTCGAGGCGAGCTTGATCGGGCTGGGAGAGAGCCGTCTGGCGGCGGGTGCGCGCCGCTCGTCGATGCGTTATCTGGCCGACGCCACTCACTCTCGTGTCGGCCCTTATCCATTCCGGTGGCAGCAGCGAGGCAGGACGCGCTTGCTCCTGGCCCGCCTGGAGCTCGCGGCCGGCAAGATCGAGCGAGCGCTGGCTGCTGCCCGCGAGCTCCGCGTTGAGTCAACCCGGTCGGGAGATGCGGTCCGGGAATGCGCAGCGAGTCTTCTCGAAGCGGAGGCGCAGGCTGCATCCGGAGTGGCGATCGACCTCACCATCGGCGATGCCCTGACCCGGTCTGCTGACTTGCTGGGCGGCGAGTCGTGGCGCCTCACTGCACGGCTGGCTCAGCTCACTGGTAATCCAGCGTTGTCGGCACTTGCCGAGCGGCAGCTCGAAGACCTCATCGGGGCCAGCGGCCCTCATGCCGAGGGCGTACGCAGGTCCGCCAGGGCTTACATGGAGCGCCTGGCAGAGCCGGAGTAGCTCGCCTCCGCGGCGGAGATTTCCTCGCGAAAGCCGCTGCAACTTTGCTGCAGCGCCCCAGGTCTAGGCTGCAGAGATGGGAGTACCCTCCGACAGTCAGCCGCGCCCCTTGACGGCCGCGCCTTGAAGGCCGCTTTGAGGGAGCCGGAGGCCCCGTATCCGGTCAGCGCCACGGTGGCCCGCTTCGTCGACCGCCTCGCGGGCCTGTCGACGTCGCAGTGGGACTCGATTCAGGCCTCGATCGGCACGGGAGGAGCTGGGCTGACGATGATCGAGGCAAGCCGTAACGCCGCAGTGGCGCTGGCAGTGCGCGACCTGATCTCAACAGACCAGTTCGACCAGCTGTACCGACCCTTCAAGCTGGTGATCCCGCCGGACTCGCTGGACGTGCCACTGACGCTCGACTAGCTACCCTTACCAGCGGTGGCAATCATCGTCGCTCCCCAACCCCAGGCGGCGGAGATCGGGTTGGAGGTCATGCGGCGCGGCGGCAACGCAGTCGATGCAGCAGTTACGTGCGCCTTTGTGCAGGGCGTGATGGATCCCCAGATGTGCGGGATCGGCGGCTGTGGGGTGATGCTGGTGCACAGCCCCAAAGGCGGCGATGCGCTCCTCGAGTTCTATTCCACGGCCGGCTCTCGGGCGCGGGAGGACCAGTGGGAGAAGCTGTTCATCCGCGAGGCCGCCGACCGATACGGCTACGTTCTCGAGGGCTGGGTCAACGACGTCGGCTATCAATCGGTCGGGGTGCCGGGCACTGTCGCCGGCCTGTACGAGGCACTGACGCGGTTCGGCACCATCTCGTGGGAGCAGGCGATCGCGCCGGCTGTTCCATTGGCGCGAGAGGGCATCCCGGTGAGCGGCTACATGCACGGCTACTGGACCACCGACTACGGACCCGACACCGTCCCCAACGCGCAGAGGATCCAGGTGACTACGGCCGCCAGGGCCATCTACACGCGCGACGGCAAGCTGTTCGCCATCGGCGATCGCTTCGTCCAGGCCGACTACGCGCGCACGCTTGAGCGCCTGGCGCACGATGGCCCCGACATCTTCTACAAGGGCGAGATCGCAGAAGCGATCGCCGCCGATTTCGACGCCAACGGCGGACTCATCACAAGAGAGGACCTCGCCAACTACCGCGTCAGGGTGACGGAGCCCTTGAGAGGCACCTATCGCGGGCTCACCATCGCTGCCGCCGGTCCTCCGGCGGGCGGCCTGACGTTGCTCCAGATGCTCAACTTTCTCGAGGGCTACGACCTCGGCGCTCTCGGCTGGCCGAGCACCGAGGCGGCTCGGCTGCTGGTCGAGGCGATGGGCTGGGCGGTGGCTGACCGCGAGCTTCACGTCGCCGACCCGCGCTTCGTCGAGATCCCGACTGGAGCGCTGGCTGACAAGGAGTACGCCGCCAAAGCGCGCGAGGCGGTTGCGGCAGGAGCCACGGCTCACGACCGCGCTGACACGACCCACGTCTGCGTGGTCGATGACGAAGGCAACGCCGTCTCGCTGACGCACACGCTCGGCTCGTCGAGTGGCGTCGTCACCCCAGGCCTCGGGTTTGGCTACAACGACTACATGAACTGCTTCGACCCGCGACCAGGCAATCCCAACTCGGTCCGTCCTGGCAAGACGCGGGTCACGATGATGACGCCGACCATGGTCTTCGACAAGGACCGGCTGCGTGTCTGTGTCGGCGCGCCAGGTGGGACCAAGATCGTGACCGGCATCCTGCAGGTGCTGGTCAACCTGCTCGACCACCACATGTCGCCAGTCGAGGCGGTGAGCGCGCCGCGGATCGACTTCCAGGGTGAGATCGTCCAGATCGAGGGACGGATCCCCGTCGCTGTCAGCCATGGCCTGGAGAGGCTCGGTTACCGGGTGAACCGCCGCACCTTGAACTACGACTCGTACTTCTCCAAGCCTCAAGTCATAGTCGGTGACGGAAGTGGGTCGCTTCGCGGGGCCTCCGACCCTCGCAAGGACGGCGGGACTGCCCTGGACACGCAGACCGCGTGAGATTCAAAGACCGGGTAGCGCTCGTCACAGGCGGCGGTCGTGGGATCGGGGCCGCCACTGCGCAGCTCCTGGCCAGGGAGGGGGCGAAAGTTGCCGTGTCCGACCTTGACGAGGGCCCTGCCAAAGAGGTTACGGGGCCGATCTCAGGCCTCGCCATCGCCTGTGATGTGAGCGATCGAGGCCAGGTCGAAAAGATGGTGGAGCGGACTGTGAAGGAATTCGGCAGGCTCGACGTCCTTGTGACCTGCGCCGGCATCATCCGAGACAACCTGCTGTTCAAGATGTCCGACGAGGATTGGGATGCGGTGATCGACACGCACCTCAAGGGCACGTTCCTGTGCGCGCGGGCGGCCCAGAAGCACATGGTCGAGCAGAAGTACGGAAAGATGGTCTTCCTTTCGTCGACTTCCGCGCTGGGTAACAGGGGCCAGGCGAACTACTCGGCGGCGAAGGCGGGATTGCAGGGGATGGCCAGGACGCTTGCGATCGAGCTTGGCGCATTCAACGTGAACGTCAACACAGTGGCTCCCGGATTCGTCGAGACGCGCATGACACGCACCACCGCAGAGCGGATGGGGGTGGATTACGAAACCTTCAAGCTGGGGGCTGCCTCGCAGATCCCGCTGCGCCGGGTCGGCCAGCCGGAGGACATCGCCAGCGTGATCGCCTTCCTTTGCAGCGACGAATCGAGCTTCGTCTCCGGCCAGAACATTTACGTGCGCGGCGGCCCTTAGGTCCGGCCTAGAAGCCCGGGTGGGGGCGGCGAAGCTCGGGACGGCCTAGCCCAGGAGCGCTTCGGCTTCTCGCGCGATCCTCCGAACCAGCTCGCCGGCTGGGACGATGTCGTGGATCAATCCCGCGGACTCGCCGGCGAGCACGAAGTCTCCGGCTGCCATTGCGGCCTCGAGTGACGGCCTGATCTGCGCTGCGGCAAGAGCCCAGTCCTGCTGGCGCTGAGCCCACCTGTCGAGCAGCGGGTTCCTGATGGAGCGAACCAAGGAACCAGGCCAGCGGACGCCGAGGACGTCGTCGAAGAACTTGCTCGCCATCGTCTGGCTGCCAAGGGCGTTGAGGATCACGTCCTTGGAGTGGCCTCTGCCGCGTGCCTCGGGTGTCGCGAGGAAGCGCGTGCCGATGAGCGCGCCTTGAGCGCCAAGCATCAGCGCGGCCGCAAGGCCGCGTCCGTCAGCGATGCCGCCTGCCGCGAGCACGGGCACCGTGTTGACCACGTCGACGACCTGCGGCACCAGCGGCAGCGTGGACATCACGCCGACGTGGCCGCCACCCTCGGTCCCCTGCGCGACCACGACGTCTGCACCGTCAGATGCCACCTGTCCCGCTTCCTCCGGCGTGTTCACCTGGTGGACGACCTTGGCGCCTGCCTCGTGAGCTCGGCGGACCAGATCGCCGGCGCGTCCCCACGACAGGGAGAGGACCGGAACGCGCAGCTCGATCGTCACGTCGATCGCGTCCTGCTCGATCTGTGAAACGACGTGGTTGACGCCGAAGGGACGATCGGTCAGCTCGCGAACCCTGCCGATCTGGTCGCGCAGCTCTTTCGCCGTTCGGTCGAGCCCGCCGATGATTCCGACACCGCCCGCGTTGCTCACTGCCGCCACCAGCTCCGGCGTCGTGTAGGTGCTCATGCCCGCCTGAAGGATCGGGATCTCGATGCCGAGCACGTCGCAGACAGGCGTGAGAAGCGTGGTCATCCGTAAACAGCGCGCAGCGCGCGAGGCGAGCCGGACTCGGACGAGCGTTTCATGCGCAAACAGGATAGGTGGCCGGAGCCCTCCCTCCTGATCAGCACTTCCCGCAGCCAGTTTTGCAATCGTGCGAGGCCGCTACAACCCTGCATGTAAAGAAGTTGCGGCATACGCGCGCGTCTCTATATATGGAGGCACCTTCCGTTAACAGCAAGGTCGGCCTCTCTTCACCGTTGATTACCTTGTGAATAAGGCCGTCACGACCTTGAAACAGGCCCATCGGGGCCTTTTCGTGGGACGAACTGTTGTTCGTCAAGCCGCCTCGCGGCGCCGGGTTTGGCGTATTCAGGCTGAGTTCGGCGGCCCGCCTGTCCCGAGCCCCCTTTCGCCTCCCACCCATCTGTTCTCAGGGTTGACGGGCTCGGCGGGGGTCTGGTAGGGTGACGCGGTTCTTGGGGGGTCCGTCCGCCGGCGGATTCACATCCTTTAGGGGTAGGTATTTGAGAGTCCATCGTTATCTGACTCATGCTGTCGTGCTCGCAGTGGCGGTCGCGATTTCTGGGTACGCATCGATGGATCGCCACTTCCAGTCGTCCTTCACAGCACGTTTGGGCGCAGTCAACGCGGAGGCTGTCGTTTCGAGCGAGGGCGGCACCGTAGGGGATGTCTCCCTTGGTCGCTACAGCACGATCATCAAGCCAGTCTCGATACCACTATCGGCGCCGATCAGCCACTCCGCGATGACTTACAGGGTCCAGGAGGGCGAGAACCTGAAGGTGATCGCCGCCAGGTTCCATGTCACGGTCAGCCAGATCCGCTGGTCGAACACCAACCTCATCTCAAGCGATGTGGTCGCGACCGGCGACCAGATCCTCATCCCGCCGGTGGCTGGCATCGTGGTCACGACCAAGGCGAGCGATACGCTTGAGACCCTCGCCACCAAGTATTCGTCCGACGCTCAGACGATCCTCGACTTCAACCGCCTCCGCAGCCCACAGCTCACGACTGGGACCATCCTCGTGATCCCCGGTGGCGTCGGTGGCGCCTTCCCGCCGCCCCCAACCCTTTGGCAGAACCTCGTGCAGACAGGCGCAGCCACGGGCGGCGCGTTCCACTCGACTGTCCTGGGCTGCTGTCTCGGACCGTACCCTGCCACCGGTTTCCCGCCGGGCTGGTGCACCTACTACGTCGCCACCAAGCGGAACGTCACGTGGCGCGGTGACGCGGGCTTCTGGTATCAGAACGCCGCAGCCGCGGGCTACGCCGTCGGCGCCACGCCCAAGGCCGGCGCGATCATGGTCACCTGGGAGAGCTACCTCGGTCACGTCGCATACGTCGACTCGGTCAATGCAGACGGCTCGTGGACAGTCTCCGAGATGAACTTCGTCGCGTTCAACGTGATCAGCACCCGCACGATCAAGCCCGGGCAGCTGGGCACCCGTCTCGTCGGGTTTATCTACTAGACATCTGATCGTCTAGCCGGCGGCGGTCGTCTGCGCCGGCCGATTGGCCCACTCGTCCTCCATCGTCTGCGTGTCAGGCCTGACCGATCGCAGGCCGGTGGCGGCGATGATCGCAGCCACTATCAGCAACGTGGGCGACGTGATGAGCAGGGCAGTCTGGAGACTTCCGATACGGTCTGAAAGAAAACCGATGTCGAAGGTGGAGTGCGAGTCCCCAAACACGTGGGAAACAAACAAAAGCATGGTCACGCTGCTTGCGCGAAAGGCTGGTGAAACGACGTTCTGCGACACGGCGGTGAAAGGGCCGGAATGCAGATACAGGCAGATGACTGTGATCAGGAAGGCAGGGATGAAGATCGGGATTGGCCCGATGTTCAAAGGCGCCACGAGAGAGATCACGATGAAGACGGCGCCGATCAGGAAGCCTGCGATGCCGACCTGCAGGTAGGCGGCAGGGTTTTTGCGCGCCATGCGGTCCGCAATCCACCCGCCCGCCAGGGTCCCGATCAGCCCTCCCAGCACCAGCACCACGCCGGCCAGGAGGCCTGCCTGACTGACGGACAGGCCAAATCTGCGATTGAGCAGCGTCGGCAGCCAGAACGCATTGGATGCGAGAACGAAATAGAGGACGGTCTGCGAGAGGATGGCGGCGCGCAAGGTTGGGATTCGAAGCAGGCCCAAGAAGGTCTTCAGGGTCGCCTCCCTGGTCATCTTCACAGCGGCCCCACGCTCCTCAGCGCTGCCCCGCAGTGGCTCACGCATCCTGAAGGCCAACAGGGCGAACAGGATGCCCGGCACCGCGGCGAAGAAGAAAGCGTCGCGCCAGCCGAACTTCTCGGCGATGTAACCGCCGC
The DNA here is from genome assembly GCA_036844615.1 of Candidatus Dormiibacterota bacterium. Taxonomy (GTDB): domain Bacteria; phylum Chloroflexota; class Dormibacteria; order Dormibacterales; family Dormibacteraceae; genus Palsa-872. The sequence continues at coordinate 597 of DAIUFK010000042.1, read as the reverse complement.
CGGCGAAGCCGACAGCGATACCGATGGTGCTTCCTGCACCCCATATCGACATCACCCGGCCGCGCTGGCCCTTGGGAAAGTAGTCGGACATCAAAGACGTGCCGGCGGGGTAATAGCTCGCTTCGCCGATGCCGAGCACCGCCCGGCTGAGGAAGAGCTGGAAGAAGTTCTGTGCGAAGCCTGTAAGGAGAGTGGCCAGGCTCCAGATGGTCACCCCGACCCCGACCACCGTCCGGCGCACGCCGCGGTCCGCCCAGTAGCCAAAGGGCAGTGCGGCGAAGGCGTAGACCAACAAGAATGCCGACGCGAGAAGACCGACCAGCGCGTCGCTGAGGTGAAACTCCTTCTGGATGAGCGGCGCGGCGGCAGAGGCCACCCACCTGTCCATGTAGTTGAGGAAGTTGATCCCCACCATGACCGCGAGGACGTATCGGGCGTAGCCTCGCGCCACTGCGCCATTATGGCGCCGGGTACGAAGCCTGAACGGCTACGATAACCCTCGCGCCTGCGCCTGGGTCGGCATGGGCATTGGCGAGCTCAAGTGGCTGTAAACCACCCGCGAAAGCTTTGGGGGTTCGACTCCCTCCCGGCCCACCA
>DAIUFK010000041.1:0-19742 GCA_036844615.1 Candidatus Dormiibacterota bacterium | reverse complement strand
CGAGGGCGCCGGCCAGTCGCATCATCAAGACAGTTGTGGCCTCGGACTCGACCGCCAGGTCGGCGAGCACGTTGACCATCAGGGGCTGATCGATGAGCAGGCGGCCGAAGGCGCTGCGGTGCGCCGCGTGATGCGTCGCTTGCGCGACAGCCTGACGCATTAACGACGCGGAGCCGATGATGCAGTCGAGGCGCGTGTGGTTGACCATCTCGATGATCGTCTTCACGCCCTTCCCCTCCTCCCCGACCAGCCACGCGACTGCGCTCTCGAGCTCGATCTCGCTCGATGCGTTGGATCGGTTGCCGAGCTTGTCCTTGAGCCGCTGGATGTGAAAGGCGTTGCGTGTGCCGTCGGGGAGCACGCGTGGGAGCAGGAAGCACGAGAGGCCGCCCGGCGCCTGCGCAAGGACGAGGAACGCGTCGCACATCGGCGCCGAGCAGAACCATTTGTCCCCGGTGACGTGGTACTCGCCGCCACTGCCGGTGGGTGTCGCCCGGGTGGTGTTGCTGCGGACGTCGGAGCCGCCCTGCCTCTCGGTCAAGGCCATCCCGAAGAGGACGCCGCGCTTGCTGGAATGGGGCCGCAGGCCGGGGTCGTAGTCGAGGGTGGTCATCAGGGGTTCCCACTCGGCGGCGAGGTCGGGCTGCTTGCGCAGGGCCGGAACGGCGGCATACGTCATCGACACCGGACAGCCGTGGCCTGGTTCCACCTGCGACCACACGTAGAAGGCGGCGGCGCGCGCGGCATGGGCGCCAGGGCGAGGCTCGCGCCACGGGAGGGCGTGCAGGCCGTGGCCGATCGCGACCTCCATCAGGCGGTGCCAGGCGGGGTGGAACTCGACCTCGTCGATGCGGTTGCCGAAACGGTCGTGCGACCGGAGCTGAGGCGGGTTCGCGTTGGCCTGGAAGCCCCAGGCGATGGCCTCCTCGGTGCCGGCGAGGCGCCCGAGGTCGCGCACCATGTCCTGCGCCCACGCAGCGCCCTCGCGCTCGAGGGCTTCGCGAAGCGGAGCGTCAGCGTCAAAGAGGTTGTAGTCGATGAGCGGCGGCGGCTGGTTGTTCACATCTTCCCCGCTTGCCGGGGAAGTACCCGGCGCAGCCGGCGGATGGGGGCGTGCAATAAAGCACAGACCGCCGTGCTCATCCAATTTCCTCGGCCAGTTCGGCGACGAGTCGCATTTGTTGTTTGCTCGTTTCGGTATCCATCGCCATTGGCGCGACGATCAGGGTTTCTACGCCTGCCTCTTTGTATGCGCGGATTCGCTCCCGCGCTCGATCACGAGGACCGACGATGCTCACCGCGTCAATCAGCTCATCCGGCAGGGCCATCGCTGCCTCGCTCTTCTTCCCGGCCAGGTAAAGGTCCTGGACTTCCTTCGCAGCCGATTCGAATCCGTACGTCGACACGAGCCGGTTGTAGAAGTTCTGCTCGCGCGATCCCATACCCCCCACATAAAGGGAAAGCATCGGCCGCATCGCGTCGCGCGCCGAGCTCAGGTCGTCGCTGATCATGACGTTGACCGACGGGCAGATCCGAAAGTCTTCGAGCGATCGCCCCGCGCGCGCGGCGCCCTCCTCGAGCGGCACCCGCAGCGTCGCGGTGTGCTCGGGCGAGAAGAAGACAGGCAGCCAGCCGTCGGCTATCTCGCCCGCCAGCGCCACGTTCTTCGGCCCCAGCACTGCGAGGTAGATCGGCATGTTGTGCTGCACAGGCCGGATCGTGAGCTTGAGCACCTTTCCAGGACCGTCCGGGAGAGGCAGCTCGAGGGTCTCGCCGTGGAACTCAACTTTTTGATGTGCCAGCGCCATGCGCACTACCGCGACGTATTCGCGCGTGCGCTGGAGCTGCTTGGCGAACCGCACTCCGTGCCAGCCCTCAGATACCTGGGGTCCCGAAGAGCCAAGGCCGAGCAGGAACCTGCCACCCGACAGCTGGTCGATGGTCGCGGCGGTCATCGCGGTCATCGCCGCGCTCCGCGCTGGGATCTGGAAAATTCCAGAGCCGAGCTTGATTCGGCTGGTGCCTGCGGCGAGCCACGCCAGAACCGTCGCCGCGTCCGAGCCGTACGCCTCGGCCGCCCAGACTGAGTCGTAACCGAGGTCCTCGGCCGTTCGGGCGATGTCGAGCTGGTCGGCGGCAGTCAGCCCGAAGCCCCAGTAGCCGACGTTCACCCCGAGCTTCATCTACTGAAGCGTAGTGTTCCCCACCCGGCCACGCTGAAGCGTGGCCGGCCTCCCCGGCAAGCGGGGAGGAGAACGGTCCGGCTATTCGCCGGACCTATCTGCCAGTCACGAGCAAGGTGATCAGGAAGATGTTCAGGCTCACTATCACTGCCACCACCGCGGTGGCGATCATCGTCGTCACGCGATGGTTGACAAGCGAGCCCATGAGCCCGCGGTCGCGGCAGAACATCAATAGAGGAATCAGCGCAAAGGGGATTCCGAATGAGAGCACTACCTGGCTGAGCACCAGCGCGCGCGTGGGGTTGAGCCCGATGGCGATCACGACCAGCGCGGGGGCCATGGTGATCCCGCGGCGGAGGAACAGGGGGATCTGCTTGCGAATGAATCCCTGCATGACCACCTGGCCCGCCAGCGTGCCCACCGAGGAGGAGGAAAGGCCGGAGGCGAGAAGGCCGAGGCCGAAGAAGATGTCTGCCCCGTTTCCCAACCTCGCGCCGAGTGCGGTGAACGCCTGGTCGAGGCCGTTGATGGGGCCGACGCCCTGGCCGTAAAAGGCTGCTGCGGCGATCGTGAGCATCGCAATGTTGATTAGCCCCGCGAGGCCCATCGCGAGGATCACGTCCCATCGCTCGAAGCTGAATATCCTTCGCTGCTCGAGGTCGGTCGCGCCCACCACCCGCCTCTGGGTCAGGGCCGAGTGCAGGTAGATGACGTGGGGCATGACAGTCGCGCCGAGGATGCCTGCCCCAAGGAGGACGCTCTCGGTGCCGTCGAACCTCGGCGTGATGAGGCCTGTCACCACTCCTGACACCGAAGGGCGTGCCAGGATCACCTCGAACGCGAAGGCGGCCACTATCACGCCGACCAGGCCTGTGATCACAGCCTCGAAGCCTCGGAAGCCGCGCGACTGGATGGCCAGGATGCCAAAAGCGGCGAAGGCGGTGATGACGCCAGCGGCGATCAGCGGCACGTCGGGGAACAGGAGGTGGATGCCGATGGCGGCGCCGATGAACTCGGCGAGGTCTGTGGCCATGGCAATGACCTCGGCCTGGATCCAAAGGCCGACGACCACGCTGCGAGGGAAGCGCTCGCGGCAGACCTCCGCGAGGTTCAGCCCAGTGGCGATGCCGAGCTTGGCGCTCATCGATTGGATGAGCATCGCCATGAGGTTGGCGGTCAGGACGACCCACAGCAGCATGTAGCCGTACTGGGCGCCCCCGGCGATGTTGGTGGCGAAGTTGCCCGGGTCGACATAAGCGACAGCGGCGACGAAGGCAGGGCCCAGGAAGGGGAGGAGGGCGCGCAGGCCGCGCGTCTGGCCATTGAGTGCTTTCTCCGCTGCCCGAAGGACACGCTCCTCGCCGGGGAGCGCGACGGCTACCGCGTCGGGGGCCGCCTTGACCGGGAGCGGGGTCAGCGGCTCGGGGGCGGGCTTTGGCGGCGGCGCCTCAACGGCCACTTGGGCGCGCTGCCTCCACGAACATGCCTCGGGCGAGGCCCAGCGGGACGCTCACGCGCTTGCCCTTGATCCGGACCTCGATAGGGCCCTCGTACTCGCTAACGGCCACGACCTCGATGCGGGTGCCTGGCATCAGGCCTCGGCGCTCGAGCTCGCGCAGGCGACCCGCGTCCTCGTCGGAGACGCCCTGGACGAGGACCTTCTCGCCCGCCTTGCATTCGCTTAGGGGACGCTCGCTCAGGGAGCGCACCTTGCCGCTTGCGCTGGGGATGGCGTGGCCGTGGGGATCGAGCTCGGGGCGCCCTAGCAGCTCGAATATGCGCTGCTCCATTCGTTCCGACATCACGTGCTCGAGGCGTTCCGCCTCGTCGTGCACCTCGTCCCAGCTGTAGCCGAGCACCTGGACCAGGAACATCTCCAGGAGGCGATGGTGGCGCACGAGCTCGAGCGCGACCTTTCGGCCCTCGCGGGTCAGCTGCTGGCCGCGGTAACGGTCGTGCTCCACGAGGCCCTGGGCAGTGAGGCGGGCGACCATCTCGCTCACCGAGGGCGAGGAGATGCCCAGGCGCTGCGCAAGCTCGCGGGTGGGCACTGGACGCTGGTCACCGTGCAGCTGGTAGAGGGCCTTGAGGTAATCCTCCTGGGCGCGGGTGAAAGCGCTTCGACGGACGAGCTCGACCATCTAGGTCCGCCTAATCCCCACCACGGGCATGCCTATCACGGGAGGTAGGGTAACCTAAACTTTGGCTCAGGGGTCTACGTTAAGTGGACGCCCCCATCCCCCGGCTTCGCAGGTACTCCCGCGCCTGCGGCGCGGGACCCCAGAGGTAGCGGGGAAGTCCGCCTTGTCTTAGGCGCAGGTCCCTGTGGCTTTCGTGGCGGGGTTGTAGGTCACGCTCACGTCTGGGGTGATCGTCACCCTGCTCGGCGCGGTGATCACGACCATGTACGCGGCACAGCCCTCCGCCTGGTGGAAGTCGTACGACACCGAGGTCACTCCGAGCTGGCTGTAAGTGGTTCCGGTGCCCGAGTGGTGCATGCACCAGTTGGTATCCCCTGCTCCGTACTCGATGCACTTCACTGCCGCCGAGAACTGATCGAAGGAAAGGATGCTCACGTTCATCAAGCCTGTCGACTTGAGGCGCAGGTGATAAGTGAAGGTGTCAGGCACGCCTGCCGCCAGGTAATAGGTAGGGCCCTGCAGCGTTTGCTTCACGTTCCAGATCCCGAGGTGAGGGTGCGCCAGCTCAGCGCGTACGGCGGCCAGGTCGGCTTGCGTAGTGGTCAGGTTTCCCTTCGTGGCGGTCAGCTCGCCCTGGATGCCCAGGATCTGGCCCTGTAGCGACTCGTTGTCGGTGGTGAGCGATTGAGCCTGGTTCTGAAAGCTGTGGTCGTCGACATAAAGGAGGCCGAGCCCGCCCGCAGTCACCAACACGGCAAGAGCCAGCGATGCGGTCCACCAGCGGCGCCCTTTCGTCGCCTGCGCGTAGACGGGGCGCGGGTACGTTTCGACTCGCGCCGTCGTGATCACGGCAGGGGGCGGGTCGACCTGGAGAGTCGACGGGTCGACAGCGGTAGCTGGGTCGTTGATCACGATTTCCGCAATCCTAAACCTGGCCGGGTCGAGGCCACACCGCGATCACGGACAGGATCGTCGAGGCTGTCTCGGCCACGGCCGGAACTTTGGTGAGGTCCAGGATGAACGACCTGCCGGTGGGCTGTGTCGCAGGTCCCGGACCGCAGTTGACCCCGCAGGGCGCCTCCTCGATATAGAAGATCGAGGTGGCATTCAAGAACACTGGAGAGGAGCGCACCGGGGGCAGCTGGGTGGCCACCTTTGCGCCGTGGCCGTCAAGCCAGACGTGAGGCGTTCCCGCGGCGTCCCTGACGGTGAACGCGAGGTAGTCGTCGCCGGCATCGGCCCGGGGCCTGATCCAGGCGAGGCGCTGGCTCATGGGTGAGGTGACGCCGGCCGTCGAGTCCCAGGCCGAGATCACGTTGGACAGCGGGTGCCTGAAGTACAGCTTGCTGCCGGTGCTGCCCCAGGTGGCCATGGTGCCCGTCGACTGCGAGTAGACGAGCGAGCCGTCGGTGGCCCTCCTCACCTGCAGGTGTGCGCCGCTGGCGGTGAAGGTCTGGACCAGGGCGAAGTAGGCACCGTCCGGCGAGAAGTCGAGGAACGAATCGTCCTCGCTTGGATTGGTCCCTCGTCCTGGGACCGCCCCAAGGTTCGCGACCACGCGATCGCCGCCACCGCTCAGGAGGTGAAGGTCGACCCCGCTCGTGTCAGACGTCAGGTAAGCGAGGAGATCTCGGTGCGGGCTCCATGCGAATTGGCCGTCGAGGTAGCCGCCGCCCTGCCAGCTCGCGACCACCGCTGTGGTCCCGGAGAACAGGTCGAGGGTCACGATCAGGCTCTGCCCCGCCGTGCCGGGAGCGTGCTGGCTGGCCGCCCACGAGATCTCTCCTGACGTGTCCAGCTGCGGCGTCCAGCCGCCCGTCAGCGTGCAGATCTTCACCGGGTGCAACGGGTCGGTGACGTCGGCGAGGATCTTGGTGGTCGAGCCCTTGATCACGAGCACCGCCTCGCGGGTGGTCTGCGCGCCCGTGCAGGTCGCCCGCATCGCGGCAAACGGCGGAACTGGAAAGGGGCTCGGCGGGGGCAGAGGACTGGGGGTGGGGCTTGGGGACGGCGTGGGTGTCGGGGTCGGGCTGGCAAGCTCCGATGGCGTCGGCGTCGGGGTCGATGCAGTACCTCCACCGCAGCCGGAAATCGCCAACAGGACCGAAACGGCAACTACCCCGAGCCTCACTTGGAGTTGCAACGCAGGCGCTGCCATAGACGTTACGCGCGGGTCACTTAATAGCACGAGGCGCCCAAGAGTAACGAGTTTTACAGTGGCTGAGAGTACCGAACCATCCCGCCGTCCACGTAGTAAGTCGAGCCCGTCACGTAAGACGAAGCGTCCGAGGCGAGGAACAGCGTGACTTCCGCCACCTCCTCCGGCCTTCCCATACGCTTCAACGGGATGAGTCTCTGGAGGGTCGCCACCTTGTCGGGGTCGTTCAGCGTCTTGGCGTTGATTGGCGTAGCGATTGCGCCTGGCGCCACGTTGTTGACGCGGATCCCAAACGCCGCGAGCTCGAGCGCGGCGTTGCGCATCACCATGCGCAGGCCGCCCTTGGCAGCGCAGTAAGGCGTGTAACCGGGGAACGCGACGTCCTCGTGGATGGAGGAGATGTTGACAATCGAGCCGCCGTGGCCCGCATCTCTCATCACGCGAGCGCAAGCCTGCGCGCAGAGGAATGCGCCTTTGAGATCCACATCGATCATCAAGTCCCACGTTGCCTCGTCGATGTCGAGAAACGGCATCGACCTCTCGACGCCCGCGTTGTTGACAAGCACGTCGACCGCGCCGAGCTGTTTGACAGTTGCATCGACCATCGCCTGCACGTCCGCGGGCTTTGACACGTCTGCCTTCATTGCAATCGCCTTTGGCAGCCGCTTGGCCAAGGCTTGGGCTTCCTCCTCGTAACCGAGGTAGTTCACGCAGATGCTCGCACCGGCTGCGGCGAAACGCTCGGCGATCGCCAGACCGATTCCGCTGCCTGCGCCGGTGACTATCGCCACCTTGCCATTCAGATCCATGTCACTCCCCCTTGTGCCGTCGGATGATCAGGTCGGCGACCAGGCCGGTCCAACCCGTCTGATGAGACGCGCCGATCCCCGCGCCGGTGTCGCCGTTGAAGTACTCGTGGAACTGGATCAGGTCATGCCACGCGTGGTCGTCCTGGAACTTCGCGACGTCGCCGAACGCAGGGCGATGGCCGTCATGGTCGAGGAAAAGCCCGACCAGGCGCGCGGAGAGGTCGTCAGCGACCTCTGACAGGTCTTTCATCTGTCCGGACCCGGTAGGCGACTCGACCTTGAACTCCGAGCCGAGGTATCGGTGATAGACCCGAAGCACCTCAGCCAGCATGTAGTTAACGGGCATCCACACGGGTCCTCGCCAGTTCGAGTTGCCGCCGAAGACGGCGCTCGCCGACTCGGCAGGCTCGTACTTCATCGACGCCATCACCCCGCCGAGGTCCACCTCGCATGGGTGCTCGAGGTGATAGCGCGACAGCGCGCGGATGCCGTGATCGGAGAGAAACTCGGACGGATCGAGCATCCGCGCGAGGATGCGGCGCAGACGCTCCGGCGAGACGATCGACAGCATCTTCCATCCGGCATGGCCGGGGTCGGGGATGTGCTGGATCACGTCATTCATGTCAGGACGGTGGTGGACGAACCATTCGGTCCGCGCGGTGAACTCTGGCAGGCGACCCATCGTCTGGGGCCCGATCGTCGACACGGCGAGCAGCGGCACCAGGCCGACGAGCGAGTGAGCTCGGAAAGGCTCCATCCTCCCGTCGGCGAAATGAAAGACGTCGTAGTAGAAGCCGTCCTCCTCGTTCCACAGTCCCTTCGCGTTGAGCGCCGACGCGATGAGGGCGAAGTGCTCGAAGAACTTGGTCGCCATGTCCTCGTAAGTGCTGTCGTGCTCAGCGAGCGCGAGGGCTAGATCGAGGAGGTTCTGGCAATACATAGCCATCCACGCGGTGCCGTCCGACTGCTCGATGTGACCCTCGACCGGAAGGTGCGAGCGGTCGAATGGACCGATGTTGTCGAGACCCAGGAAGCCGCCCTGGAACACGTTGTTGCCCTCGCTGTCCTTCCGATTCACCCACCACGTGAAGTTCAGCAGGAGCTTGTGGAAGATGCGCTCGAGGAAATCGTGGTCCTTGCTTCCGTCGATCTCGAAGACCCGCAGGGCGGCCCACGCGTGCACCGGAGGGTTCACGTCGCCGAACGACCACTCGTAGGCGGGCAGCTGGCCGTTTGGGTGCATGAACCATTCGCGGCACAGGAGGACCAGCTGCGCCTTGGCGAACTCAGGGTCGACGTGGGCGAGCGCAACGCAGTGGAAGGCCAGGTCCCAGGCGGCGTACCAGGGGTACTCCCACTTGTCGGGCATCGAGATGACGTCGCGGTTGTTGAGGTGCTCCCACCCTGCATTCCTGCCAGTCAGCCTCGAGGCAGGCGGGGTGGGGCCGGCGGGGTCGCCGATGAGCCATCGCTGGACGTCGTAGTGATAGAACTGCTTCGACCAGAGCATCCCGCCAAGGGCCTCGCGCAGCACCAACGCCTCATCGGGCGATGCGGCCGCGGGAGTGAGCCCGGCGTAGAACTGGTTCGCCTCCTGCTCGCGGGTCCCCATCAGCGTGTCGAAGTCCGTTCCCGTTCTTCCGTCCGGGCTCAGCCGCAGCCGGATGGCGACAGTCTCGCCAGGGCCTACCGACAGGTGATGGTGGAAGGCGGCCTTCGTTCCCTCGTTCGCGGGGTTGACCGTCGCGGACCCGCGCACCACGTGGTCGTTGATGCCGTCCTTTGGGTACTGGCTGCGCCCGCTCACTCCCCACAGGCCTGCGGCGTTGGTCTCGTTGTCGCAGAAGAGAAGCGAAGGCGCGCCGTCGCTGTGCAGCGTCATGGCGCCGAGGGTGTGATGCTCGGCCACGAAGCCGCCGTCCGCGGCGCGGATCGTTGGGATTCTGTCGTCGAGGCCCCAGGCCCACGTGTTGCGAAACCACAGGGTCGGAAGCACATCGAGGTCGGCCGCCTCAGGGCCCGCGTTTCGGATTGAGACCTTGATCAGGATGTCTTCCGGGTCGGCTTTCGCGTAGTCGGCGGTTATCTCCCAGTAGCGGTCGCCTTCGAAGATGCCGGTGTCAAGGAGCTCGTACTCGGGGTCGTCGCGGGTGCGCTTGGCGTTTTCTTCGACGAGCTGCGCGTAGGGGAACTCGGCCTGCGGGTAGATGTAGCGCCACCGCATCCATGAGTGGGTGGGGGTCGAGTCGAGGTAGAACCAGTACTCCTTCGCGTCCTCGCCATGGTTGCCCTGCGGGCCGGTCAGCCCGAAGATGCGCTCCTTGATGATGGGGTCGCGGCCGTTCCAGAAGGCGAGCGCGTAGCAAAGGGTCTGACGGTCGTCGCAGATGCCGGCCAGGCCGTCCTCATTCCAGCGGTAGGCGCGGGAGCGTGCGTGGTCGTGGGGGAAGTAGTCCCAGGCGGAGCCATCGGCGCTGTAGTCCTCGCGTACAGTGCCCCAGGCCCGCTCGCTGAGGTAGGGGCCCCAATGCTTCCACGGGGCGCGACCTTTCGGGACCTCGTTGAGGCGATCACTTTCCGCGGACATTGGCTCCTAGGTTATGCGCGCGGCCCCTCACACTTACTGCCGTGAAGTTTGGGCGACAGCTGTGCGGCAACCTCGATGTGGCGTCTGAGCGCGAGTGGTTGGTGCCCGACGGGCTCGGCGGTTATGCGATGGGGACCGTCGCAGGCCTTCGGACTCGGCGTTATCACGGCCTGCTCGTGGTGGCGACGCGGCCGCCAGGCGGGCGGATGCTCGGGCTTGCGGCGATCGACCCGATCCTGATCATCGGCGAGCGCCGTATCCCCCTTGCCGTCCACGAATGGGGGTCGGGGGCCATCGTCCCGAACGGTTACGTCCACCTCGAGAGCTTTGAGCTCGAGGACGGCTTACCCCGTTGGCGGTGGAGCGTCGGGGACGTGGTGATCGAGCGCGAGGTCGCCATGGACCACGGGCGCGCATCAGTTGCGATCATCCACCGTGTCGTCCGCGCTCCGAGCCCGATCACCCTCGAGCTGCACCCGTTGTGCACCTGGCGCGACGTGAACGGGGTGCGGTTCGCGAACGGTGCGCCCAAGGTGGACACCGGCGCTGACGGCTTCGTCTTCGAGGACGCCTACCGGATCGCGGGGACCGGATACGTGGCCGGCGGCGAGTGGTACCACGGCGTCCATTACAGGGTCGAGGCCGAGCGCGGCCTGAGCGATCTGGAGGACCTGTGGCACGCGGGCTATTTCGCTGCCGAGCTCGAGGCAGGACAGGAACATGAGCTTGTCGCCTGGGCTGGGGCTCCTCGCATTCCGCCCCGCCGCCCGGCGGCGATCTTCGTCAAGGCTAGGCATCGGGCTGGCGCGCTCATCGCCACCGCACAGGCGGTGGATGAAGTTGATCGACTGCTGGCGGTGGCTGCCGACCAATTCATAGTGGAGGGACCGAGGGTGGTGGCGGGCTACCCGTGGTTCGGCGAATGGTCGCGCGACACGATGACTTCCTACGAAGGCCTCTTCTTAGAGACCGGTCGGCAAGAGGAAGGGCGAAAGCTGCTGCTCGGAGCCGCACAGACGCTATCGGAGGGCATGCTTCCGAATACGACAGACGCCGGCGACATCGAGTACAACAGCGCCGACGCGACACTATGGTTTCTGCACGCGGTGGGGCGCCACGTTCAGCGGACAGGCGACCACGACCTCGCAGCTGAGCTTTCGCCATCGCTCCTTGATGTCATCGAGCATCACCTATCGGGCACGCGCTTCGGCATCAAGGTCGACCCCAAAGACTCGCTTCTGAGCCAGGGCGCTGACGGCGTGGCGCTGACCTGGATGGACGCCCGCGTCGACAGCAAGGCTGTGACGCAGCGCGCGGGCAAGGCAGTCGAGATCAATGCGCTGTGGATCAATGCTCTCGCGACAGTGGCCATCCTCGAGGAACGTGTGAAACACGACGCGTCGGACCTGCGGAGGCTCGCGCAGCTCGCGCGCGAGTCATTCAAGCGTCACTTCGTGGGTCCGTCCGGGTGTGCTGACGTCGTCGAGCCAGACAGCTTTCAGGTTCGTCCCAACTCTCTGCTCGCGGTGTCTCTCCCCCACGCCCCGCTGCTCGACTCGGCCATCGTGAGGGTCGCGGGCGCAGAGCTGCTGACGTCGCTCGGACTCCGATCGCTCTCACCGAAGGACCCCGCCTACGCCGGCCTGCATCGAGGCGGCCCAAGTCAACGGGACGCTGCCTATCACCAGGGCACTGTGTGGCCTTGGCTGATCGGGCCTTACGTCGAGGCGGCGTTGCGAACCGGCGTGCCGGTCCCTGGCGTTCTTGCCGCGCTCGAGCGGCACCTTTTGGAATGGGGCCTCGGATCGGTTTCGGAAACCACGGACGGCGATCCACCCCACCGCGCCAGCGGCTGCCCGATGCAGGCATGGTCGGTGGCCGAGCTCATCCGTGCGCGCCGCATGCTGCGAACGCGCGCCAGCTCGACAAGGCAGCTACCCGCAGCGCCCTGATCGCACGTACCAACTAACGCCCCGCTCCCCAACCCTCTCCCCTGCGGGGAGAGGGAGCCAACACCGACATGGGTCACCTTCCCGGGAGGTGTGGTTTCCTAGGTTGGTGAGGATCGTCTCGCTGCTGCCCAGCGCCACCGAGGCATTGTTCGCATTGGGCCTCGGTGAGCAGGTTGTGGCGGTGACCCACGAGTGTGACTTTCCGCCCGAGGCCACGTTGTTACCGATCGTGACCCGCTCCACGCTCGCGCTCGACGGCCTGGATGGAGTGAACATCGAGGTGGCGGTCTCGCTCGCCGCGGCTGAGGGACGCTCTCTTTACTCTGTGGACACCGACGCCATCCTGGCGTTGCGCCCCGACCTCGTTGTCGCGCAGGACATCTGTCGCGTGTGCGCGGTCACTGCCGACCAGGTGGCGGACGACCTTGCAGGCGTGCGCATGATCCGCCAGCACCCCCACACCCTTGCCGACGTGTTCGCAGACATCGAAGAGCTCGCCGCCGCGTGCGGCGCCGACGCAGCTCCCCTCACAACCCAGCTTCGTGCTCGCATCGATGCCGCCACCCGCGAAGCAGGCGGTCGAGCGCCCGTGCGTGGGGTCTTTCTCGAATGGATCGACCCGCCTTATCGCGCGGGGCACTGGACCCCAGACCTTCTCGCCCTGGCCGGGATCGACGACCCATTGGCGCGGCCGGGCATCCCTTCGGTTGCGGTGTCGTGGGAGGACGTGGCAGCTGCGCGTCCCGAGCTGCTGATCCTCGCGCCATGCGGCTTCACCCTAGATCGCGCCAAGGCCGAGGCCGCGCTGGCTCAAACCCATATCGACGCGGTTGGCGCCGCCCGCGTTGTGGTTATGGATGGATCTGCTTACTTCAACAGGCCGGGACCTCGCCTGGTCGACTCACTCGAGCAGCTTGTCGCCAGCCGCTGACGTTCGGCGGGCGAGCAGCCGGAGCACGCCCGTTTACCGCCCGGGGGTCAAAGAGGACTTCGATCGCCTGTACAAGGCCACCTACCAGCGTGTCTTCGCCACGCTCGTGATGATCCTTCGAAACCCGGCCATCGCTGAGGACGCGGCGCAGGAGGCATACATGCGAGCGTTCCGCGGCTGGAAAGGTTGGAAGCAGGACGCCCCCGCGGAGGCATGGATCTACAGGATCGCTCTGAACGTGGCTTTCTCGCTTCGCAGGCGCGAGCGCCTTTATGAGGTCGGTGAGGTGGTCAGGCGGCTCGGACGGCCGAGGGAGCCTGACCCGACGGATATCGCCCAGCCCGATCTGGTGCGAGAGATGAGAGCCCTCCCGCCGAAGCAGGCTGCGGCGCTCGTGCTCCGGCACGTGCACGGCTTCACCAATCGTGAGATTGGCGCAGCCATCGGGGTACCGGAGAGGACCGTTGCCTCGCGGCTGGCGGCGGCAAAGACACGCCTTCGGGCTCGCCTCGGGGACCGCATCAATCTCGAAATGGGTACATCGGGACCCTCCACAGTCCCTTTGGACGAATGAACGCTCTGGGCGGCGACTTCTTCGACAAATGGCTGGGGCAGCAGCTCCAGCAGCATGCGTCGGCCAGCGAGGGCCCAAGCCCGATGCCGGTGCAGGCTCAGTACCATGCCGCCTACGTCAAGGGGTCTGGCCGCGTGCCGTTCCTCGCAAAGGTCGCCGCACTCCTCAGCACCAAGGCAGCGATCGGCGTCGCCGCCAGCGTTCTCGCCGTGAGCGCCGCCGGCACTGAGGCGGCGATCACCGGCAGCATCAACCCCACGGATTGGGGCACGCAGGTGGTTCAACAAGTCAACAAGTGCAAGGACGCACTCACCACCGATTCTCACGGCGTTGGCCAGTGCGTCAGCTCGTTCGCATCGCAACACGGCAAGACTGTGAGCGACGACCATCGCGCGACCCCCACCCCGGGCCACGCCTCAGATCACACGCCGGCCCCGACGCCGGACAAGGTCCATCCCACGCCACCCGTCGTCCATCCCACCCCGCCTGTTCATCCGACTCCGCCCAACAAGAACAAGTCGTAGAAGCAAAGGAACGACTGCTCGCAATCTGCGAGTGAAGGAGGTGATTGAGGTGACTTGGGGATCCCAGACAGCGCTGTAAAGCAGCGCGGCCAAGGAATGGTTGAGTACGCGTTGATTCTGGTGCTCGTTTCCATCGTTGTCATCGTGATTCTTTTGACCATGGGCAACCAGATCGCAAACGTGTTCTCAAACGTCGTCGCAGCGCTGGGCTAAGGCGACCTTTCGATTTTTCATATGCACGGTCACCCGCCCGGCTCTCGCCCGGGCGGGGGGCGGCCGCCACCAGGCGGACTTAAGCTTCGACTCTCAAGAAGTGATGCTCGTTAGCGAAGCTCAGTCGAGATCGAAGCACATCGTCATCACCGGTGGCAGCGGCCAGGTCGGACAGATCCTGGCTCGTCACTTTCACGCTCAAGGCAATGCGGTTTGTGTCGTGGCGCGCCACGTGCAGCCGGCGCCCTGGTCGGCAGTCGAGTGGGACGGACTCCACCTTGGCGATTGGCGCCACGAGGTGGATGGTGCGGATGTGGTTATCAACCTGGCCGGCCGGAGCGTCAACTGCCGGTACAACCAGCGGAACCGCAGGGAGATCATGGAATCTAGGATCGTCACCACCCAGCTCGTGGGTGAGGCGATTGCTCGATCGTCCAGGGCCGCCGAAGCTCTGGATGAACGCAAGCACCGCATCCATCTACCCGCACGTATTCGATCGGGCGATGGATGACATCGACGGTGAGATCGGCGGCAGCGAGCCCGGCCTCCCGTCCACCTGGCGCTTCAGCTACGACGTGGCGAAAAGCTGGGAAGGCGCGTTCTTCGAGGCCGCCACACCGAATACACGGAAGGTCGCGTTGCGGAGCTCGATGATCATGAGCCCGGACCGGGGAGGGGTCTTCGAGACTCTGATCAACCTGGTGCGTTTGGGCCTTGGGGGCAGCGCAGGCTCCGGGCGGCAGTTCATGTCATGGGTCCATGACGTGGACTTTGGGCGGGCGCTCGACTTTCTCATCGCGCGGGACGACCTCGACGGGCCTGTCAACATCACGTCTCCAAACCCGGTGCTCAACCGCGAGTTCATGGCGGCTCTCCGCCGAGCCTACAGAGCGCCAATCGGGCTGCCCGCCATGGACTGGATGCTGGAGATCGGCGCGGTTTTCCTGCGCACAGAGACGGAGCTCATCCTGAAGAGCCGGCGAGTTGTGCCCAGGCGTCTTGCCGAGGCAGGTTTTACATTTGAGTTTCCTGCCTGGACCGGCGCCGCCGCGGACCTGGTCCGGCGGTGGCGGGCACGTCAGGGTTGAGCCGCCACGCCGATCCCCAATAGACTTAAGACGGTGGCTGTGTTGGCTATGGCAATGGAGGGAGCATGACGAAGGTACGTGTACTCGTCGGGACCCATAAGGGTGCTTTTGTCCTGACGTCTGACGGAAAGCGCAAGGACTGGAAGGTTGAAGGACCGCAGTTCGCAGGATGGGACGTCTATCACGTCAAGGGCTCTCCCGCAGATCCGAATCGGCTTTTTGCTTCGACGTCCCGCGGCTGGTTTGGGCAGGTCCTCCAGCGCTCGGACGACGGCGGCGACACCTGGCAAGCGAGCGGCAATGAGTTCCACTACAAAGGCACGCCCGGCACCCACAAGTGGTACGACAACTCGGACCATCCGTGGGAGTTCCTGCGCGTGTGGCACCTCGAGCCGTCGCTCAAAGACCCTGACACCGTCTATGCGGGCGTTGAAGACGCTGCCCTGTTCAAGTCCGTCGATGGCGGCGCCACGTGGGAGGAGCTATCAGGACTTCGCGAGCACAAGACCGCGCCAACATGGAACCCCGGGGCGGGGGGCCTTTGCCTGCATACGATCATCGAGGACCCGAGCAACCCCGATCGGATCTTCACCGCCATCTCGTCAGCGGGCGCGTTTCGTAGCGATGACAAAGGGGAGACCTGGAAACCGATCAACCACGGTTTGAGGTCGTCATATATTCCGGACCCGGACGCCGAGGTAGGTCATTGCGTGCATCGCCTCGCCATGCACCCAAGCCGTCCCAAAACGCTCTTCATGCAGAAGCACTGGGACGTCATGCGCACCGACGACGCCGGCGATACGTGGCGTGAGATCAGCGGCAACCTGCCTACGGACTTTGGCTTCGCCATCGACGTTCACTCACACGAGCCGGACACGGTTTACGTCGTGCCCATCACCAGCGATTCGGATCACTTCGTGCCAGATGGCAAGCTGCGGGTGTACCGCAGCAAGAGTGGCGGCGACGAGTGGGAGGCGCTGACCAAGGGACTTCCGCAGCACGATTGCTACGTCAACGTCCTCCGCGACGCGATGGCCGTGGACTCGCTTGACTCGTGCGGAGTGTATTTCGGCACCACTGGCGGGCAGGTGTACGCGTCGGCGGACGCGGGCGACAGCTGGACGGCGATCGTGAGAGACCTGCCGTCGGTGCTCTCGGTTGAGGTGCAGACGCTGGCTTGATCCGAGTCGAGCTGCCATCCAACCTGCGCACTCTCGCCGGTGTCGGCCGGGAGGTCGAGCTGCGAGTCGACGGCAAGGTGACGCAGCGTTCCGTTCTCGATGCGCTCGAGGCGCAGTATCCGGCGCTCCGGGGCACGATTCGCGACTCGATCACAAAGAAGCGGCGGGCGATGCTGAGGTTCTTCGCATGCGAGGAGGATCTCTCCGACGAGTCGCCTGATTCACCGTTGCCGGACGCTGTCGCGAAAGGGCAGGAGCCCTACCTGATAGTCGGAGCGATCGCCGGCGGCTGATTGCTCAGAAGGGAGTCGTAGAGCTCGGCAGTCCGGGTGGCGATGGCCGGCCAGCCAAAGTGGTGCAACACGCGCTCGCGCCCAGCCTTGCCCATCTTTGCGGCAAGGGCTGAGTCGCTCAGCAGCTCCTCAATTCGGGTGGCCAACGTGGTGGTGAACGCTGCGGCGTCGTCAGGGTCGTAATCCACCAGGTAGCCGGTCTCGCCTTCGACGACGATTTCCGGAATTCCGCCCACGCGCGACGCCACCACAGCCGTCTCACACGCCATCGCCTCGAGGTTCACCAGGCCAAACGGCTCATAAATCGACGGGCACACGAACACCGCGGCGCCCGAGTGAAGGTGAAGCAGATCCTGGAGAGGGATGTAGCGGCCGATCCAGACCACGTTCCCTCGCTCGGAGCGAACTCGTTCGGCGAGCGCCGCCACCTCGGCGGCGATTTCAGGCGTGTCCGGATTACTGGCGACGATCACCAGCTGATGGCTCGGATCCATCTTCAGAGCCGCCGCCAGAAGCAGCTGCAAGCCCTTCTGTCGCGTGATCCGCCCGTTGAAGAACGCGTAAGGCTTGCTCGGGTCCACGCCAAGGCGAGTGAGTGCCTCGTCCGACCGCTGCGGGCGGTAAATCTCCGGATCGATTCCGTTGTGAATTACATGGACGCGTTCGGAGTGCACGTGCGGGTAGCAATTCAGAACGTCATCGCGCATGCCATGCGACACAGCTATCACGGCGTCCGCGGATTCGATTGCCGTGCGCTCACAGAACGTCGATAGGGCATAGCCGCCGCCAAGCTGCTCGGATTTCCAGGGCCTCAGTGGCTCGAGACTGTGAGTGGTCACAACGTGAGGAATCGACCACATGAGCTTCGAGAGATGGCCGCCAAAGTTCGCGTACCACGTATGGCTGTGTACGAGATCGGCGCCCTTGACTGCCGCCGCCATCGCCAGGTTGATCGACATGGCCTGCAGCGCCGCCGACTCGGGCTTCGGCTCGGACAGAGCGGTCCAGGGCTCGTGGCTGATCACGCCCGGCTCGTCCCGTGGCGCTCCCCAGCAGTGGACGGAAACCTCGGTCAGGCGGCGGAGTTCGCGCGCCAGGTATTGAACGTGAGTACCCGCACCCCCGTAGACCTCCGGTGGATACTCTCGAGTGAGCAGCGCGACCTTCGTCCTGTTCGTCACCACCTTCACTTTTGCCCCTCGAAGTGTGAAGGCTCCATGGGACAATTGAGGCGCCGATGGATACTGTCGGGTCAAAGGACGGCACCACCATCGCGTTCGACAAGCAGGGCGCTGGCCCCGCTCTGCTCTTGGTGGACGGAGCGATGACCACGCATTCGTCCGGCTCCAAACCGGAGCTCGCCAAACTTCTCGCGCAGCACTTCACCGTCTATCGCTATGACCGCCGGGGCCGGGGGGACAGCGGGGACACCAAGCCCTACGCGGTGCAACGGGAGATCGAAGACATCGATGCTCTGCTCGGCGAAGCCGGAGGATCCGCCTTTCTCTACGGTCACTCGTCGGGCGGGTGTCTGGCTCTGGACACAACCGTCGAACTGGGCGACAAGGTCAAGAAGCTCGCGATCTACAGCGCAGTCGCCCAGCATCGTTCTGATTGCCACGGCGACCTGCAAGCGTTCAGCATTGACGCCTCCAGATGAACAAATTGGAGGCCGAACGTGTCGCCGGAGAGGTGGCTTCGCGCTACCGCGAGCGTCCACGCGCAGAGTTGCTGCGTCTCCTCGACGAACAGGATGCCTTCGAGATCGTTGCGCCCTCTGGCCGGCGCTACCAGATCGAGGTGACGGCGGTCTGGGACGACAGGAAGGGCAACAACCTTCGGGTCTTCACCTTGATCGATGATGGCGGCTTCCTAGTGATCTCTCCACTGTCGGTCGACTTTATCGTCGCTCCCGATGGCCGCTTCATCGGGGAAGCCCGAACCAGTCTCGCTGAGTCCCTGGGTTTTCAAACAGCGGTCGACGAGTTGCTTGCAACTTTGCAGGACGAGTACCGAGGCGCGCTGACGATCCAGAAGACGAGAATGCAATGGCGAAACATGCCTGGCGTGATCGACTGGGACTCGCTGCCACCAACGCTCGCAGCAAGCCCCCTGTCAATCATGGGTTCGATCTGGAACGACGCAATAGTCTCGTTCGGCCGCGCTTCGGTCGTGGAGCTGTGGCAGCTGGGAAAGACCGACCCGGATCAGGCGAGGGCAAACCTTGAGTGGGTATGTCGCAGGGTCCTGTCAGGAGACCTGATCGAGTGGCGAAGCAAATGGGGATACCGCGATCAGAGCTGTTTGTGGCAGCTCCGCGACAAGAGTGGTCGGAGAGAGCGCGGCGCCGTAAACGTCATCATCCCGCCCCTATGGCAGATTCTGCCGTGGCGGCAACTGGAGCAGTTCGCTCCCTACGCGGAGTGAACCTCATGGCTCCGCACCCGCGTTCCATCACAGACTCGCTTTTGCGGTCGTACCGGCTCGCACATGAGCGATTGCTCACCGCGGCGGCGGACCTGGCGCCTGAGCAATTTGCGCGGAGCGCAGGTCCAAGTCTTCACTCGGTCGCCTGGCAGCTGTGGCACGCCGCCCGCTGGGACGACGTCTTCGCCTCATACCTCCACAAGGCCCTGGCTCAGGATCCTCGTACGCAGGTGTGGGAGAGAGAAGCGCTGGCGGATCGATGGTCCGTGGGGTCCGGCGTCTTGGGCCGGCGCGACACAGGAACTGAAATGTCGGACGAGGCGGCGGAACAGATTCGGTTCCCGGACAAGGAAGAAGTCGTGGGCTATGCCAGACTCGCCTTCGCATATGCAGAGGAGGGGATCACGCTCGTACCGGATGATCAGTTGCTGGCGGCTCCAAAGGTCGATCCGGACGGCGACACGAAATTCGACAATGTCCTCATCTACCTCGAACACCTGAGCCGCCATCTCGGGATGATCGAGGCGATTCGCGGGCTTCAGGATCGGTCGACTCTTCCACCCGCTGAGCCTTGATTGAAGGCTCGCAGATGGCCATGTTGAAGCGTTGCGAGAGGAGACCGGAAAGAAGTAGCCCCGGCGGGATTCGAACCCGCGATCTCAGCCTTGAGAGGGCTGCGTC
>DAIUFK010000040.1:7038-19770 GCA_036844615.1 Candidatus Dormiibacterota bacterium | reverse complement strand
CGCTAAAGCCGCAGCGCCTCTTCGACGCGAGTGAGCAGGTCGAGCGGCGAGAACGGCTTCGTCAAGAAGAAGTCGGCCGCCGCGGTCATGCCTTCCTCCAGCTCGGCCCCAAGGGCCTTGGCGGTGAGCAGAATCACCTTCGTCGACTTGAGGCTTGGATCACTCCGTATCGACCCGAGGATCTCCAACCCGGTTCTTCCCGGCATCTGGATGTCGAGGATTACAAGCGAGGGCTTGTCGCGCTTGATCATCTCCCAGGCTTCGTCGCCGTTGGCCGCCTCGCTCACCGTGTAGTCGTCGGATTCGATGGTGACATGCACGAGGAGCCGCATGCTGGGCTCGTCGTCGGCGATGAGCACCGACTGCATTGTCTGAACCGCCGCCGGGGTGATGAGCCTCAGCTCGTCACCTTTGGTACGAGCGCCTCGGTGATCAGGCTCACCGCTGTCAGCGAGGCCCCCGCTTCCTTCGGCAGCACCGCGGTCACGCCCGCTTTCTCGAGCGCCGAGATCTCGGCGGGCGCGAGGTTCTTCACCGTCAGCACCAGCACCGGGACGGCCGCAATGACGGGATCGGCGCCGAGCTTGGTCAGGAACTCCTCGCCCTGGACTCCTGGCAGCACCAGGTCGGTCACCACGGCGCGTGGCTTCATGCCCTCTTTGAGCAGGCGCTGCGCAGTCTCCGCGTCGGCGGTTCGCACCGTCGTCATGCCGCGGGCGACGAACTGCTCCTGGAGCATGCGCGCGAATCCTGTGTCGTCCTCGATGATCAGGACGTCGGCCACTTTCGGGCTGTCTTGAATCGCCGGCAAAGTGAACTGGAAACGTGAGCCCTGGCCAGGCCCGCCTGAGTAGGCGCCCACCTGCCCGCCATGTGCCTCGACGATCCTCCGATTGATCGCGAGCCCCAGGCCGGTGCCTTTGATCAGGCGGCGGTCGCCACTCTCGACCCGGTAGAACGTGGCGAAGACCTTGGGCAGAGCCTCCTCCGGAAGGCCGAGGCCGTGGTCCTGGACGTCGATCTCGATCATGGCGCCATTCAGATGGGTGCTGACGCGGATGGCGCCACCGTCGGGCGAGTACTTCCGTGCGTTCGAAAGAAAGTTTGCAAGCACCTGGAGGATGGCGTCGGTGTCGACCATGACGAGGGGGAGCGATGGGCTCGAATTCACCTCGATCGGCCTCTCAACGTCCTCGCCCGCGGCGACCACAGCCCGCTGGATCAGCGCCTCCAGGTCGGCCGGCGCCAGGCTGAGGGTCTGATGGCCTGCCTCGAGGCGCTGGATGTGCAGCACGTCGTTGATGAGGTCGGTAAGGCGCCGACCCTCCCGCAACATCACACCCAGGTACTGCCTTCGCTTCTCGTCGGAGAAATCGCGGGAGTACAGCAGCTCGGTGAAGCCAAGGAGGCTGGCGAGAGGAGTGCGCAGCTCGTGACTGACCAGGGAGACCATCTCGTCCTTGGCACGGCTCACCGCCAGCACGCTGCGCAGCTCGGAAGCCTTGAGGGCAGCCGCCATGACGTTGTGCTTGGTGGTGTCGCGCGCCACGGACGAGGCACCCACTATGGTGCCGTCGGAGTCGCGGATCGGAGAGACGGTGAGCGAGACGTCGATGCGGCGACCGTCCTTGCATATGCGCTGGGTTTCGAAATGTTTCGTGCGAGCGTCCATGGCCAGCATGCCGGCGATGATCTCTTTCACCTCGTCGGGTCGCTCCTTGGGCACGAGAAGCGAGATGCTCTTGCCTACCATCTCCACCGCGGTGTACCCGTAGACGCCCTCGGCACCACGGTTCCAGGTGGTGATGATGCCGTCGAGAGTCTTGCCGATGATCGCGTCGTTGGACGAGTCCACGATGGCTGCCATCTCTGCGGTCACCGCATCGGTCCGCTTGCGCTCGGTGATGTCCCGCGTCCTGGCGGAAATGCCGATGACGTTCCCGGCCAGGTCGCGGATCGCCGATACGGCGATGGCGACGTCGATCAAGCGGCCGTCCTTGTGGATGCGCTTGGTCTCACGGTGTTGTGCGCCCTCAGCTGTTTCCATGCGCTTTTGGACCCCGTCGATCTCATCGAGACGGTCTGGCGGCAGCAGGAACGCGATGTTCTTTCCGATCGCTTCGTCAGCTGTGTAGCCGTACAGGCGCTGGGCGGCGCGGTTCCAGGTGGTGATCACGCTCTCTCGGGTCATCCCGATGATGGCGTCGTCCGAGGACTCCACCAGCATCGCCGCCAGCAGCAGCTTTGCGTCGGCGGCGCGGCGGAGTGATCGGTCGCGCTCGGCGGGCGGCCTTGCCGCTGGGGCAGCCAGCCCTGTGCGGCTCAACGAATCGGCTCCTGGGCCGCCCGGAACCACATGACGCAGCCTCCGAACCGAATACACAGTGAGTCCATGATCAAGTTGTACAGGGCGCCAATCGCAAAGTCGCCGTGCGGGGGCATGGCCCCGGGGCCATGCATACGGGTGGGTCGCTGCCTTCGCCCGATGGGACGATTAAGGCGAGGGCGCTGCTCCCACCACGCGGGCGACCGCAGCTTCCAGGGCCGGGCTAGGGACAGCACCGATCAGCACTTGAGACACCGTTGAGGTCCTGTCGAGCAAGACGACGACAGGCAACCCGATGTCCACCCCGTACGCGGAGGCGATGGTGCCGTCGGGGTCAATGACCGCCTCAAGGTTGACGTGGAGCCCGGCCAGGTAGCCGCTCATCCGGCTGTTGTCAGTCTCGCGGTAATTCACGGCCAGGACGCTCAGGCCGTTCGACTGATTACTGTCTCGAATCCGCTGGATCGCGGGCAGCTCCTCCTGACAGGCCGTGCACCAGGTGGCCCAGAACGCTAAGAGCACCGGGTGTCCCTTGAAGTCCCCGAGGCTGAGCCTCTTTCCGTTGAGGTCCCACGTGCTGAAGGCGGGCGCGGTGCGCCCCACGACGGCGGGTCCTCCTGTCACCGAAACGGTGCTGGCGGACCTGTTGAAGGTGACCAGAGCCGCGCCGGTGGCAACCGCTGCAACGACGACGATCAGCGGGAGGGCCAACGCCCACCTCGGCAGCTCGCGTGTGGCAGGGGCCACTCGCGGGCCTGAGCTCAGATCCTCACCACCGCCGCGACCGAGGCCGCGACGAAAAGCAGCGCCAGGTAGGCGAGCGAGTAATGGAACAGTGTGAAGGCGTCACGGCCGGCCTCAGTCCGTGACGCCCGCCAGGCCAGCACGAGAAATACCCCACCGAAAACGATGGCGGCGAAGCCATAGATCGGCCCGAGCCAGATCCAGGGAAGAAGGCTCACTCCAAGCATTGGAATCGTGTAGGCCACAATCGCGCGCCGAGTCCTGCCTCCGCCCGCGACAACGGGAAGCATCGGCACGTTCGCTGCCGCGTACTGCCGGCGCAGTACGAGGGCGAGCGCCCAGAAATGGGGCGGCGTCCACAGGAAGATGACGGCGAACAGCACCCAAGCGAGCGGGCTGAGAGAACCCGTGATCGCGGCCCAGCCGACCAGCGGCGGAAAGGCGCCCGCGGCGCCACCGATCACTATGTTCTGGGGGGTCGTGCGCTTGAGCCAGATCGTGTACACGAACACGTAGACCAGCCCACCCGCCGCAGCCAGGGCGGCAGCGAGCAGGTTGCTGGAGACCGCGACGAGCGCAACGCCGGTCAGCGCGACCGCGACTCCGAAGGCAAGGCCCGCTGCCGGGGTGATCCTGCCGGCGGCGATGGCACGGCGCCTGGTGCGGGGCATCACAGCGTCGATGTCGCGATCGAACCAGCAATTGATCGCACCGGCGCCACCTGCTGCCAGCGCGCCTCCCAAAAGAGAACCCAGCGTGACACCGCCTCCTGGCCAGCCGCGCGCGGCGACGATCATGGCTCCGAGCTCGGTGACGAGCAGAAGAAGGATGATCCGCGGCTTGAGGAGCGATACGTAGTCGGCAGCCACACGGAGCACGCCGGCGCCGCCGACGCTCTCAACGTGAACCCGGGCCTCAACCGCCACTTGTACCACCCAGCTCAAGCTCAGCAGCTGCGACGTGCGGGTGAGCTTCCTCGTCGGCAAGCCATCGGAACAGCAACGCGACAAAGGCGATCGAATATGGAATCGCGCCGGGGACCCACATCATGCCGCCGCCCAGCTGCTGGTCGGTCAACGCGGAGATGCCTCCCGGACGTGAGGGCAGAAGCGAGTACGCATAGAAAGGGCTCGTCGCAAAAGATAGGACGGCGGCAAGACCCCATGACGCCACCATGGCGAGGAAGACGTAGGAAGAGCGGGCGAGCGAGCCGAGCCTGGCGTGAAATGGAACCTGGTCGACGACCTGCGCCCAAAAGGCAAGGCTCAAGCCCAGGAACAAAGCGTGCTCAAGGTGGTGGACGAGGTGGTTCCTGAGCGTGATGTCGTAAAGGCCCGGAACGTGCCAGAGCCACAGGTTCGCCGCGGCGAGGCACCAGGTGACACTCGGCCGCGATACCTGGCGATACAACCAACGGACCGGGAGCAGACGGGGATCTCGAAACAGCGGCTTGGCGACAGCTCGCCGCCAGCGCAGGGGCAGCGCCCTCCACATCCGAGTCCATGGGGACGCGAGCGCGAGGAGCGGTGCCGCCACCGCCATGAGGAGCAGGTGCTGGACCATGTGCACCCAGAAGAGCTGCCGGGCAAAGATTTCGATCGGGCTCTGCAGCGCGAGCAGGATGGTGGCAAGCCCCAGCCAGAAAGCGATGGAGCGCCACCTGGCGTTGGCAGACGAGTGAGCTGTCCCTGCACGCCTTGCGCCGCCTACCAGGTAGAGGACCGCGGCCAGCTCGACGCCGAGCAGCACGGCGGGTTCGAAAGGCCAGTACGAAAGGAAACCCCCAGGCACCGGGGTCAGACGAAGTAGAGGACTAGGTATGCAATGAGGCTGATGCCGGCGAGGAAGGCGAGGAAGTAACCAAAGGTGATGGCAGCGGCAGGACGGACGATGAGGTCACCGCCCGGCTTGGCCTGGGCGACGTGAGTTGCCAACCAAAGCACTGCACCCACCACCTGGACAAGCCATGCCGCTTTGAGGCCGACGAAGACGCTTGGGTACCCACCACCCATCTGCGGATCGAATCCGAGGTGCCCGAACTCATAGATCTGGAACCCGATGCAGAGGATGCCTGCCACGAGCGCAAGCCACAGGAGGTTCCTGCCGTTGGCGCGCCGATTTGCCAGGGCACGCGCTCCGAGCCAAAACAGCCCGGCGGTGGCCGCGATGAGCAGGACGATGATGCCTCCCATGTAACGTCGGGGATGGACCACCCAGATCGTGTGAAAGTCATGGTTGTTGTCCAGGGCGCGCAAATAGAAAAAAGCGAAGAACCACGCCACGAAGAAGAGCGCGTCGGCTCCGATCCACATCCACATCCCGATCCGCGCCAGGCGGGCGTCGACGGCAGGGGCCCACTCGGGCGAGCGTGCGATGAGGGAAGGCATGCCCCTTGACAGCACCGGCTGCGGGACCGGCTCGGCAATCTGGTGACCGGCTCGCTGGCTCATGCCGACGCGGGCTCCGGCCCAAGGTCAGCGACCGGGCGCCGGTTGGGATCGCCGTAGTCGTAAGGCCCGCTCGTGAAGGTCGGGATGCGCTCGAAATTGCGCTTGGGCAGCGGTGTCGGCAGCTGCCACTCGATGGAGCGTGCCTGCCAGGGGTCCGACGGGGCCAGCTTCGGGTTGAAGAACCACGACCAGATGATATTGACGGCGAAGAAGAGCATCGAGCTGAACAGGATGTAGGCCCAGATCGACACCCAGTCATTCAATCCCTGGAGCGAAGGCAGGTACGTGGAAACCCGGCGAGGCATGTCGAGAATGCCCACCGCGAAGAGAGGCATGAACGCCAGGTTGAAGCTGATCATCATCCACCAGAAGTGGATCTTCCCCAGCGTGTTGTTGAGCATCCTGCCTGTCATCTTCGGGAACCAGTAGTAGATGGCCGCGATGATGGCGAAGATCTCTCCGCCGACGATGGTGTAGTGGAAATGCGCCATCGAGAAGTAGCTGCCGTGGAGGGTGACGTCGCTCGGAACGTCCGATAGAAAGACGCCCGACAGGCCGCCGATCAGGAAGTTGAACAGGAAGCCGAGGCAGAAGAGCATGGGCACCGTCATCGAGATCTTCGCCCGCCACAACGTGCCGAAGGCGACGAGGAACACGATCCCGGTCGGGATGGAGATCATCTCGGTCGAGAACATGTAGAACGGCCGGAGGGCGGGGGCGATACCGCTGACGAACAGATGGTGCTGCCAGACGAACCAGCTGAGGAGCGTGACGCCGAGCAAGCCAACGACCGCGGTGCGGTAGCCCCATAGCGGCTTCCGCGCGAAATGCGGAATCAGCTCCAGCACGATGCCGAACGCCGGGAGGATGAAGATGTAGACCTCGGGGTGGCCGAAGAACCAGAACAGGTTCTGCCAGAGGTAGGGACTGCCACCGTTCGACGAGATGAAGAACGAGGTGTTGATCGTCCGGTCGAGGCCCTGCATGACCAGCCCCGCGGCGAGGATCGGCGCCGCGAAGGTGCCGAGGATGGAAGCCGAGAAGACGCCCCAGACGAATATCGGCAGCCGGGTCCACGTCATTCCGGGAGCACGGAGGGCGATGATCGTCGTCAGCATGTTGATGCCTGACACGCAAAGGGCGATGCCGATCAACGTGAAGCCGACGATGTAGCTGTCGTACCCCTGACCTGCCTGCTCGGAGAGCGGCGCGTAGCCGGTCCAGCCCGTTGGGAACCCTCCGAAGATCGGGGCCGCCAGCAGGATGATGATGGCGGGAGGCACCAACCAGAAGGAGAGCGCCTCGAGCCGCGGGAACGCCATGCGGTTCGTGCCGATCATGTAGGGCACGAAGAAGTTGCCAAAGGGTCCGACGATCGCGGCGCTGGCGACGAAAACCATCATCACGCTGTGCATGCTGACCAGCGTCAGGTACTTGTCCGGCGCCACTATCGTCTGGTCGGGCGTGAGCAGGTTCGTGCGAATCAACATCGCGCCGATGCCGCCGAACAGCATCGCCATCAGCATCGCGACCAGGTACTGGATGCCGATCACCTTGTGGTCAAGGCTGAGGTTGAAATAGCGCCACGCGCCCTTGTACTCGTCGCCTGCCGACTGCGGCGTCACCGGCCAGCCGAAGAGTCGCGCCAGCGGGTAGTTCGCAAAGCCGATACCGACCAGGAAGAGGACCGAGGCGAAGACATAGCCCAGGAGCACGCCTGTGTTGAGATCGTCGATGAGCAGGTAGCTGTTGCCGAGATTGACGCCGACCCAGTAGCCGAACGCCGCCAGAACGATGCCTGTGATCAGGTTGGTCGGGATCACGACGCGACGCTCGCTGCTCTGGATCATCGGTGCGCCGACCTCGGGGGACATGGCGTCCACGGCTAGGTCCCCTTCGCCCGCGGGTCCGGGAAGTAGAACGGGGCGTACGGGGGCAGCTTCAAGCCGGCTTCTGACTTCTGCAGGCTCGCGATCCAGGTCGCGAAATCGGCCTGGCTGACGACCTGTCCGCTCTCGTCAGACATATTGCCGTGCCAGATGCCGCAGAGCTCAGCGCAGCGAACAGTGAAGTTGCCAGTGTGCTCGGTCGTGAGGTAGGTGATGTTGTCCACCCCCGGATTCGCGTCCGCTTTGACTCCGAGCTGGTAGGCCCAGAAGGAGTGGAGAATGTCGGTGGATGTGATGTGCAGCTCGACGTTGGCGTCGACTGGCAGCACCAGGTGAAGGGACTCGACCCCACCGTAGTCGGCGTACCTGTAGGTGAAGTACCACTGCTGGCCGATTACCTGCACCTGGAGAGGGCGTGAAGCAGTTGTGCCGACCGTCCCCGAAGTGCCGAGAGATTGACCCGACGCGGAAAAGTCCTGTCCGTTGGCAGCGCTGCCCAATTCGTTGATGCCGAGGCCCGCGAGGATGAGGACGATCACCGCTGTGATCGCCACCCACGCCACCTGGACCCGAAAGTTGCCACGGCCTGGCGGTCCGTCTTCGAGCACTGCCCCGGGCTTCTGGCGAAAAGCGAAAGCCGAGTACACGATGAAAAGGACGACTCCAACGAACACGGGGGTCGAGATGATGGTCATCAGCTGCAGGAGCCAGGTCTGGTCCGACGCCTGGTGCGATTGGTCGCCGGGAGGCAGATGAACCTGGAGCGCGATGACGATGCCGATCACGCTGAGGACAGCCCACGCGACGAGGAGTCGCAGCGCGTGAGTGCGGTCTTGGCGGATCACCTAGCTACTGGACGACCAGGAAACCCATCATGTAGCCGAGCGTCTGCATAGGACCGCCGTTGCCGTAGATGGTGCCTGCACCGCACGGCACGAAGCACTGCCAGTGATAGATACCCGCCTTGCCTGTCTTGAAGGAAAAGGTGATCTCGTTGTGGCTGCCGGCGGGCGCCGCGTCGCTGATGCCCAACAACGGCACGAACACGCCGAGGTCAGGAATTGCGAAGCTGTGGCCGAGGCTCGTGGGATCGTCGAGCTTGCTGAAGTCGCCCACCTGCGGCGCACCGCTGTCGTCGTAGTACGTCATGTGAAAAGTGCCCCCGATGATTCCCCTCGCCTGGGCCCAGTACGGGTTGCGCAAGCCTGACGCGCCGTCCTCCTGGTCGATGGACAGCGTCACCACCGAGTTGGCGGGCACCTTGAGGATGGTGGTCGGGAGGTAGCTGACCCAATCAGGGTGGGGATCCTCGGGCCGGGGGAAAGCGATCGCGTCCGAAATGGCGGCGACTGTCTCTAGATGGATTGACACCCCAAGGCCGCCAGGGTTGGCCTTGGCAGTGACCGCGGGCGGCCGTGTGAGCACGAAACCAGTGATGAAAGTGGTCACCAGTGCCGACAGGATTCCGACCGTCACCACTAGGACCACGAGCCGCGTCGTGAAGCTAGACGACCTTACCGCTCCCACTTTCACGGCGACCTTAGCAGGCAATCGTTTGTTTGTAAATCCTCGAAATTATGTTCAAGTCCGCCGAAAAGGGATAGCAGGCACCTTTTGCGCGTCTCACGGAGGTCGATCAGGTTCCGGCGAGGATCCTGACGTCGTTCTCGACCGCGTCCGATTGAGGCACATCGGCAAAGCCGACTCGCTCAAATCCTTTGCGGTCGATGAGGTAGATCACCGAGCTGTGGGCGAGGTCGCCGTTGGCCACCTGCACCCCCACCCCGTAGCGGTTCCACACGTCAGGCAGCTGCGCCTTCGGCCCGCTGAGCCAATAAAAGTTGCCGCTCAATCCGTGTGCGGCGGCAAACGTGGCGATGGTTGACGGCGTGTCGGCGTCGGGCCGCACGCTCACCACCACCACCGAGAACGGAACCTGCGAGCCCACATCCGCCTGCACCCTTCCCAGGAGACTCGCCTGGAGGGGACAGAGGTCGAGGCACTTCGTGTCAAGGAAGGTGATGGCAATCACGCGGCCGCGCAGGGTTGCCAGCGAGATCGTCGCCCCGCGCTGGTCCTGGAGGGCGAAGTCGGGGGCCGGCACGGAGTTCGCGGGCATGACAAGGCCGCCTGACAAGGTGGGGGCAGGGTGGCTGACAAGGAGCCTGGGCAAAAGCACGCCAATCAGGGTGCCGACGAGGATCGCCAGGGCGACCAGCCACACCGCCAGGTAGATCCTCCACTGGCGCTGGGTCAGTCGGAGGCTTGCCATGGTCGCGGGGGCAAGGATACGGCCGCCGGGCTCTATGTAACCACTCCGGGTAGTGGGAGGAGATCGATGACCACTCGCATTGACCCGGCCCGGCTTGAACGCGAGCTCGCTCGCCGCGGCTGGAACGCGACGGACCTTGCCGCCGCCTCCGGCATCAGCGTCGCCACCATCTCCGCGGCGCGGCACGGCAGGCTGCTTGCCAACGCGACGATCTGCAAGATCGCCGACGCTCTTCTGAAAGCTCCTGTGATTCCAGGCGTCGACGACCTGCTTGGACCTTCGGACGGACCGTCCGGCAACGGCCTGGCGAGCTACGAAGGGACTCTGTCGGCGCAGCCGTACGACCGTTCCAGCTGACCGGCCAGCCGAACAACGTTCGGTCGCGACAGCGTCGTACGCTCGAGATGGGATGGATGCCTGCACCCACGTCGACCAGTCCCGCGAGGTAGCCGCCCGCGCTGACGGCTGCTAGGACTGCCTGCGAATAGGCGACTCGTGGATGCACCTGCGGCTTTGCATGACCTGCGGCCAAGTGGGGTGCTGCGACAGCTCGAAGAACAGGCACGCGACGGCTCATTTCCGCCAAACAGGCCACCCTGTCCTCAAATCGTTCGAGCCCCGGGAGACCTGGGGCTGGTGCTACGTCGATGAGGTCATGCTCGACGCACGGGGTTGGTCGGTGCGGGGCAAGACCGCCCACAGCGGCTGAAGGGCGATCTCACTTAATCAGGCCGTTCGTCCACTAGTCGAACCCTTAAAGTCCTTAATTCTCGATAAAGCCCGCTTATTTGTC
Organism: Candidatus Dormiibacterota bacterium; assembly: GCA_036844615.1. Classification (GTDB taxonomy): domain Bacteria; phylum Chloroflexota; class Dormibacteria; order Dormibacterales; family Dormibacteraceae; genus Palsa-872. The sequence goes on along the minus strand of DAIUFK010000040.1, from coordinate 9,296 downwards.
GGGACCGCGTGGCGATTGCGTCCGGAGTCCCTCCTTTAATAGGTGTCATCCCGGGACAGAGATCGGGCCTGTGCACCGGGTCACCCCAATTGAGTTGACAACCTTCGTCAAGTGAGCCGTAAACTCGGCCAATCACTTGAGGAGGTGCTCTATGCGCAAGCTCATCGTTGCCCTGTTCGTGACGGCCATCGGATTGGCACTTTCGATCGCGCCGGCTCTAGCCGGCGGCATCGGACCGACGCCTTAGTTAAGTCAACGGTTATTTACGGCGACTGGTCGAGCGTGGCGGTATGCTCACCGCCATGCTCGACAGCAAGTACCGCGGCCGCCGCAAGGGAATCCCGGTCCGCGAGGGTTCGGTGCTTCAGGCGAGGAAGGAAGCCAATCTCACGTTGGCACAGGTGGCGGGCTCCCTGGTCAGCCGGACGGCCATCCACCTCATCGAGACCGGCCGGGCGCGGCCGTCGCTCGAGACGCTCGAGCAGATCGCGCGACAGACTCGCAAACCTGTCGAGTTCTTCCTCCTCAGCCCGGATGGCGCCCCTGAGCTGACCGAGCGCAGGCGGGACCTGGCCGAACTCCAGCGTCTCACCGCGATGCGCGACTTTCCGGCGGTGGTCGAGACCGCACCTGCAATGCTGAAGAGACAGTGGGGCGAGGAAGATGCCGCCCTGGTCCACTTCTACCTGGGTCAGGCCTATTGCCGGCTCGTTAGGCCGGTGGAGGCCCTCCAACACCTGCCCGAAGCGCGAGCCGCATTCGAGCGGATCGGCGATGAATGGATGGCAGTCGAGGCGCTGGACTGGGAATCCTCCGCGCTTGGGCTGCTGGAAGATCCACGGGCGATGCTGCTCGCCGGCGACGCGCTGGCTCGTTGCCGCCGCCTTGATCCGAAGCCACCCCAAACCGAGGCGCGCATCCTCGGCCACATGGCGAACATGTACGTCGTCGCCAATGCATGGGCCGAGGCAGTTCGGTTCTACGAAGCTGCGGTCGAGGCCGCCGGCGGAGTCAAGGACCTTCTTCAACTGGCCAAGATGCACCATGGCCTGGGCCTGGCCTACCAGCGCATGCAGCAGCCGGCGAAAGCACGCCAGCAGCTGGACAAGGCGCTCGCGCTCTATTCGATCGAGTCGGACCTCAGCGCAGTCTTCCGCCTGGAAAACGACCTTGGGGATTTGCTGCTTCATCAGGGCCACCTCGACTCTGCCGAGCAGCACTTCCGCTCAGCCCTCACCGGCTCCGAAGCGCTGCACATGGATCGGAGAGGCCGAGGGCAGATCCTGGCCAACCTCGCCGAGGTCAGCCTGCGGCGGGGCGAGCTACAGCAGGCGCGGAAGCAGCTCAGCGAAGCGATGGAGGTGGGCAGCCTGGTCGGAGAACAGGTGGTGGTCGCCACCACCCACGGGCTGTTTGGACAGCTCGAGTCCCGGCTGGGCGACCTTCAAAAGGCCCGCGAGCACTTCGACACGGCGATTCGCATTCTCGAGGCGCTGGGCATGCCGGACCGTCTTCGCGAGTGCCACATCGCCTGCGCGGAGTCCCTTTACGAGCACGGGGACGTGGCTGCGGCCGCCCTCCATTGGAAGGCCGCCGCAGAGATCGGAAGGCTCGTCGCGCTGGGCTTGAGGTCAGGCCCGGAGACAGCCTCGACTGGTGAGGAAGAGCAAGCGGCGCTAGCTCGGTAGCCGGCGGCTGGGTGCCGGCCGGGACACGCTGTCCCGGCCTTTTTTGGCTCGAGACTGACTGCATCGGCTTCGCGTCGCCGACCTCCAGCCTGCCCCTGTATGCCGCTTCGCTCGAGGGCCGAACGGCCCGTCCATTTCAGGCAAGAGCCCGAGGTGTGGCCGGGCTCAGACGGCCTGGATTTCAGCTCGAGCGACGCTGGTGGCTGCCTCTTCATGCAGCTCCTCGTGGCTACGAAGGAGGACATGGAGAAGGTCGCTCCGGCTCACTATGCCGGCGACTCTGCCGCGCCCGTCAACCACGACCAGGCGCCTGATGTTCCCCTCATGCATCAGGCTCGCGGCCTGCCTGAGGCTCGTGTCGAGCGCGATGGTGATCGCGGGGGAGGTCATGAGGTCGGAAGCGATGGTGCCTTCGGCCTTCGTCCTTCGAGGACCGCGGTTAAGGTCGTTGGAGGCTTTGAGCTCATCGCGCCGCTCTTTGAGCAGTAGATCCGACGCTGAGACGATGCCGATGGGGACGCCCTGCTGGTTGACTATCGGAATCGCGCTGATGCGGTTCTCCGCGATGAC
>DAIUFK010000040.1:0-6938 GCA_036844615.1 Candidatus Dormiibacterota bacterium | reverse complement strand
GGACGCCCTGCTGGTTGACTATCGGAATCGCGCTGATGCGGTTCTCCGCGATGACCCGGAGTAGATGCTTGAATGGGGCGGACGGGGTCGCCACGTGGACGCGGCTCGTCATCACGTCCGAAACGGTCCGCTGTCGCTGCACGCCGCCGTTGAAGACCTCTACCCCAGCCACTACGACAGCTTCCCACCAGGCAGGCGGCGCCGAGAGGGCCGAAGGTCCCGGAATGCCAGGGTCGTCGGTCCCCAGCGATACGGTGGCGGCTAGCGTAGATTCGCGAACGATGGCAGACCGCCGCGACCGCAAGGACGTGCTGCTCGAGGCTGGCCTAACCCTCGCCGCGGAGCTGTCTCTGCCGATGGTGCTGCAGCGAATCGTCGATCTCGCGGCCGAGGTCACCGACGCGCGCTACGTCGCTCTCGGTGTGATCGGCGACGACGGACAGCTGGTGGATTTCATCACCACAGGCATCTCCGCCGAGCAGCATCGAGCCATCGGTGCCCTGCCACGCGGGCGAGGCCTGCTCGGGCTTCTCATCCGCGAGCCGCGGATCGTGCGCATCGATGAGATAAGCAAGCACGCCGAGTCCGTCGGGTTTCCCCCCAACCACCCTCCGATGCGGTCCTTTCTCGGTGCGCCTTTGCAAGCGATGGGCAGGATCTACGGCAACATCTACCTGACCGAAAAGCGAGGGGCTCGTGAGTTCAGCCCCGACGACGAGCGCTCGGTGCTCGTCCTCGCAACGCAGGCGGGGGTTGCCATCGCGAACGCATCCCTGTATCAGGAGAGCCTCAGGCGCGAGCGGTGGCTCGAGGCCCTTCGCGAGATCACCGGGGCCATCCTGGAAGGCGCTGAGGCGAACTCGCTACTGATGTCCATTGCCGAACATGCCCGCGGGCTGGCTGGAGCGGACGCGGCCGCCATCCTGACGACGACCTCGAGCGCCGACCTGCTCGAGGTGGCGGCCGCGGTCGGGGCGCACGCCCAAGAGGTTCAAGGTCAATCGGTGCCGGCGACGAAATCGATCTCCGGCGAGGTCATTCAGACGGGAAAGGTGCTCCATACGGACGATGCGAGCACCCACGCCCGCGCTTATCAGCCAATCGTCCGCCTCGGCCACGTCGGACCTGCGATCTTCGTGCCTCTCCGCGTCCGCGGCAGGGCCACGGGGACCCTCATGGTCGCGAACTTGAAGGGTGGGCGGTCTTTTGACGAGGGGACAATCCGTCTCACGGAGACTTTCGCGGACCAGGCCTCGGTCGCCATCGAGTACGGTCGCGCGCAGGCTGACCTGCAACGCCTCGGCCTGATGGATGAGCGTGAACGCATAGCAAGGGAGCTCCATGACGGCATCATCCAATCGCTGTTTGCGGTCGGCATGGGACTGCAGAGCACAGCTCTGACGGCAGTTGCGCCTCAAACTGCCTCCCGTATCGAAAGCGCGGTAGAGGAACTGGACCGCGTCATCCGGGACCTTCGCAACTACATCTTCGGCCTGCGGCCCGGAATTCTCGCGGACAGGCAGCTGGATCAGGCGTTGCGAGTGCTTGGAGAGGAGTTCCACGCCAGCTCCAAGGTCCCTATCGACGTGGAGGTGGACGCCGCCTTGGCCGCCAACCTGTCGTCGAGGTCGCATGAGATCGTTCAACTGACGAGAGAAGCGCTGTCCAACGTCGCCCGCCATGCGAACGCAAGCCACGCGGTGGTTCGCCTCACGCGCAAGGGCAGGGCTGCCGTGCTGACGATCGAGGACGACGGAGTGGGCTTCGACGTCCGCGCCAGGTCGGCGGGAAACGGGCTGCGCAACATGCACGAGCGCGCCAAGGCGATGGGAGCCACCATGCGCGTCTCGAGCAAGGCCGGAGACGGAGCCACCCTGCTGGTCACGTTTCCTGCAGCGACCCTGGGCGGCCCAGCGGCGTAGGCGCACTGGTGCGACCATAGGCGGAATGTCAAAGGAGCGCCTTCGCATCCTGCTGGTCGACGACCACGAGGTCGTCCGCGACGGGGTGAAATCGCTGATCAACTTGAACGACGACCTCACCGTGGTAGCTGAGGCTGGATCCGTGCGCGAGGCGATCGATGCAGCCTTGCGGACCAAGCCCGATGTCGTCGTGATGGACGTGCGCCTTGCCGACGGCAGCGGAATCGAAGCCACGCGCGAGATTCGGGCCCGTCTCGAAGACACGCAGGTACTGATGCTTACCTCGTTCGCCGATGACGAGGCGCTTTTCGCATCGATCATGGCGGGCGCTGCCGGCTACGTGCTCAAGCAGATCCGGGGAGGCGAGCTGATTCGTGCCATCCGCGAGGTGGGCGCCGGCAGGAGCCTCCTCGATCCGGAGGTCACGCGCTCCGTCCTGGAGCGGTTGCGCAAGGGCAAGAACATGCGTGATGAAAAGCTGGCGCGCCTTACCGCCCAGGAAGAGCGAATCCTGACCCTGATCGCGAAGGGTTTGACCAACGGCCAGATCGGCAAGGAGCTAAAGCTGGCCGAGAAGACCGTCAAGAACTATGTATCCACCATCCTCTCCAAGCTCGAGGTGGCCAGGCGGGCCGAAGCGGCCGCCTACCTGGCCCGGCACACGACCACGCCAGGGACTATCAGCTGACGCAACCTGAGGATAGGGTGCTCTGAGCCAGTCGTGCGAGTCCGATGGAGTGCCGCGCTCGGCACCTTAGCCGGCTTGAGGTTTTCGGTTGCCGGTAAGCCGGCGAAAAAGCGCGCGCACTGGGTCGAAGTAGTCGTCGTCCATGCGCTCCTTGAGCGGGATTATCGCGTTGTCTGTGATCTTGATGTGCTCCGGACACACCTCAGTGCAGCACTTGGTGACGTTGCAGTAACCGAGGCCCGCTTGTCCCTTCAATAGCGGGCTCCTGTCGAGCACGTCCTTTGGATGCATCTCAAGGCCGGCGATCCTGACCATGAACCTTGGGCCATAAAAAACGGCCTTCGCATCATGGTTGCGCAGCACGTGACAGACGTCCTGGCACAGGAAGCACTCGATGCACTTGCGAAATTCCATGACTCGTTCCACGTCCTTCTGCTGCATCCGCCAGGGCTCGCTCGTTGCGCGATCCTTCTCGGAAGGAGTGAAAGGTGGGATCTGCTTGTTGACCTCGTAGTTCCAGCTGACGTCGGTGACCAGGTCCTTGATCAGGGGGAAGGCTTTCATAGGCTGGACTGTTATCTGATCGCCGTACTCGGCGATCGGTGTTTTGCACATGAGACGGGGAAAGCCCTGAATCTCGGCGGAGCAGGATCCGCACTTGGCCGCTTTGCAGTTCCAGCGCACCCCCAGGTCGGAGGCCATGTTGGCCTGCACCCAGAGCACCGCGTCGAGCACCACCATGCCTTCCCGGACAGGAACGCGATACGCCACCAGCTCGCCGCCCACGGCGTCACCCCGCCAGATCTTGAGGTCCAGGTTGGTCATTTCCACCTATTCCGTCTCCTCGGGTGTGTACAGCGCATAGGACCTCTGCAACGCTGCCGCGAGGTGCTCAGGCATCGGCGGAATCGGCTGCGCGCTCACGCGCATCCCATCGGAAGTCTTGTCGACGACGAAGTTGACGCGAGCAAGCTCGTCGTCAGTCTTCGGATAGTCGGAACGGGCATGGGCGCCGCGGCTTTCTTTGCGCAACTGCGCCGACCGCAAGAGCGCCTCCGCGTTGACGAGCATCGATTGGATGTCCAACGCGGTGTGCCAGCCCGGATTGAAAGCACGTGTAGTTGAGCCGCCAGTCCCGCAGACCTGCGCCCGACCGCGCAGGTCCGTGATCTTCTCAAGCCCTTCCTCGAGACCCGCCGCGTCGCGAACGATCGGCGCATGAGTCGACATCACGTCCTGGATCTCCGCCTGAAGCTTGTACGGACTCTCGCCGGCCGGGCGGTCAAAGGGCGCTAGCAGGGCAGAGATCGCCCCCTGAACGTGCGCTGGGTCGATCTTCGCATCAGCGATCTTCGGACTGCGTTTTGCGGCCTCGCCCGCGGCGTCGCCGGCCCGTTTGCCGAAGACCAGCAGGTCGCTCAGGGAGTTGCCACCAAGCCGATTGGCCCCGTGCAGGCCTGATGCAAGCTCGCCCGCGGCGTAGAGTCCGGCGACTGTCGTCGCCCCGGTCTCAGGTTCAACGCGCACCCCGGCCATCATGTAATGAAGGGTGGGCGCCACCTCCATCGGCTGCTTGGTGATATCGACCTTGGCCAGCTTCAGGAACTGCTCGTACATCGATGGAAGCTTGCGCTTGATGAACTCAGGCTTCCGGTGCGTGATGTCGAGGTAGGCGCCGCCGTGCGGTGTCCCGCGGCCGGCGATGACTTCCGAGTTGATTGCCCGGGCGACGACGTCTCGCGACGAGAGCTCCATTCGCTCGTGGTCATATCTCTCCATGAAGCGCTCGCCGTCCTTGTTGCGCAGCACTCCGCCTTCGCCTCGCACCCCTTCGGTCACCAGGATGCCGCGCACACCCGCCGGCCAGACCATTCCGGTGGGGTGGAACTGAACCATCTCCATGTCTCGGAGCTGTGCTCCGACGTCGAAGGCGAGTGCGGTCCCGTCGCCCGTGCTCTCCCAGGAGTTGGAAGTGACCCGGTACATCTTGCCTGCGCCGCCGCTGGCAAGCAGGAGGGCTCCGCAGCGATACATGAGGAGCGAGCCGTCCGCGCGCCGGTAGGCGAGCGCGCCGACGACGCGGCCGTCGGCGGTCAGCAGCTTGAACACCGTCACCTCCATGTGCACTTCCACACCGGCTGTGTGCACGGCGCGGTCCTGGAGGGTCCTGATGAGCTCGAGTCCGGTGCGGTCCCCGATGTGGGCAAGGCGCGGATAGGTGTGCGCTCCAAAGGGCCGCTGGTGGATACGACCCTGCCAGGTGCGATCAAACACCGCGCCCCACCGCTCGAGCTCGAGCACTCGCTCCGGCGACTCCTTGGCGTGGAGCTCGGCCATACGCCAGTTGTTGATGAGCTTGCCCCCTTTCATCGTGTCGGCAAAATGCACCTCCCACGAGTCCTGGTACGCAACGTTGTGCATGGCGGCGGCAACGCCACCTTCGGCCATCACGGTATGGGCCTTGCCAAGAAGCGACTTGCAGACGACGAGCACGCGGGCGCCGCCCTCCGCTGCCGCGATCGCGCCGCGTAGGCCCGCCCCTCCCGCCCCAAGAACCAGGACATCCGTGTCGACCGTCTCGAGCTCGACGGCGCTCAAAACACCCACCGTGGGTCGTGCAGGACGCCCGCCAGGAGGAGGCGAATGTAGATGTCGGCCGCCGCCACGGAGAACAGGCTTGCCCAGGCCCACCTGTCGTGCTTGATGTTGAGCACCGTGACGCCCTTCCAAAGCTGATGCCGGGCTCGGGCGGCGAGCGAGCACGAGAAGCAGTCGAGCTCTCCACCGCTCAGGTGGCGGAAGGCGTGACAGCCGAACGTGTACCCGGAAAGAAGCACGACATTGCCCAGGATGATCACGCTGCCAAGTCCGATGCCGAGGTGGCCGCCGAAGTCGAAGGCCACGATGGCGTCGAACCACAGGAAGCCGACCTGCACCACCGTCGCGTAAAAGGCGAAGCGGTGAAGGTTGTTGAAGACCCACGGAAACGCGGTCTCTCCGCGGTAGGGCCCGCGCTTCGGCTCACCCACCGCGCAGGAGCGTGGGTGCCAGAAGAACGAGCGGAAATAGGCCTTGCGGTAGTAGTAGCAGCTGAGGCGAAACACCAATGGCGCCCACGCAACCCAGACACCGGGCGGGATCGGCTCCACAGTGATCGGCGGGGAGTCGAAAGGGCTGAGGTAGGGCGCGTAATAACCAAGAGGCTGCAAGAAGACCGCCCAGATCGCGAAGATGCCGAACAGGCTGAGCGCGACCACCACGAAGGCCGGGTAGAGCCAGTTGGGCAGGCGGCTGTATGGATTCGTGACACCGGCACGATCTGCGCCGGCGGGCCTGGCGACTGCTTCAGAAAGCGCCACGTTGCGCTTATCTAACTACGACTCAAGGGATCCGTGCGTGCGCGAACAACAAAGAACTCCGGCGGGCCGAGCCCGCCGGAGTGTCGCCGTCCTATAGAGCTGTCACGCAGCGACGATCTTCTGCACGGCCTTGAATGTCTCGACCTTGCGCGATGCGACCTGCAGTTCGAAGACGAGCGCGCCGAGCACGCCCAGCGCCGCGACCATGAGTCCGAGTGCGGCATAGACGGTGTAGTTACCCACCATCCACCAACCCCACGAGTTGAGAAGCGTGCCTCGAAGCATCTCACCCTGGAACAGACTTGCCTTCTGGCCGGCGAGAGTCGCCTGCTGTGCCTGGAGCGCTGTGTAGTTGGGGTCGGTGGTCGGGGTCGCGGCGACCTGTGCGTTCATCTTGCTCGCCGCGCTGCTGACCTCAGAGTAGGTCAGGCCGCCGGCAATACCCGCCAGGTGCACGCCGATGAAGTCGTTGGCGTAAACCCTTGCCTTGTCGCCATTGTCGACCTGCTGGCCAGCGTAGGCTCGGATCTCAGCCGAGAACTTGGCGGGGTCAAGAGCGCCGCCTGCCTTGATCTGGTCGGTACCCGGGAAGAAGACCCTCTGCGACACGAGCTCGTCGTGCACCATCGTGGTCACGAAGTTGCCCTCGTAGAAGAGGAAGCCGGAGGCAGATGCCAGAATGAGTACCAACATCGCCTGAAGACTGACGATCCGCCATCGAATTGACTTTTCCATTTCGTTTCTCCTTGGAAATCGGCCTCTTTCGAGGCTCTTACTAGCTTTTGGACGGCTCTACATCAAGTCAACAGGTCAGGCTGATCCACGTCGCCTGCCGTTCGGCCCCCGTGCTCTAGGGTCGTGGGTCCCGAACCGGCAGGGTCTTTCGGCCATGACGCGCGCAATGGTGCGGATGGCAACCTCTTAGTCACAGATGTTGCTGACATTGTTACGATGCCAAAGACGCGCTTC
>DAIUFK010000039.1:0-20061 GCA_036844615.1 Candidatus Dormiibacterota bacterium | reverse complement strand
AGCAGCGAGTTGCCGGCGAGGAGGAGGCTGCCGACCATCAGGCCCGCTTCGCTGAGCAGGACCATGTTCCTGCGGTCGGCGGCGTCCGCGAGCGCACCACCGAGCATGGCGAAGACGATCAGCGCAGCCAGCTCCGCAAGGCCGAGCAACCCGACCAGCAGAACGCTGTGAGACAGCTGGTACACCTGGTAGGGAACTGCGACGACGGTGATCATGCTGCCGAAGAACGAGACGAGCCGCCCGATGAACAGCAGGCGAAAGTCTCGGTGCCGGCGCAGCGGCGTGATGTCGATGGTCGCAAAGTGCAGCCATCCACGTTTGGACTTGATCGGTGGTGGCTGGCCTGACGGAAGGTGCGACATGGCGAGGGGCATCATAGGTGGCGGCGTATGCTGGCGATGAGATGGAAAAAGCCATTTTCGCCGGCGGATGCTTCTGGGGTGTCGAGCACCTCTTCAACCAGATTCCTGGCGTCGTCGACGCCGTGTCCGGCTATGCGGGCGGCAACCGTGACAACCCGACCTACGAGCAGGTCTGCACTGGGCGGACCGGACACGCTGAGGCGGTTGAGGTCACCTACGACCCGGAGAAGGTCACGTACGACGAGCTCCTGAACGCCTTCTGGAACATGCACGACCCGACGACGCTCAACCGCCAGGGCCCCGATCACGGGCCTCAATACAGGTCAGCGATCTTTTTCCACGATGCCGAGCAGGAGGCAGCCGCCCGAAAGTCGGCAGCCGTTGCTCAGCGCTACTTCGACAAGCCCATCGTGACCGAGATCGTGGCGGCTCCCCACTTCTGGCCCGCCGAGGACTACCACCAGCACTACTTCGACAAACACCAGGGCCACGCCTCGTGCCACTGGATCAGGGGCTGGGTCCCCGAGGAAGCCGCGAGCAGCGCCTAGCGCTTAAGCGATACAAGGTTGGGGCTGGCCCACTATCCTTGACGGGCTCGGCTGCATCGAGGACCCGAACGTCTTCGGCAGACCGTCGCGACTGGAGGTGGCCGATGCAGTGTGACCATTGCGCGCAGGACGTCCCAGACGGCGTTTTCTGCACGCGATGTGGGGCCCATCAGGGCACTACCCAGGAATCCGGCAACGCCAAGCTGCGCGAGCACCGCTACGCCGCGCACCCCGGCGAGCACGTCGCCCAGCCCTCGGTCATCACCACCCTGTTCCCTCACCTTGGGCACAACAAGGTCCACGAGTTCCGCTGGGCCTTCATCGCCGGCCTCGCCGGCGTCCTTGTGCTCTACCTGGCGGGTCTGATCACCGCGGCAATCCTGGTGTCCGTGTTCCTGGTCCCGGTCCTCTACCTCATCTATCTATATGAGGCGCAGGTCTACCGCGACGAGCCGGCGACAGTCCTCGGCTTCACGCTCGGTGGCGGAATCATCGTCGGCATCGTGGTCACGATCCTGGGCCGCGCCATTTACAACCCGTTCGACTACAACGTCAACCCGCTGGCCAACCCCGGCGTCAGCATCGGCGCCCTGCTGATCGTCGGGCTCGTCATGCCGGTGGTTCAGGAGATCCTGAAGGCCGTCCCCGCGTTCTTCCTGCCTAACCGCGCCGATTTCCCCGAAACCGTCGACGGCCTGGTGTTCGGAGTCGCGGCGGGTCTCGGCTTCAGCCTGGCGGAGGGCCTCATCGGATTTTCGAGCGCCCTGACGAGCCTCCCCGCGCACGTGGCGCCAGGCAACTGGATCTACGACCTCTCGACGCTCGCCATCTTCCAGCCTCTTCTCCAGGGCAGCGCGACAGGAATGGTCGTCGCGACGATCTGGCGCTACCGCCGCGGACGCCTGGCGGGTCGGGAGATCGGTGGAGTGGCGATGGCAGTGATCGCCCACATAGCGTTCTCCGCCGGCACGCTGATCATGAAGGACTCGTCAGTGAATCCACTGGCGATCCTCGTCTGGCAGGCGGTCGTGGTCGGAGCCCTGCTGATCTACGTCCGCTACCTCCTTCACCACGCGCTGCTCGAAGAAGCCGCGCACATGGGATTTGCCGAGACCGTCTGCCCGAGCTGCCACACGCATATCGTCGCGTCAGGCTTCTGCCCCAACTGTGGCATGGCTCTGACCGCCGCCCCCAACGCGATCAGGAGGAGCCGCAGGCCCCGAAAAGATCCCGCGAGCACCCCAACCCCTTCGGGAAAGGTCTAGATGGCTGTCATCTGCGCGAGGTGCGGCACCCAGAACCCCGACGGGAACCAGTTCTGCCAGGCGTGCGGGACGCCGCTCGCCGTCGCCATGGCCCAACCTGGCTTCAGCCCAGCGGTTGCGGCTGCGCCCGGCGCAGCGCTGCCGGGTCCTCCGCCAGGCCCGCCCCCGCCGCCAGGCGGATATCAGAGTCCGTATTACCAGCCGAGCGCAGTCGGGCCGCAGCCCCCTGTGCACCGCACTCCCTGGATGCTCATCATCGCGGCAATCGTCGTCCTGGTCCTCGTCATGGCCGGAGCCGGGACCGCGATCGCGGTGCTGAGCAACAGGACCACTTCCAACCAGGGCACTTCCGGCATCCTGCCGAGCCCGAGCCCTGCCGGCACGCCAAGCCCCGTCGCCACACCGACACCGGCGACGACCTCGGGAAGCACTGTTGCGAACAAGGGCGAGATTCTGACGCTGCCCGCCGGGTGGAGCGTCCAGAACAAGGACGACCAGAGCATCGCGCTCACAAACCCTGACGGGAACGGCTCGGTCGCGGTCGGAAGCGGAGCCTCGAGCCCATCCCAGTCGGCTCAGCAGAACAAGGACCAGGTCGACAAGTTCTTCCAGGGCAAGTATCCGGACACCAAGGCTTGCTCGGGAAGCAAAACCACCACGGGCACGCTGGGTGGCCAACCCGGGATCTTCTGGGAGCTCTGCTTCACACTGTCGGCGGGCGGCCAGAGCGTTCAGATCGCCGCTCCGATCTTCGCCGGCGCGAACTCCGACGGCAGTGTCTACTACCTGGTGATTCTGCTCACCCCGAAGTCCAACTTGAACAACTTCATCAACGAGGCGTCGCCGGTCCTCAAGTCGATCCAGTGGAAGCTCACATAGCCGCGATCTGATCCGCGAGTCGCGGTAACCCCGGACTGTATCGTGGTGCGGGTGTTCGACCGCTGGGGCCGTTTTGTCTATCGCCGCCGATGGGCGACGCTGCTCGTGTCAGCGGTGCTTCTCGGTCTTTCGATCGCGGGCGTCCTCACCGGCGGAACGCTTGCGGGCAACGGAGGTTTTGGCGCCAGCCTTGCGGCGGGCCAGGCGGCGAAGCTCATCGCGAGGGAGATCCAGCCAGAGCAGGCTCAGGCGCCGGTCGGTTCGAGCATGGAGCTCATCTTCACCAGCGACACGCTGAACGCTACCGACCCTGCTTTCGAAACGGCTGTCGAGCAGTCGCTGGCCCCCGTGCTTGGAGACACGCGGGTGGTCGGGGTCGACACGCCCTACTCAGTCCTGAGCATCGCGAAATCCAGCTACATCTCGAAGGATTCGCACAAGGCACTTGTGATCGTCCATTTCAAAGACCCCTCGTTGAAGGCGCAGGGGTATGTGGACCAGGTGATCGCCGAAATTCATCCGGCCCCGCTGAGCGTGCTCGCGACAGGCCAGGTGCCGCTCAACCTCGCGTTCAACAACACCCTCGAGCAGGACCTGCAGCGGGCAGAAAAGGTCGCGCTGCCGATCACGCTGCTGCTCCTCGTGGTTATCTTCGCGTCCCTCGTCGCCGCGATCCTGCCGATCGGAGTCGGCGTGCTTGCGATCGTCGGCGGTGTCGGCGGCACCTTGTTCCTTGCGCGCTTCACCGACGTCTCGCAATACGCGATCAACATCGTGACCCTCATCGGCCTTGGGGTGGCGATCGATTACTCGCTGTTCATCGTCAATCGTTTCCGTGACGAGCTTGCGAACGGGGCCTCGAGAGAGGACGCGGTGGCGAGGTCGATGTCGACGGCAGGAAGGGCTATCACGTTCTCGGGCGTGACCGTCGCGGTCGGCCTCTCGGCGATGCTGTTCTTCCAGGGCACCTTCCTCGCGTCGATGGGCGCGGCGGGAGCCATTGTCGTCGCCCTCGCGGTCATCTACGGTCTTACGTTCCTGCCCGCCGTGCTGTCGGTGATGGGACCGAAGGTGGATCGCTTGCGACTTCCGTTCCTCGGCGGCCGCAAACCGGCGGGAACTGGAGCGTGGCACTCCATGGCCCTCTGGGTGATGAGGCGTCCGTGGGTGGTCCTCGTGCCTGCGCTCGCGCTTCTCCTGCTCGCGGGCACACCGTTCCTACAGCTGCGCCTCGCCAATGGCGACGTCGACGTGCTGCCGCCGGCGAACGAGGCGCGCCAGGGATTCGACACGCTCGTGAGCGATTTTCCAGGCCAGGACCAGACGACCATCGACGCCGCGGTGTACTACCCCGACGCGAGCCCACTCACCTCAGGCCACATCGGCGACATCTATGACCTGACTCGCCGCCTCGCCGCACTGCCCAACGTCCTCCGCGTGGAGAGCTTCGTCAACGTCGACCCCAGCCTCACACGCGCCGACTATCAACGTCTGTACTCGGGTCCGACCACGCAGCTGCCAAGCGGGCTGCAGCAAGCGCTTGCTCTCGGATCTGGAAAGCATCTCGTCCTCATCTCGGTCGTCACCAACAAGCAGGGCACCAGTGACGAGGCTCGCTCGTTGGTGATAGCTGTACGTGCGGAAAGCGTGCAGGACGGCCAGGTCTTGGCGACCGGGCCTACAGCTTTCGACCTGGACATCGTGAACTACATCCTCCAGCGCACCCCGATCGCGGTCGGTTCCGTGATCCTCGTCACCTACGTGATCCTTTTCCTGCTCACCGGCTCGGTCGTCCTTCCGCTGAAGGCTGTGGTGACCAACCTTTTTTCGATCTCGGCTTCTTTCGGCGCTATGGTCTGGATCTTTCAGCAAGGTCATCTGAGCCACCTGCTCGGCTTCACCCCGCAATCGATCGACCCCAGCGTGCCTGTGATCCTCTTCAGCATCGTGTTCGGCATGTCGATGGACTATGAGGTGCTGTTGATCAGCCGCATCCAGGAGGAGTACCAGCGGACCGGCGACAACCAGGCCGCCGTGGCGATGGGCCTGGAGAAGAGCGGGCGGTTGATCACCGGCGCTGCAGCGATCATGGTCGCCGTGTTCCTCGCCTTCGCGCTTGCCGATGTGGTGATCATCAAAGCGATTGGAGTTGGTCTCGCGATAGCGATCGCCGTCGACGCCACCATCGTGCGCATCCTTGTGGTGCCTTCGGTGATGAGGATCCTGGGTCGCGCGAACTGGTGGGCTCCGCGCCCGCTCGCCATGCTGCACCGCCGTATCGGCGCGGGCGAGGGCGCTCCCGAACCCGCCTGAAATAAGTGAGGGGCGCGTTGAGCGCCCCTCACAACTTGGGGGAGTAGAGGTCTGAGTTAGCTCAGCCCGAGGTGGTCGGGCTGGCGGGGATCGGCGCTCGCTGGCCGGGTGCGGGGAAGCCGCGCCGGCGTGGGTCGCCAAAGGAGGCTCCAGGCTGGCCCGGCCCTCTGTGCCCTGGGAACGTCCCAGGACCGGGCCGGTGTATTGCGGCCGCATTCTGTGGCGCGATCCTGTTCGCGGCGATGCCACTTGCTACACCGAGGACGATCCCGCCCACCAACAGCGCGCCGCCGAGAATGCCGAGGGTTCGCTGTTTCATGGCTTGGGCGGGTCCTCACCGCGGAGGATGTCCCGCGCGCGCTGGTACTCCTCAGCGCTGATCTCGCCCGCGGCGAATCGGCGGGCGAGGATGTCGAGAGGAGACTGGGCTGTCGCGGGCGCACCGCTCCTCATCAGAGAGCTCGAGGGGATCGCCCGCACCGCCCAGATCACGAGCAGAACGATGCCCGCCAGGATGGCGAGCCACGCGATCCCGCCAAGGATTGCGAACGGAAGCGTGCCACCGTGCGGTCCGATCATCATCACCTTGAGCCTCCTGATACCGCCACGCCGGGGCCAAACCGTGCCTTGCGAGGTGGCGCCTGGACGAAACCGTCGCCGTTGTTTGAGGGCTGGTCATCGACGCCTGTGGCCGTGTTTCCGGAGAGGTCGGAACCTGTTGCGGTACCCGGAATGGTGGCCGCGCTCACCCATGCGATGAGGCCGACGCAGGCCGCGGCGGCGACGGCGATCGCGATGGTCAGGTCGCGAAGCTTTTGGAACGCGATATCGCGCATGGTCTGGCGCAGCACTGTCGGCATGAGGCCAATGATCGTCCCCCAGGCTCAGGCGGGCCTGAGAGAAACCTTGGAATCTCCTTAGAGTCGCTGTTAAAGGGCACCCAAGCCGCTATTGGCATAATGGCTGGGCTGCCCTAAACTCGCCCCATCGGGCCGGCCGTACGTGCTGGCGGTTGTGGGGAGGAGAGTGGCAGCTCCACCTCGAAGGTGGCGCCGCCACCTTCCGTCTGCGTGACTTTCACGTGCCCGCCGTGCGCGCTGACCACCGCGCTGACGATCGAGAGGCCGAGCCCTGCCCCTCCCCGGTCGCGGCTGCGACTCGGATCGGCGCGATAGAAGGGTTCGAAGATCTTCTCGACATCCTCCGCCGCAAGCCCAGGTCCGTGGTCGGCAACCGACACGCGGCCGACTGAGTCGTCGGTGGCAACCGCAACGTCGATCGGGGTGAGCTGGGGCGTGTGGACCAGCGCGTTGCGCACGAGGTTGCCGAGGACCTGGCGCAGGCGCGTGTCGTCGCCGGTGACGATCACCGGGCCGTTGGCGCTGAGGTTGATCTGGCGTTGAGGAGCGACGACTCGCGCGTCGGCGACAGCATCGGTGGCGATCGCGCGCAGGTCGACTGCAGCTTTGTCCATGGGCCTGCCCTGGTCCAGCCGCGCAAGGACCAACAGGTCGTCGACAAGCCCCGTCATCCGGATCGACTCCTCTTCGATTCGCCTGCGAGCGGCCTCGGAGTCCTTGGGCGATTCCTCGGCGCCGCGCCTGAGCATCTCCGCGTAACCGCGGATCGATGTCAGCGGGGTACGCAGCTCATGGGAGGCGTCTGCGATCACGCGCCGCAGGCGGTCGTTGGAGGCGCTTCGCTCGGCGAACGCAGCTTCGATCTGGCTGAGCATTCCGTTCAGCGCCAGGCCGAGCCGCCCGATCTCGGTTCTCGGGGTCGCCGGCTCGACGCGTCGGGTCAGGTCCCCTGCCGCGATATCCGCTGCCACATTGCCCATCCGCTGTAGCGGCCGCAGGCTTATCCGAATGATCAGGAACGCCACGATGGCAGTCGCCAGGACGACACCGAGACTGATCAGCAGCTCGCGAAGCAAAAGGTCGCTGAGGGTGGACTGGGTTTCCGTCAGGGGAATCGCGAACACCACGAACGTCCCCTCGACGAATGAGTTCTCCGGCCAGTCAGTGACGCGATAGTGGGCCACCCCGCCCGTGCCGTCGACAGTGAACGGAGGGCTCGGCTTGTCGATACCGACATTTCGCAGCGTCCTCGGCAGCACAGGCCTCGCGGTCGAGCTTGACGAGCCGAATTGCTGAACACGGCAGTCGATGAGGACGCTGCCGTCCGAGCCGATCAGCTCGACCACCGTTCCGGCAGGAAAGCTTGTCGCGGCGCCGGGCCCACGCACCTGGCAATTTGGACTGTTCAGAACGCTGACAGCGGTGTCGACGGTTGATCGCGCGCCAAGTTGCGCGTCGATGCGGCCCAGCAGCGAAGACTGCAGCGTCAGGTAGGTGGCAACGTTGGAGATCAAGAGCCCGATGACGACGAGGGAGATGACGCCGATGAGCAGCCGCCCACGGAGCGACTGGGTCATGGCCTCGGCGCGCGTAAGACGTATCCGACGCCGCGGACCGTTTGCAGGAGCGGCGGCTCGTAGCGATCGACCTTGCGTCGCAGGTAGCTGACGTAGGTCTCCAACACGCTGGCGTCGCCTCCGAAGTCGTAGTGCCAAACGTGGTCGAGGATCTGGCTGCGTGTGAGGACCCGGCCTGCGTTGACCAGCAGGTAGCGAAGCAATCGATACTCGGTGTTCGTGAGCTCGACCACCTGGCCTTTGCGCCGGACCTCGTGGCCCTCATCGTCCATCTCGAGGTCGGCGAGAGTCAGCCTCCCGTCGGTTTGCCCGTCGTTTCCATTGCGCCTCAGCACCACGCGAACCCTCGCCATCAGCTCCTCGACGCTGAACGGCTTGGTCACGTAGTCGTCCCCGCCGACGGTGAGCCCGTGGACCTTGTCCTCGGTCGCATCCTTGGCGGTGAGGAAGATGATCGGCACCTTGTGGCCGGCGGCGTTCAGACGCTTGAGCACCTCGAGGCCGTCGATGTCAGGAAGCATCACGTCGAGGATGACGAGCGCTGGGGTGAACTGGCTGACCGCTGTCAGCGCTCCACGACCGGTCGCAGCCGTCTTCACCGTGAAGCCTTCATAGCGCAGCGCCATCGCCACCAGCTCGGTGATGTTTGGCTCGTCGTCAACGACGAGAACTCGCGCCCCGTCCTTATTCACAGGCGTAATCCTGCTTCGATTATCTGTGAATTTGCTGAGAAACGAGTGGGAACTAGCTTGGCGATGGCCACCCCGACACCCGATGGATCGATCCTGCCCTGTCGACCAAGCGCGCCGGGAGCCGTTGCGAATCGAGCCATCCGACTGCCGATGTGCCCATGACGATGGCGGCGGTCGAGGCGATGTTGGCATCGACGCACGAGCCCGCCACCACGGTGACCGTCCGCCAGGGACCGTCGGTGGGAAGACCCGTGCCGGGGTCGATGATGTGGTGGAGGGCAACACCGCCTCTCGTCCACCTGCGAACCGTCGTGCTCGAGGTGGCCATTCCTCCCAACGTGATGCTTATCGTCTCCTCGCCGTCCGCGATGGGTGCGCCGCTGTCCTCGCTCGCCTGGATGAGCCAGCCTTCATCAGGCGGTTCGCCGGCGACGGCGATGTCGCCGCCAAGGCTCACGAGGACCCCTCCGCCGCCGATCTTCGCGAGCGCCGCGGCTGCGGCGAGGTCGGACGTGAGCGCTTTCGCGGTGGCGCCGAGGTCGATCTCGACACCGCGAGGCACCCTGATGATGCGCGAGCCTTCGTTGAAGACGACAGCCTGCCACCCGGGAACGCGACTCACTACAAGGTCGATCGCGAAGCCGTCGGCAGGCGCCGCGCCGAAGTCCGCGTCGTAGCCGGCAAGCTTGACCGCGGCGCCGACAGTCGGATCCACCGCGCCGCCGGTGAGGCGCGCGCCGCGCAAGGCGGCGGCGATCAGCTTCGCCAGCAGCGGGCTGATCATTACCTCGCGATCCGGAGTCGCGTTGAGCCGGCTGAGCTCGCTGTCGTCGCGAAACCGGCTGGCTGCCGCGTCTACAGCACTCACCACCTCGTCGACAGCTGCCTTGGCCGCGGCCAGGTCCGGCGCTCGGGTGACGACCACCCTCAGCAGTCCGCCGAACGCCCTGCCATCGACGGCGGCGACCGGCGTTCGGCTCACTGGCCGGGCTTGCGCTCCTGGCGTCTCAGCGCAAGAGCGAGGACCGGACAGCCGGCGACAGCGCGCTCGGCGTGAGGCAGGAGAGCCTGGGGAATCGCGCCTGGAGTGATGATCGGATAGCCCCAATCGTCGAGTCGGATCATCTCGGGGAAGAGCTCGGCACACAGCCTGTGGCCGTCGCATTTCGTGCGGTCGATCCACATCTCCATGGTGGCCACCTCAGGATGCCCTGCGGCCGCGTGCGCCCGCGGCGGCGGCGAACTCCGGCTCAAAAAGCGTCAAGGCCGACTGCAGGAAAGCGACTGCGCCGTCAGGGTGGCGGCACGCGCCGCGACCCCTGACCATCGCCGCCCAGCGGTGAAGCTGCGGCAGGTCGCCGTGCTCAGGCTGCCTGCGCGCGAGGCGGGTGGTGGCTGCTGCAAGGCTGCGCAGCCCGAAGAAGCAGGGCCCGCATTGGGCGGCGCTCTCATTGGCAAGGTGCTGCATTATCCGGGCGGAGACGTCGAGTGGATCGGCGACCTCGTCGAGGACGCTTACCACACCGCAGCCGAGCGACCCGCCGGCGGCTCGAAGCCCCTTCGGGTCGAGGACCATGGTTCCCGCCTGCTGCGCGCTGATCCAGCCGCCGAAATAGCCGCCAAGGAGCACGGCGCGCGCTTGGCCGCGGACGCCGCCCGCCATCCCAAGCACCTCGTCGACCGTCGACCCGCTGGCCACCTCGATGACACCAGGCTTGGCGACCGCTCCGCTCACCGTGAGAAGGATCGTTCCGGTGGCGTGATTCAGGCCGAGTGAGTGGAACCACTCGTCGCCAAAGCGCGCGATGAGGGCGGCGTGGGCAAGGGTCTCAACGTTCTGGACCAGTGTCGGACGGCCGTCGACGCCACGCTCAAATGGTCGTGGCGGAGTCGCAGTCGGCGTGGCGACGCCCGTGTTGACGAAGTGGACGGCAGCGGTTTCCTCTCCTGCCACGTAGCTCGGGGGAGCTGTAAGCAGAGTCGCCCGCGAGGTGTCCACGGTCGAGCGCTCGGCAAGAGCCCGCGACATCGCAGCCACCGCCGCAGCGTGCGCCTCGCCGACATAAAGAGGACTCGACTGGCGCCGACAGCGTCGGCGGCGAGCAATGCGCCGTCGATCACCAGGTGCGGCCGGAGCGTCATCAGGGTCTGGTCCTTGCGACTGAGTGGCTCGCCTTCGGCTCCGTTGGCGATGACCACCGCGCCGCCTCGGGACCGGCTGTGGACCGATCTCCACTTGATGCCGACGGGGAACGATGCGCCGCCCCGCCCGACGAGCCCGCTGCGATCAAGCGTGTCGATCAAGGTCCGGTTGCCGGCAGGCCGATGGCCGAGTCGCCTTGTGTGATCGGCGAAGCGCTCGGCGCCGGCGTTCGGTGGCGGCCCAGCGAACAGGCTCAGGTTTGTCACCTGGGGAGATTCCTCGAAACGCGTTCTCTGAATCGAGCGCGATCGGCCGCGAGAGGGTCAGGCGGCCGGGCCAGCAGGCGCGCGACCACCGCGCCCGCGACCCCCAGGATGCAGACCACGTCGATGACCAGCATCCACGCCGACAAGGTGTCGGTCCCGGTGCCGAAGCTATGGACGACAGCGATGGGCCAGGACGCATAGGCCAGCAGATGGATCGCTCGCCAGGCGGCGTGTCCGATGACCCCCCGCACCAGGCTGGTGACCGCGATGGCGATCATCAGCTCGACGGCGATCACTCCAAGGCCGAGCCAGAACGTCCGGTAATAGGAAGAGAAGGGCACGACCGCCGCTAGCCAGCCGAGGTGGGTGAAGGGGTCCACGACTGCTGTGACGATGTGGAGGGCGAGGAAAACCAGCGCCATCAGCGAGAGGTTTCGATGCAGGCCGGTGGTGAGAAAGCGCGGCCAGCTCGTGGTTTCGAACCGCAGCGATGAAAGCACGCCGAGCACGACTACAGCGCTGAAAAGGATCAGCGACACCGCTCCTGCGCCCCTGGTGGTGTACCAGAGGATCGAGTTGTTCATCGACGGAGGCGGCTAGGAGCCGCCGGAGACCGCGACGCCGGAGCTTGACGAAGAGCTGACCGAGCCCGAGGACGACTGAAGGCCGGTCGAGGTGGATCCTGAGGATGTTGATGTGCTCGCGGTTGCCCCTGTCGAGGCAGCGGCGGTGCCGGGGATGGTGTAAGCGCTGAGCACGCTGGCGATCCCAACAGCGGTGATCGCGCTGACGGCGACGCCGGCAGTCAGCCGGTTCAGCATCCGCATCGCTGCTTCGCGTGCGCGGATCCTGGGGTCATTCGTGTTGTTGCTTTCCATGGTCGTCATAGTGGCCCGGGTCGCTGAACCCTACCTGTGAGGAGCGTGAGAGTTTGCTGAGAAGTAACGCCCTGGGACGCCTGAACCGACCACGATGCTGCAAGTACACTCTCCGAGTTCCCCGCCCACGTAGCTCAGGGGATAGAGCAGGACGGTCCTAACGTCAAGGTCGGGGGTTCGATTCCCTCCGTGGGCACTCTTCCATGGGCACTCTTCCACAGGCCAACTTGTCAGCGGCCGGCGATTATCAGGGCGCTGGGGTTGTCGATCCGCTGAGCGCCGGCAGGTAGGGCATCGGGTCGGTGACCTGGTCGTTGACTCGGAGCTCGAAGTGCAGGTGGGGCCCTGTCGAAAGGCCGCTCGACCCTTCGAGGCCGATCCTCTGTCCGCGGGACACTCGATCCCCAACCTTTACGTCGGTCTCGAGAAGGTGCCCGTACAGGGTCATGATCCCCGCTCCGTGCGCGACTATCACGTAGTTCCCATAGCCAACTGTTGTGTGGGCCACCGCCACTACCACACCGTCAGCGGCCGCCGTCACCCGCGTTCCCAGGGACGTGGAGATGTCGATCCCGGTATGGAAGTGCGGGTAGGTGCCGAGGGCGGGCTCCAGCAGGAGGGGGCTTGGGCCGAAAGGCTGGGTCATCCGCGCGCGGGCGACCGGCCACGAGAGGACGAGGCCCGGGAGCGTGCTTCCCACAGGCAACGTCCTCGTCACCATCGCCAGCCCCGCGCCGACCTGGGCCTGGCTCCATGCCGCCTGGTATGCCCGCGCGATGAGGTCCTGCTCCTGCTGCTCGAGCAGCAGCGCCAGCGCCGCCGTCACGCTCGGGGGCTGGTTGGTCAGGCCCGCCTGAGCAGCCCTCAGCTGTGCTGTGAGCAAACCCAGCTGAGCGCTGACGTCGTTCTGCTGGCTGATGAGGGCGGTCATCGTACTGAGGCTGGCTGACAGCTGCGCCATCACCCCGTTCTCGCGGTCGAGATCCGCGAGACGCGCGGTCCTGTCTGACTGCAACTTTGCGAGATCAGCCTCGAGGCTTGCCTGCACCGCGTGAGCGCGCTGGCCGGCAATCACCATATCCGCGGAAGCGACAAGCGCGTCGTGCAGGTTTCCAGTGCGGGCGACCAGCGCCAGCATCGAGTCCGGCTGCCTGTAGATCGCACGCGCGAGCGATGCGATCTGGGCCCTCTCCACGTCGATGCGGCCCTGGGTGTCAGCGATCTGCGCCTCGAGCTTCGTGACCTGTGCCTCCAGGTCGGCGATCCTGGCCTCTTCGCTCGCGATCTGAGCGTTCAGGGCTTGCTGATCCGCACCGGTCACGGCGAGCGCGACGCTGAGCTGATTGGCGCTTGTCAGCGCCCGCGCAAGGTCGCCGCCGAGGCGGGTAGTGAGCTGGTCGTACAGCGCCTGGTTGGGATTCGGGGGCGGGCACGAGGTCCTCGCGCTCGACGCGGCCGAGCTTGTGGGGCAGGGAGATGGGCCCACTGCCAGCCCGCCGGAAACCTGGAGCGCGATGAGCCCGCCGAGGGTGGCAGCAGCGGCGAGCGCGCGCCTCACGCGCGGATCCGGCGGAACCCGAGCATCGCGGTAAGCGCGCCAAGCACAAGGCCTGCCAGCATCACTGCAGCGACCACGTAGCGAACCGAGTCCTGGCTCACGCCGGGCAGGATCTGCGAATAGGTTTGTGCCGCAAAGCTGGAGGCGAGAAGCCACGCGCCTGCTACGACGGCGCCTGCCAGAGCACCGGCCAGCGCCCCTGTCACGAGGCCCTCCGTCACGAAAGGCCCGTGCACCATCCAGCCACGCGCTCCGAGCAGACGGGTCACCATCACCTCCTGCTGACGCGCGGCGGCAATCGAGCGCATCGAATTGGCTGCCACTGCATACGCGACAGCCGCAAAGAGCAGCAGCAGCGCGGCGCCGATGCCGCCGACGATGAAAGCGATCCTGCGCAGGCGGGCATAGGTGTCAGGGTCGTAAGAGGTCGGGTAGGAGGGGTCGACCGCAGGGTCACCCGCAACCTCTGCCGCCACCGCCGCCACCGCCATCACCTGCTTCACCTGGACGTCGAGGCTGGCGGGGAAAGGGTTGGTGGCGCTGAGGCTCGCCAGGCCGTCGAGGCCGGGCCGGCTGCTCGCTTCCCGTAGGGCCTCCTCTGGGCTGACGCGGGTCACCGACTTCACTCGGGCGTCGGCCAGGAGGCGGCTTTCGAGGGCAGTCACGTCGGCAGGTGACGCGTTGGAGGCAAGGTAGACGCGGACTATCGAGGCCTGGCCGGCCTCCTGCGCCGCCACGCTGGCGATCGAGATCCCGACCAGAGCGAGCATCCCGCAAAGCATCAGGGTCATCGCCATCGATCCCAGCGCGGGCGCCGTCAGCCTGACATCGCGAGCCCAGCTGCTGAGGCCGTTGAGCACCACCAGCCGAAAGCTGTTGTCGCCGAGGGCGATGAGGCGGCGCCACAGCGGAAGCCTGGTCGAGGTCTTGTGCCCGTTGTGCCCGTTGTGCCCGTTGTGCCCGTTCTTGCGGGACCTGCTGTTCGCCGGCAGGACAAGGCGCCAGAGGGAAAGCCCTGAGCTCGCGCCGTTGGCCGCATGTTGGCGCTCCCGGTTGGCGAGGACTTTCCCGCTCGGGAGCCGCAGCACACGGTCGGCAGTGAAGGTCGGCCGGTGGGTGGCCACGATGACCGCGGTCCCATTGCTCGCTGCCTCTTCGAGCAGGCGCATCACGATCTGTGCGTTGTCATCGTCGATCGAGGCAAGCGGCTCGTCCGCGAGCAGGACCTTGGGCCTGCCCGCAAGGGCGCGCGCCACCGCGACTCGCTGCCTTTCGCCCGCGGAAAGCTGGTGTGGATAAGCGCGGCGACGATGGGCGAGGCTCAGGCCCTCCAGGGCGTCCAGAGCTCGCCTCTTGATGGTGCCGTGGGGAACCTCCGGGTCGCCGATCTGCAGCGCGAACACGAGGTTCTCGAGAGCTGTCAAGCGGGGCAGAAGACGCTGCTCCTGGTAGACGAAAGCTACGTCGCGGCGGATCCTGCCAAGGCCCCGCCGCCACCACCGATGCAGGCCACGCCCCTCGACCCAGACCTCACCTCGATTCGGCCGGAGCTGCCCGTGAACCAGGCGCAGGAGGGTGGTCTTGCCTGCCCCGCTCGGGCCGGTGATCTCAACGAGCTCCCCCGGCGCCACCGAGAGGCTGATGTCGTTGAGCACCGAGGTGCGTCCAAAAAGCTTGGAAACGCGGGTGAGCCTGACCACTGGCTGCGCCACCACAGCGCCGTTGGCCACTGGCCGATGGGCGGTCGCCACACCATTGGTGACGCGCGCTCCGCTGGCGGCAATAGATAGGAATCCCACCCCTTTTCCCGTCCACAGATTAGTTGATGCAGGTTCCCGCCGAGCGGCGACAATTTACCGCCGCAATCGGCCTCCTACTGGCAGCTCGCGAGCGCGATCGGCGCCGCGGCCACGGTGATGAAGAAGCCGCCACCCGACGGCGTTGAAGTCACCAGCCGGCTGCCGTCCGGTCTTTTGACTACGGACTCATCGGCGAGGCCTCCGCCCGCGCTCACCGCGCCCGTCACCTCGTGCGGGATGTAGACGATGGTGGGCGCGTCACCGGATCGTCCGTGCGCGCTCAGCGAGAACGCCCCGGCGCCAGGGTCGTACCGGTAGGTGAGGTTTGGATCGGCCGAGGCGAGGGGGTAAACCCTCGCGAGGAGGAGTTCCTTCGCGGGACGAAGGCACCCGCTCAACCTCTCGGGAGTCTGGTTCGCCCTTGCGCTGTCGAACATGCTCCAGTTGCCCTCCCCGTTTTCCTTCCAGGTCCAGAATGCAAAGCCGAGCCGATGCCGCTCCATCTCGGCGAGCTGGCTCCCCAGCACAGCCTTGTCGTACCCAGGAGGGAACCCGAACTCGGACACGAAGAGGGCCGCGTTGATCGCCTTCGCTTCTCGTTCGCCAAGCGTGTAGCTCTGGTCGTATCCGCCCCATGGATAGCTCGCCTGGTCGGGATTCTGGGTGGGGTTGAGCAACGCGTCGAAGGTGTACTTGTGCGTATAGGCATGGAGCGAGAGGACCAGGTTCGGGTACGAGCTCACCGGGAGGCCGAGGTGCGTCGGGAAGTCGGTGACCTCGCGGAGCAGGCCGGACTCAAGAAAGAAGAGGTGATTCCGGTCGTGGACACCGAGGTCGCGGTAGCCGCAGAAAGAGGGCATATAGAAGCCTGTCCAGCACGGCAGCCCGTCACCGACCCCCGCGATCGCGTCGACGACTCTGCGATAGAAGGGAAACAGGAGCAGATCTTCGAAGCCAGGCGGCAGGTTCCAGCCGGGGAAGGGTTCGTTGAAAATGCTGTAGCCGGCAACCGTGCTGTCGTCCTTGAAACGTTGGGCCAGCGAGGCGATCGCGGCAATGTATGCGTCCTGGATGCCGGCCCGGTTGTACCAGAAGCTGGTATTCGCCTCCAACCCGGCTGGGTTGAGCTCACGTTGGCCGGCGTACTCCCTGGACGGCAAGCCGTCAGTGATCGTCGCCCACGCCGGAGCACCTGTATAGAAGCGCAGCTTCGCAGTTGCGCCTGCCACAGGTCCGATAAACCGCGAGTAGCCGTTCTGGTGCATGTCGATGATCACGTGCATGCCGACCGACCTGGCCCAGCCGACAACCTGCGCCACTCGGTCCACGTAGAGCTGGTTGATTCGGCCGCGTTCGGGCTCGAGCAGGCTCCAGGAGAGCGGCAGGCGAAGAGAGTTGAAGCCGAACCCGGCCATCTGCGCAATGTCGCTTTGACAGAGGGGTGGCGTTGGCATGTAAAGGACAGAGTTTTCCGGACATCTGCCGCCGTCGTATGCCGCTGGATCTATCGGATAGAAAGGTGGGGGGTTGGCGCGCGATGGGTCCGCACTGGAGTAGAAGTCGATCAGCCCTTGTGGGATCGCGCCGTGGAGGAGCACCATCCTCTTCCGGTCGTCCGCTATGTACGGCTGCCCTCCTTGCGGATGCTCGACGTGCAGCCACGGCAGCGCGCTGGCGGGCGCCGGCGCTGGAACTGGCGGATGCGTCATTCCGACGACCACGGAGGTGACCAACGCGCCGGGATACGTGAACGCCGCCACCACCAACACCAGCAGGGCTGCCGCAACGCTAGCGGCGCGTCTCATGACGCAATGAACCAGTAGGCAGCTCCGAAGATCAGCACTGTCAACCCGAGGAGCCCTCCCGCGATTCCGACTGCGGCGGAGGCCTCGCCACTGAGCGTCCCACCGGAGGCTCGGATGCGGCGGAGGGCTGTGACCCCGGCCCAGATGGCAAACGGCGCGAAGAGTCCGAACGGCAAAGCGAGGAGTCCCAACACGAGCGCACGGCTGGCCGAGCGTTCCCGACTCGACGAGGTCACATCCCTACCAGAACGCCCCCTTCGCGAACAGGACGTAAAGGATGGGGCCGATCCCCCAGACGAAGGTGATGATGATCCACAGGAACTTGCTCAACCCGCCCATGTCCTGCCTGCCCACGATGTTGACGATGCACAGGACCCAAACGAGCGGGTGCAGGAAGATCGCCAGCAGAATCTCGGCCAGAAGCTTCATGAACCCTCCTTAACCCTCCTTTCTTGCACTGGTTGAAGACGCAGTCGTCAATAGGCTCCGCAGCGGATTCTCGATCGCCGGCCAGCCGCCCACCGGGGAGAACGTGCCGTCGACCGCCTGTTCATATCTTGCCTTCAATTGTCCCTTGGCGACCCGCCTGACCGCATCCACGAACCTATCGACCTCGCCCTCGTCGTTGTAGGGCGCGAGGCTTGCGCGGACGGCGCCAGGCAGGGCCTTGCGATGGTCAGCGTTCACCTCGCCCTCAACCGTTTCCACCGCCTCCTTTGTCATGTGTAGCAGGTGGAACACGTAAGGGTTTGCACAGAAGCAGCCGTTGCGTACCGCCACGCCCCACTCGTGGCTCAATGCCGCCGCCGCCAGCCCATGGTGCACGCCCTCGATGACAAAGCTCACGAGGCCCAACCTCTCGGCGCCCTGCCTCATCTCGAGCCCACCAAGGACGCCAACGCCCGGGATGCCGCTGAGGCCCCTCAGCAGATGCGCTGCCAGGGCGGCCTCATGGCGAAGCATGTCGTTGAAACCGAGCTCGACCAGCGCCTCGATCGCGACCCCGAGGGCCACCGCCCCTATCACGTTGGGCGAGCCTGCCTCCTCGCGGTCGGGAAGATCTGCCCACACCGTGTCGTCCCACGTCACGATCCGTATCGCGCCACCGCCCATCACCTCGGGCGCCCCCGCGAAGAAGTCGCGAGGCGCGACCAGCACGCCGGCGCCGTACGGCGCGTACATCTTGTGACCTGAGAACGAGACGAAGTCGAGGTGCCCTGGGTCGTCAGCGGGCCTGATGTCGATGCGGCGGTGCGGCGCCAGCTGGGCGGCGTCGACCGAAACGAGGGCGCCGTATCGGTGGGCAAGCTCGGCGACCTCGTGGATGGGGGAGATGAACCCAGTCACGTTGGAAGCGCCGCTGATGGCGACAAGGCCAATCGTGCCTCCGCTCTCTTTGAGTGCTCGTTCGATGGCGTCGAGGTCGATATGCCCATCCGGAGTGAGGCCTACCATCCTGTGGCCGCTGCGATGGCGCCAGGGCAGGAGGTCCGCGTGGTGCTCCATCTCCGTCACCAGCACCTGCCTGCCGTCCAGCCGAGCCTGCTCCGCCGCTATGCGATTGAGGGCGTCGGTGGTGCCTTTGACGAAGATGACGACCTGGCTTTTCTGATCGACTTGTAGGAATTCGGCGACCCGCTCGCGCGCCTGTTCATAAGCTTCAGTCGCCAGTCGCGACTTGTAGCCGGTGCCCCGGTGGACGCTCGAATACATGTCCGAGAAAGCGGTGACTGCATCGCGCACGCGTTTCAGAGGCGGCGTGCTTGCCGCGTTGTCGAAGTTGATCCCCGTGACTGTGCCGCCGCCGAGCACCGGCACCGGCAGGTCGACTCCGGCGAAGTGATCGCGCCAGCGGCCAGAGTGTTGAAGCGGCACCTGCCGCTAGCCTAACTCCGTCTGGGAAAGCCTGCGCGCCCTGTATGGATCACACTATGCATTGGGAATAGATTGTGTTGTTCGCACGAGGTTTACTATGAAGGGGCGCCGTAAGCTCGGGATGGTGCCTGTCGCCGTAGGGGATACGGATTCCAGTCTCGCCGCCCGCGAGCTCAGCTTCCTCGTGCGGCTGGCGCAGGCAGCCGCTTCCACCCAACGCCCTGACGAGCTGCTCGAGCTCATCATCCGCGAGGCGACATCGGCAATGGACACCGACGTGTGCTCGCTGTACCTGGTTTCGCCGCGCGGCCGGGAGCTGCTGCTGACGGCCACCAACGGACTTAACGAGACCATGGTCGGCAAGGTGGTCATGAGGGTGGGCGAGGGCATCACCGGCTGGGTCGCCGAGACCAGGCGCCCCGCCATCGTGGCCGACGTGAGCAAGGAACCTCACTGGAAGTGGGTGCCGGGCCTCGATGAAGACCGCTTTCATTCGATGCTCTCAGTTCCCATCGAATCAGGGCCACGGCTGGTTGGCGTGCTCAACGTTCAGACCGCTCTCAAACGTGACTTCGACTCGGGCGACATCGACTTTCTGCGGGCCATCGCAGGGCAGGTGGCGGGGATCCTGGAGCGGAGCGAGCTGCAAAGGGCGATGGAGTCCCAGCTCGCGGAGATCCAGCTGTCGCACGACATTCACGAGCGCTTCACCAAGCTCTCACTGGAGGGCGCCGGACTGCAGTCGATCCTCGAGGGAGTCGGATCGCTCGCCGGAGGGCGGGCTGCCCTCTACTCAGCGGACGGATATCGCGTGCGGGGCGTGGGGGAGGCCTCCGACGGGATGCCCGCGCGCATTCACGTGCCGAGCCCCCTGGCGCAGGCCGGCGCTCGCGAGGTCAGGATCAATGCCGGCCGGCCCGCGCGCGCCCTCGACCTCGTGCCGGTGCGCGCAGGCCCCGACGTGCTCGGCCTGCTCGCGGTTGGTGTTGACGAGAAGACAGTCGACTCGCATGGGCGCCGCCGCGCCCTGGAGCACGGCTCTACGGTGCTGGCGCTGGAGCTCGCAAAGGAGCGCGCGGCAGCCGAGGTCGAACGGCGGCTCCGGGGCGACCTCGTCGAGGAGGTCCTGGCCGGCGGCCTGGAAGGTGACGAGGCCGAGAGGGTCGCGCGCCAGGCGGAGCGTCTAGGCCACCGCCTCCCTCAGCGCGCATGGGTGATGGTCCTGGAGCCGGACGATGACG